>NZ_CP041330.1:3074220-3381174 GCF_013394165.1 Pseudoalteromonas sp. Scap06 | reverse complement strand
TAATGATTCAAAAATCACACCTGTATTGCGTTTAAATGGCTCAATAAGCAGCCCAAGACCGACTATTATGAATGCACTTTATCCACAAGTAAAAGATTGATTTTGTAAAATTGTTGATATCGATGTATAAATATAATAACAGACTGATTCTAATAGCTTTTTATTTTAAAGCTTGATTAGAGATCATAACAAAACTGGCAGCAGATCGCGACCACAATTTACGATCTAATTTACTTTTCCCATGCTTTTATTCACTTTTTATACAGGGGCTGTGGAAAACTTCTTATTTATGATGATCCTATCGGATCATGAAAATTGATCATAAATAAACATGCTTTACGCACTCTATTATGATTGACTTTTCGTCACTTCATCTATAATATCTCGCGCTCGCAATGGCACCTGTGCCAGGATCGCGACCTGCATAGGATGTTTTAACTTTAACCGATCGGATGAGATTGTTATGAAAAGAACTTTTCAACCTAGCGTTTTAAAACGCAAACGTACACACGGTTTCCGTGCTCGTATGGCAACTGTAAATGGCCGTAAAGTATTAGCTCGTCGCCGTGCTAAAGGCCGCAAAGTTCTTTCTGCTTAATTTATAAGTGGAAGACTTTAGCTTTGGCAGGGAGTTACGTCTGTTAACTCCCTCGCATTACTCTCGCATATTTAACGAACCCGCTCGGGCTGCAACTCCTTTCTTTACCTTATTAGCAAAACCAAGTGACCAGTCAAAACCTAGATTAGGCCTTACTGTTGCTAAAAAACGTGTAAAAAAGGCATGTCAACGAAACCGTATTAAACGTCTTGCTCGCGAAAGTTTTCGTTTAAACCAACACACGCTCGATAATATTGATATTGTGTTGATGGTTAAAAGTGGCATTGATGAACAGTCTAATGAAGAATTAACCAAACAACTTACAAAGCTGTGGCGTAAGATTAATGAACGCTGCAAACCTGGTGCCCCTAAACCGCCACCATTTAAAAAACGCCCAAACAAATCAGCTAAATCGACTAAACAAACCCAATAGCAATAGAATTACAGGGTTAATTAAGGTATCTTTAGCTCACCTTTTAATCATGCGTTTAAAATCTCATAGTGAGTCTTTAAATACATGGTATCTATTCACTAAACATAACGTAGGGGCATGTACAACATGAGGTTACTTAAACCACTTGCTGCTTTACCAACACGTTGTTTAGTTTTATTTATCCGCGGTTATCAAAAGTGGATTAGCCCGCTATTAGGTCCGCATTGTCGTTTTAATCCAACATGCTCTAGTTACGCTATTCAAGCAATTAATTTGCATGGATCGGTAAAAGGGAGTTGGTTAGCAGTTAAACGCATATTAAAATGCCATCCTTTACATTCAGGCGGAGACGACCCCGTTCCTGAAAAATTAACCCGTATTAACCACCAACACGAGAAATAAGAGCTGTTATGGAATCGCAACGCACGTTTTTATTCATCGGCCTAATGCTAGTGTCGTTTTTATTATTTCAAGAGTGGAATAATGACTACAACACACCAAAAGCCGATCCTAGTGCCAACACACAAACACTACAATCTAACTCACCTGATTCTGATGATTATGTACCTTCGTCAACAGACGGTGATTTACCAACTGCAGCAATCAGTGCAAAACGTTCAGTAATCGATATCACAACTGACGTATTCACTGTAAAAATAGATACCCGCGGTGGTGATATTGTTGAATCAGACCTACTGCAATACGAAGAAGTAAAAGGTGAAGAAACACCCTTTATGCTTTTGGGTGAGTTTGATGGCAATCAATACTTCTCTCAAAGTGGTTTAATTGGTTTAAATGGCCCAGATGCATCTGCAAATGGCCGCCCTGTTTATAGTACACAGCAAAAAAGCTATACAATGAATGGTGATGAACTGCGTGTTCCTTTAACGTTTACTGATAGCAAAGGTGTTACCTTTACTAAAACCTATGTATTCAAAAAAGGCCAATACGACGTTGCTCTTGAGTACACTGTAAACAACACCACTGCTGAGCCAATTCAAGTACAGCTTTACACACAAATTAAACGTACTGTGCAAGAAAAAGGTAGCTTAGTTGACCAGAACTATCTTGGTGCTGCTTATGGCTCTAGCGAAGAGAAATATGAAAAGTACAGTTTTTCAGACATGGCTGATAAAAACCTCAGTATTAATACTCAAGGTGGTTATGTTGCCTTTATTCAGCATTACTTTGTAAGTGCTTGGGTACCAATGCAAGATCAAACTAATACTCTTTATAGTTTAATTACTAAAAGTAATGCGGCTATTATTGGTGTTAAAGACGAAGCGGTTAATGTTCAAGCTGGTAGTGAGCAAGTACTTACTGCAACTTATTACATGGGCCCTAAAGAGTCAGATAAACTTGAAGCCATTCATCCAGACCTAGACTTAACAGTTGATTATGGTTGGTTGTTTTTCATTTCGCAGCCGTTATTTGTGCTACTTAAATGGTTACACAGTATTTTAGGTAACTGGGGTGTAGCAATTATTGCCATCACTATTATCGTTAAAACATTAATGTATCCACTGACTAAAGCACAGTACACCTCAATGGCTAAAATGCGTGCGTTACAGCCTAAGATGAAGGCGCTAAAAGAAAAGTATGGCGATGATCGTCAAAAATTCGGCCAAGCGACTATGGAAATGTACCGTAAAGAAAAAGTGAACCCTATGGGTGGCTGTTTCCCTATTTTACTGCAAATGCCAATCTTCTTAGCCTTGTTCTATGTATTCTTAGAATCAACAGAACTACGTCATGCTGAATTTGTACTTTGGTTAACTGACCTTTCTGCAAAAGACCCATACTACGTATTACCAATTTTATTTGGTGCGAGTATGTTCATAACGCAAAAACTACAACCTATGACGGTTACCGATCCAATGCAGCAAAAAATGATGACCTTTATGCCGGTTATCTTCTCTGTATTCTTCTTATGGTTCCCATCTGGTTTAGTACTTTACTGGTTAGTGTCTAACCTTATTTCTATTGTCCAGATGTTAATCATCTACCGTGGCATGGAAAAGAAAGGAATTAAAGTAAGGGGCGATTAAACTCCCTACTTATATAAAGGCGACTTAAGTCGCCTTTTTTATTGCCTATTTTTTATAACAGCATTCGCGAGTGCCTATTTGATAGGTTACAATACCGCCATTACGTTATTTAAGTTGGCAAATAAACCGCATGATCAATCACGATACAATTGCAGCACAAGCCACTGCCCCAGGCCGAGGCGGTGTTGGTATTATTCGCGTTTCAGGAAACCTAGCCAAACAGGTTGCTGAAAAAATAATAGGCAAAGTCCCTAAAGTTCGTTATGCCGACTATGTGCCATTTAACACCCTTGCAGGTCAGCAACTTGACCAAGGTATTGCGATTTACTTTGCTGGCCCACACTCATTTACCGGTGAAGATGTACTCGAACTCCAAGGCCATGGTGGCCCTGTTGTTCTTGATATGCTACTCAAAGAAATAAGTAAAATAGACGGTGTGCGTTTAGCTAAACCAGGTGAATTCTCTGAGCGTGCGTTTATGAACGACAAGCTTGATTTAACTCAAGCAGAAGCAATCGCCGACTTAATTAATGCAACTAGCGAGCAAGCCGCTAAAAGTGCTCTACAATCACTTCAAGGGCAATTCTCTAAGCACATAGAAACCCTAGTTGAAAAAGTCATTCACTTACGTATGTATGTGGAAGCGGCTATTGATTTTCCTGACGAAGAAATCGATTTTTTATCAGACGGAAAAGTGGGCGGTGATTTAAATGCCATCATCGAGCAGCTTAATGCCGTTACCAATCAAGCCAAACAAGGCAGTATAATGCGCGAAGGTATGCGCGTCGTTATTGCAGGTCGTCCTAATGCAGGTAAATCAAGCTTACTTAATGCATTAGCAGGACGAGAAGCGGCCATCGTAACTGAAATAGCCGGCACCACTCGTGACGTATTACGTGAGCATATACATATAGATGGTATGCCACTGCATATAATAGATACCGCAGGCCTACGAGAAAGCCCAGATAAGGTAGAGCAAATAGGCATTGAACGTGCCTGGGATGAAATAAACCAAGCTGATCGGGTGCTATTTATGCTTGATGGCACCGACACCACTGATACCGATCCACATGCTATTTGGCCTGAATTTATGGCTAAGTTACCCCAAGGTATGGGCGTGACTGTGATCAGAAATAAAGCCGATTTATCAGGTGATGTAGTCGGCATAGATCAAAAACAACAATATCCTGTCATTAGTTTAAGCGCTAAAAATGCTGATGGTATAGAGTTAGTTCGTACTCACTTAAAAGCTTGCATTGGTTTTGATGGTGCTACAGAAGGTGGTTTTATGGCACGCCGTCGTCACTTAGATGCACTAGAACATGCTGCGTATCACTTAGATACAGGTAAAACACAATTAGAGATGCATGTGGCCGGTGAAATCCTCGCGGAAGAACTGCGTTTAACACAGCAGTATCTTAACGAAATAACTGGTGAATTTACTTCTGATGATTTGCTTGGCAAAATTTTCAGCTCGTTCTGTATCGGTAAATAGTCGAACTATTAATTTGATCATTAAGGGCACTTAGGTGCCCTTTTTAATGCCCTACTATTTTTAATATCGACTCGCCAAAATGTATTTTAATAACTCACTTTAAAAACCAAACAGACTAAAAAATACAGCTAAATTGCACCAATATTAGCCTCCATTTATGTTTAAAAATGTGTTTAAGGCAGATGAGCTAAACCTATAATCACACCAAACAGCAGATAAACTACCTACATTCATAGTAAAAAATTAAGCTTATCTCCCCCTAAAAGAGAACCTATTACATTAGCTTTTCAAGCTTGGCCATAGGTAATTATTAAACCATAAAAATAAAACGTACCTAAAAAGTAAGTTTGATCGCCCACTCCACCAGCAAAATATAGTTAATTTCTTAGTTTAAATTGATGAAAATTATTTTTTGCAGATCAGTTATCCACAATTGGGGTTTTATTGCCTTGAAAATGAGTTAAAAGCGATAAAAAGTAAAAATATGCTGTGTTTAAATCAGTTAAATAGTGATTTTTAGAAAATAAAAATGGATTTTTAGTCTGATCTGCATAAATGGATCATTTTTTTTAATTATTCTCGATCCCAATTTTAAGTTATCAACATGCTTTGTATCCACACTAAGATCAACACGCCTTTATTTATGAATTTGTGCTAGCTGGTGGTTAACACTCAATATAAAATCAATAACTTAGCAAACTATTTATAACATTGCTTTTTAGTTAAGCAGAGCTTTCCCCAACCTTATCAACAACTTGATCAGAAGATTACATTTAAATATATTTTGTTAACTCATTAATAATCAACAAGTTAAAGCACTAGTTAGCGCGACGGCTTAAATTACCACAAAAATAGTTATACAAAATAGCACTCTTAACTTTACTGTTATACTCACTGAGCTATCATATGCAGCAATTAAAACTAATAGTGATCAGCCATATTCATGAGTTCAGTAAATATTATCGTTGGTAGTCAAATGGGATCCGCCGAGTACGTTGCAGAGCAGTTAAATGATGCACTTAACAACCAAGGGATTAATAGCCAACTACATGATCAACCTGAATTTAATGAAATAGATCAACAAAATACTATTTGGTTGGTTTGTACATCAACCTACGGTGCGGGTGATTACCCTGACAACCTGATTGGTTTTATCGAACAAGTATCACAAGTGGATGATCTTTCGCATTTAAAGTATTCGGTTATTGCACTTGGCGATACTAGTTACGACACTTATAACCTTGCAGGACGCAATATAGATGCCCTTTTAAGTCAAAAAGGCGCTGTAAAAGTAGCACAACGTTTAGAGCTTAATATTCTTGATGAAGCACTGCCCGAAGATACGGCCTTAGCTTGGTTAGACTCATGGATAACACAAACAGGTTTAAAATAGAAAGATCAAGCGAAAAGTTATAAATAAAGTTACCCACAATTTACTAATAATTTAATAGATTTTGTGGATAAACACTGATTAAACTGCTTTTTTAGTCATGCTTATCCATGGGATAAGATCGAGCCTTGATCGGCCTGTGTATAACAGCCCGTTTTGATCAGAGCTTATTTGCCTGAAGATCCGATCATACTAACACCTTTAGATCCGATCTAATTATATGTTTTTAATCATGATCTAAAGCTTATCAACAGAAAACCCGATCAGTAGTAGTAATAGTATTAAAAGATCTCTTTAAAAGATCCTTTATATTATTAGAGATCACTTACTTAGATCTTGAGCACTGTTTAATCATTTATCTTCTGCTAATTTCTAGGTAGAATACGCTCCCTTTTGAAGTTTACTGGTTTGATTTAAGTAGGATCCCATTAATGATTTTTCACGAAAATTTTGACGTTATCGTAGTAGGTGGTGGACATGCAGGCACTGAAGCCGCATTGGCAGCTGCCCGTATGGGGATGAATACCCTGCTGCTGACTCACAATATGGATACCCTTGGTCAAATGTCTTGTAACCCAGCAATTGGTGGCATTGGCAAAGGCCATCTGGTTAAAGAAATTGATGCCCTAGGTGGCGCAATGGCTCAAGCCATTGACAAAGGTGGGATCCAATTCCGTACACTTAATTCCTCTAAAGGCCCTGCTGTACGAGCAACGCGTGCACAAGCGGATCGTGCCTTGTACAAAGCGGCTATTCAAAATACACTTCAAAACCAAGAAAACTTAAAGATTTTTCAGCAATCATGTGATGATCTAATCGTTGAAAATGATCGTGTAACCGGTGTGGTGACACAAATGGGTTTGCGTTTTAGTGCACCTAGTGTGGTACTAACCGTGGGCACATTCTTAGGCGGTCAAATTCATATCGGCCTTGAAAATTTCAAAGGTGGCCGAGCTGGCGATCCGCCTTCAATTGCCTTAGCTGATCGCTTACGTGAATTACCATTTAGAGTAGATCGTTTAAAAACCGGCACGCCACCGCGTATTGATGCCCGGACTGTTGATTTTAGTAAAATGCAAGAACAACCAGGTGATGCACCAACACCGGTATTCTCATTTATGGGTAAACAAAGCGACCACCCACAACAAATTCCGTGTTACATCACTTACACCAATGAAAAAACACATGATGTTATTCGCAAAAACTTACATCGCTCACCTATGTACTCAGGTGTTATCGAAGGAATAGGCCCACGTTACTGTCCGTCTATTGAAGATAAAATTGTACGTTTTGCAGATAAAGATAAACACCAGATCTTTGTAGAGCCAGAAGGTTTAACGTCATACGAGTTATACCCTAACGGTATTTCAACTAGCTTACCGTTCGATGTGCAGTTAGAAATTGTGCAATCGATCACCGGCTTTGAAAACGCACACACTTGTCGTCCTGGCTACGCTATTGAATATGACTTTTTTGATCCACGCGATTTAAAACAATCATTAGAAACTAAATTTATTGATGGTTTATTTTTTGCTGGTCAAATTAATGGTACTACCGGTTACGAAGAAGCGGGTGCACAAGGTTTGATCGCAGGTATGAATGCAGCCTTACAAGTACAAGGTAAAGAGTCGTGGACACCACGTCGTGATGAAGCCTATGTTGGCGTACTGATTGACGACTTAGCAACACTGGGTACAAAAGAACCGTATCGTATGTTTACTAGCCGCGCTGAATACCGTTTGTTGCTTCGTGAAGACAACGCTGATATTCGTTTAACTGAAAAAGGCCGTGAACTTGGTTTAGTTAACGATGAACGTTGGCAAGCATTCAACGAAAAAATGGAAGTGATCGCTAAAGAGAAACAGCGTATTAAAGATACCTGGATCCATAAAGATCATGCCATGGTTAATAAAGTAAACGAATTACTTAAAACGCCACTTGTGCGTGAAGCCAGCTTAGAAGAATTACTGCGTCGTCCAGAAGTGCGTTATAACGACTTGATGGCGATTGAAGGACTCGGATCTGAGTTCACTAATCAGGCCGCTCTAGAACAGGTTGAAATTCATACGAAGTACGCAGGTTATATCGCGCGTCAACAAGATGAGATCAATAAGCAGCTTCGTCATGAAGAAACAATTTTACCAAAAGAGTTTGATTATAAAACCGTCTCTGGTTTATCAAACGAAGTAGTTGCTAAGCTAATTGATGCTCGTCCAGACACTATCGGCCAAGCTTCGCGTATTTCTGGTATCACCCCAGCGGCGATTTCGCTATTATTAGTGTATCTGAAGAAGCAAGGCTTGTTACGCAAAACTGCGTAACGGTAAAGGTACATTGTGTTACAGCAACAATTAACAACTTTGTTAGCGCAAACTGATATTGCGCTAACACAAAAACAACAGCAACAACTTGTCCGCTATGTTGAATTACTCGATAAGTGGAATAAAGCCTATAACTTAACCTCGGTACGTTTGCCTCAAGAAATGATGGTTAAACATATAATGGATAGCTTAGTTGTTGCTCCTCACTTGACCGGTCATCATTATATTGATGTTGGCACAGGTCCTGGTTTACCGGGCATAGTGTTAGCTATTGCCTTACCTGAAACGCAGTTTGTATTATTAGATAGTTTAGGTAAACGTGTACGTTTTTTAATGCATGTTAAACATGAGCTTGGTCTTGATAATGTCACCCCGGTGCAGTCAAGAGTTGAAGAATATCAACCAAGTGTTAAATTAGATGGCGTACTAAGTCGTGCATTTGCATCGTTACAAGATATGATTGACTGGTGCTCGCACTTAATTGATCATTCAGGTAAGTTCATTGCACTTAAAGGGGTATTTCCAAGTGAGGAATTAGACTCACTCCCTACAGGTGTTAAGTTTGAGCAAAAAATTGCATTAGAAGTACCGGATTTAGATGCACAACGACATTTAATAATTCTTTCTAAAGACTAGGGATCAGAGACACTGTGGCAAAAGTCATCGCATTAGCAAATCAAAAAGGTGGAGTAGGTAAAACTACCACTGCCGTTAATCTCGCTGCATCTATGGCTGCAACGAAACGTAAAGTGCTGTTAATAGATCTCGACCCGCAAGGCAATGCGACCATGGGCAGTGGCGTCGACAAATATGGTGACGTCCCTACTATCTATGATTTGCTCATAGAAGATAAGCCTATTGATGAAGTGATTATTAAAGAAACCTCAGGCGAATATCATATGATTGCTGCAAACGGTGATGTGACCGCTGCAGAAGTTAAGCTGATGGAATTATTTGCGCGAGAAGTACGTTTGCGTAACGCGCTTGAAAAAATACAAGATCAGTATGAGTTTATTTTTATAGACTGCCCGCCTTCTTTAAATATGTTAACCGTTAATGCCATGGCCGCTGCCGATTCTATTTTAGTACCTATGCAATGTGAATATTATGCATTGGAAGGATTAACAGCATTAATGGACACGATTACGCAACTTGCTAAGTTAGTTAACCCTAACTTACAGATTGAAGGCATACTTCGTACTATGTACGATCCGCGTAATCGACTAGCAAATGATGTATCAGAACAATTAAAACAACATTTTGGCGATAAAGTATACCGTACGGTGATCCCACGTAATGTTCGACTTGCAGAAGCCCCAAGTTTTGGTGCCCCAGCAATGTACTACGATCGAGCATCAAGTGGCGCGAAAGCTTATTTAGCTCTCGCTGGTGAAATGCTACGCAGAAAAGAAAAAACAACTCCCGTTGTCGCCTAACTTTGAGGTAAAAAAATAACATGTCTGCTAAAAAACGAGGTTTAGGCCGAGGACTCGATGCGCTTTTAAGTTCATCTAAACCTGCACCAAGCGAAGGTAAGGAACAGGATACTGCTAACGTAACCAGCGCCGTTGAAAATGCAGCGCAGCCTAGTAACAGTGAATTACAAAAACTACCGATCGAGCTTTTACACTCAGGTAAATACCAACCTCGTAAAGACATGTCTGAAGAGGCACTCGAAGAACTCGCCAGTTCGATACGCTCACAAGGAATTATTCAACCTATCGTTGTACGCCCTGTTGCGCATAACAGCTATGAGATTATTGCCGGTGAACGTCGCTGGCGTGCTGCGCAAATAGCTAAGCTTGAGTTTGTACCCTGTATTATTAAAGATGTACCTGATGAAGCTGCCGTTGCTATTGCTCTGATTGAAAATATTCAGCGTGAAGACTTAAACGCTATGGAAGAAGCGATTGCACTTAATCGGTTGCTTAATGAGTTTGAGTTAACACATCAACAAGTGGCTGATGCAGTTGGTAAATCACGTACGACCGTAACTAACTTATTACGCTTAAATAATCTAAATAACGATGTAAAAATTTTGTTAGAGCATGGTGACATTGAAATGGGTCACGCTCGTTGCTTATTAGCACTTGAAGGCGAAGTGCAATCAGATGCAGCCCGCTTAGCTGTTGCAAAGGCATTGACCGTTCGCGAAACTGAAAAACTAGTTCGCTCTATTTTAGAGCCAGCTCCAGCAAAAGAAGTAATAGAAAAAGACCCAGATGTTAAACAGTTAGAGCAGCAGCTTGCTGATAACCTAGGGGCAAAGGTAGAAATAAATTACAACAAAAAAGGCAAAGGGAAGTTGGTTATTTCTTACACTAATCTTGACGAGTTAGACGGTATTTTAAACCGTATCAATCAAGACTATTCCCACCATTAATTTATTGGATGTCTAAAAAGGGACATTTACAGCGATTTTGTGTTACAAAGCACCTACTCAAGTTGCAAAACTGGCAGGATTAAGTATAATTTCGCCAGTTTTCATACCCTGACAATTAGAGCGTCATAAAGGTTAATTAAAAGTGACTAATAAGTTAGCAAGCCCGTATAGGCTTGCCGCATTAAAATTAATTTGCCTTCAGGGATTTGTAGCCCTTTTAGCTGCACTAATAATTTTTATAGGTTGGGAAACCAATGCCGCACTTTCAGCTCTAGCTGGTGGCGCAGTCGCAGTACTTCCTAACTTTGTATTTGCGCTTTATGCATTCAGATATATGGGTGCAAGTCGAGCAAATCAAGCGTATGCCTCGTTGAAACGCGGCAACGGATTAAAATTTATGCTAACAATCGTTTTGTTTGCACTAATGCTAAAGCTTTATCCGGTAGTACTGCTACCTTTCTTTTGTGCTTATGTGTTGGTGTTGTTTACAGGATTGTTTACACCCGTTTTTTTTAAACATTAACTTTTGGGATATAACATGGCTGCAGAAGAAGTTACTCTATCTAGCCATATTCAGCACCACTTAACCAATGCTAAGATGTGCTCGACCGACGCTGGTCTTGCCTTCAATAAAGCATGTACGGATAGTGGCTTCTGGACATGGCATATAGATACCCTCGCATGGTCTATCGGACTAGGTCTAATATTTTTATGGATCTTCCGTAGTGCCGCAAAAAAATCAACTCTGGGTGTACCTGGAAAACTTCAATGTTTCATTGAAATGGTTGTTGAGTTCGTTGGCGACAACGTACGCGATACCTTCCACGGTAAAAGTAAGCTAATTGCACCATTAGCATTAACAATATTCGTTTGGATATTCTTAATGAACTTAATGGATTTAATCCCAGTTGACTTCCTACCTGCATTTGCTGGCTTTGTTGGCGAAACTGCATTCGGTATGGATTCACACGACGTATACATGAAAATTGTACCAACTACAGATATCAACATGACAGCTGCACTTGCGCTGGGTGTGTTCATTCTAATGATTGGTTACTCAATTAAAATCAAAGGTATCGGCGGTTTTATTAAAGAACTAACACTTCACCCGTTTAGTTCAAACAATACAGCTATGCAGATTCTTTTAATTCCATTCAACCTATTACTAGAGCTTATCGCATTGGTTTCTAAGCCGTTTTCACTGGCTCTGCGTTTGTTCGGTAACTTATATGCAGGTGAGTTAATCTTCATCCTTATAGGTGCTGTAGGTTTAATGCAACTACCGTTGCACTTTGTGTGGGCTGTATTCCATATCTTAGTAATCGTATTGCAAGCATTCGTATTCATGATGCTTACAATCGTATACCTAAGCATGGCAAGTTCAGATAATCACTAATTACTATATTTACTATATTTACAATTTTACTTTTACTTTTAATACAATTGAAACTTTGGAGAAATAAATGGAAGCTTTAGAATTATTAAACGGCTTAAAATACATCGCAGTAGCTTTACTTATCGGTTTCGGTGCAATCGGCACAGCAATCGGTTTTGGTAACATGGGCGGTAAATTCCTTGAAGCATGTGCACGTCAACCTGAGCTAGCACCATCGCTACAAGTTAAAATGTTTATCCTTGCTGGTCTAATCGATGCTGTAGCAATGATTGGTGTTGGTATCGCGATGGTATTGTTGTTCGTACTTTAATTTTATTTTTTGAACAGCTTACTATTTAAGGAGGAGCGGTTGTGAACTTAAACGCCACTCTTATCGGTGAATTAATTGCGTTTACGGTGTTCGTATTATTTTGTATGAAATACGTATGGCCACCACTAAACGGTGCAATTGAAGCTCGCCAGAAGAAAATCGAAGATGGTTTAGCTGCCTCTGATAGAGCCGAGAAAGACTTAGAACTAGCGCAACAGAAAGCTGCAGAACAGCTTAAAGATGCAAAGGCTCAAGCGGCTGATATCATTGATCAAGCTAAAAAGCGTGCCGTGCTAATTGTTGACGAAGAAACTGTTCGTGGTCAGCAAGAGCGTGAAAAAATTATTGCTCAAGGGCACTCTGAAATTGAATCAGAGCGTAACCGTGTGACAGAAGAGCTACGTAAGCAAGTAGCAACTCTGGCAGTGGTTGGCGCAGAAAGAATTTTAGAGCGCGAAATCAATCAAGCCGCACATAGTGACATCGTTGAAAAACTTGTCGCTGAGCTGTAATTAGGAGGGTATGAGCATGTCTGAATTGACTACTATCGCTCGCCCATACGCTAAAGCGGCTTTTGAACTTGCCGTTGAAAAAGGCGCTATTGAAAGCTGGAATGACATGTTGTTCTTTGCTGGCCACGTTGCCAGCAATGAACAGGCATCTACCATTTTAGCTGGATTGCCTACTGCTACCGCACAAGCTGAGTTATTTATTAACTTATGTGGTGAGCAGCTCAACGAACAAGGTCAGAACCTAGTTAAGGTGATGGCTGAAAATGGACGTTTGATTGCACTACCTGAAGTTGCTCATTTATTTTCTGCTTTAAAAGCAGACTATGAAAAAGAAATCGATATTGATGTGATTTCGGCAACACCTCTTGCTGCAGCCCAGCAAGAATCATTGGTAGCGGCACTTGAAAAACGTTTCGCACGCAAAGTTAAGCTGAATTGTAGTGAAGACGCTACAGTAGTTGGCGGCCTTATTATTAAGGCAGGCGACACTGTAATTGACGGCTCTTTACGCGGTAAATTAAATCGCTTAGCCACAACACTACAATCGTAATTGGGAAAAAGAGCATGCAACTTAATTCCACTGAAATTTCAGATCTGATCAAACAACGTATTGAGAAGTTCGAAGTTGTAAGTGAAGCTCGTAACGAAGGTACAATTGTATCTGTTACTGATGGTATCATTCGCATCCACGGTCTAGCTGACTGTATGCAAGGTGAGATGATTGAGCTTCCTGGCAACCGTTATGCTATCGCACTAAACCTTGAGCGCGACTCAATTGGTGCAGTAGTAATGGGTCCTTACGCTGACCTTACAGAAGGCGTAAAAGTATACACAACTGGTCGTATCTTAGAAGTTCCTGTTGGTGCGGGTCTACTTGGTCGTGTTGTAAACACGCTAGGTGCTCCTATCGATGGTAAAGGCGCTTTAGATAACGACGGTTTTGAACCTGTAGAAAAAATTGCACCAGGTGTAATCGAGCGTCAATCAGTAGATGAGCCAGTACAAACTGGTTACAAATCTATCGATGCGATGATCCCAGTTGGTCGTGGTCAGCGTGAGCTTGTTATCGGTGACCGCCAAACAGGTAAAACTGCACTAGCAATCGATGCAATCATCAACCAAAAAGACACAGGCGTTAAGTGTGTGTACGTAGCGGTTGGTCAAAAAGCATCTACTATTGCTAACGTAGTACGTAAATTAGAAGAGCACGGTGCACTTGCAAATACTATCGTAGTTGTAGCATCTGCTTCTGAATCTGCGGCACTTCAGTACTTAGCACCGTTCTCGGGCTGTACTATGGGTGAATACTTCCGTGACCGTGGTGAAAACGCATTAATCGTATATGATGATTTATCTAAGCAAGCTGTTGCTTACCGTCAAATCTCATTGCTACTTAAGCGTCCACCAGGCCGTGAAGCATACCCAGGTGACGTATTCTACCTTCACTCGCGTCTTTTAGAGCGTGCATCACGTGTAAACACTGATTACGTAGAAAAGTTCACTAATGGTGAAGTGAAAGGTAAAACAGGTTCATTGACGGCATTGCCTATCATTGAAACTCAAGGCGGCGACGTTTCTGCGTTCGTACCGACAAACGTTATCTCTATCACCGATGGTCAGATCTTCTTAGAAACTGACTTATTCAACTCAGGTATCCGTCCGGCAGTAAATGCTGGTATCTCGGTATCGCGTGTTGGTGGTGCTGCACAAACTAAAATCGTTAAGAAACTAGGTGGCGGTATCCGTCTAGCCCTAGCTCAGTACCGTGAATTAGCTGCGTTCTCGCAGTTCGCGTCTGACCTTGATGATGCTACTCGTGCTCAACTTGAGCATGGTGAGCGTGTAACAGAGCTAATGAAGCAGAAACAGTACGCGCCAATGTCTGTTGCTGAAATGTCTTTGTCGTTATTCGCAGCTGAGAAAGGTTACTTGCAAGACATCGAAATCTCTAAAATCATGGATTTCGAAGCGGCATTACTTTCTTTCGCAAATAGCACATACGCAGAGCTTATGGCTCAAATCAATGAAACTGGTAACTACAACGCCGAGATCGAAGCGCAGCTTAAAGAACTTCTAGAGAAGTGCAAGTCTACGCAAACTTGGTAATTTAGTTATTAATGGTGTGCTTTATATTCTAAGGCACACCTTGATTCGGAGAGAGAGTCATGGCCAGCGGAAAAGAGATTAAAAGCAAGATCGGCAGTATTAAAAATACTCAAAAGATCACTAGCGCAATGGAAATGGTTGCTGCGTCTAAAATGAAAAAGGCGCAAGAACGAGTGGCTTCAAGCCGTCCATACGCTGAAAAATTACGTAAAGTGATTGGTCGTGTTGCTCAAGCAAATCTTGATTTTACTCACCCGTTCTTAGAAGAACGTGAAGTAAAACGAGTTGGTTATATTGTTATCTCTACTGACCGTGGTCTATGTGGCGGCTTAAACTCAAATGAGTTTAAGAAAGTTGCATTAGACATTAAAGCGTGGAAAGAGAAAGGCGTAGATGCTGATTTTGCTACTTTAGGTAGTAAAGCAGCTGGCTTCTTTCAACGTTTTGGTGGTCAAGTGCTTGCTAAAAAAGCAGGTCTTGGAGATAAGCCTTCAGTACAGGACGTAATTGGTCCGGTAAAAATAATGCTAGATGCATTCTCTGAAGGTAAAATTGACCGTTTATTCCTGGTATATAACAACTTTGTTAATACCATGAAGCAAGAGCCAATAGTAGATCAGTTACTCCCTTTGCCAAAAGCTGAAGAAGAAGTATCTACACATGCGTGGGATTACTTATATGAACCAAACCCAGAGGCTATTTTAGAGTCTTTGTTAGTACGTTTCATTGAATCTCAAGTATACCAAGGTGTAGTTGAAAACGCTGCCTCTGAACAGGCTGCCCGCATGGTTGCAATGAAAGCTGCAACTGATAATGCCGGTGACCTTATGGATGAGTTACAGCTTGTATATAACAAAGCTCGCCAAGCAGCAATCACACAAGAAATTAGTGAGATTTGTTCTGGTTCAGCAGCAGTTTAATGCTTCAGGCAAAGATTAACGAGAGGAATAGACATGAGTTTAGGTAAGGTCGTCCAAATTATCGGCGCCGTTGTGGATATCGAATTTCCACAAGACAGCGTGCCAGCCGTATATGACGCGCTAAAAGTAACAGATGGCGATTTAGCTGGTTTGACTTTAGAAGTTCAACAGCAGCTAGGTGGCGGTGTGGTACGTACTATCGCACTAGGTACTACAGACGGTTTACGTCGTGGTGCTTCAGTAGAAAACACAGGCGAAGCAATTCAAGTTCCAGTTGGTACTAAGACCCTAGGTCGTATCATGAACGTACTTGGTGAGCCAATTGATGAAGCAGGTCCAATCGGTGAAGACGAGCGTATGTCTATCCACCGTGCAGCACCTACTTACGAAGAGCAATCAAGCTCAGTTGAACTTTTAGAAACGGGTATCAAGGTAATCGACCTTGTATGTCCATTCGCTAAAGGTGGTAAAGTTGGTTTATTCGGTGGTGCCGGTGTTGGTAAAACCGTAAACATGATGGAACTTATCCGTAACATCGCAATCGAGCACAGCGGCTACTCAGTATTCGCAGGTGTTGGTGAGCGTACTCGTGAGGGTAACGATTTCTACCATGAGATGAACGATTCAAACGTACTTGATAAAGTATCGCTTGTATACGGTCAGATGAACGAGCCACCGGGTAACCGTTTACGCGTAGCGTTAACAGGTCTTACTATGGCTGAGAAGTTCCGTGATGAAGGTCGCGACGTACTTTTCTTCGTAGATAACATCTACCGTTATACACTTGCGGGTACAGAAGTATCAGCACTTCTTGGTCGTATGCCATCAGCGGTAGGTTACCAGCCTACACTTGCTGAAGAAATGGGTGTACTTCAAGAGCGTATCGCATCTACTAAGACTGGTTCAATTACTTCAATCCAAGCGGTATACGTACCTGCGGATGATTTAACGGATCCATCTCCAGCAACAACGTTTGCTCACTTAGATGCAACAGTGGTACTTTCACGTGATATCGCATCACTAGGTATCTACCCAGCGGTAGACCCTCTTGATTCATCTTCACGTCAGCTTGATCCACAAGTAATCGGTGAAGAGCATTACGGTATAGCGCGCGGCGTTCAAACAGTTCTTCAGCGTTACAAAGAACTTAAAGACATCATCGCGATTCTAGGTATGGACGAGCTTTCTGACGAAGATAAGCAACTTGTATCTCGTGCACGTAAAATCCAGCGTTTCCTATCTCAGCCATTCTTCGTGGCAGAGGTATTTACAGGTGCGCCAGGTAAATACGTTTCACTTAAAGACACAATTGCAGGCTTCAAAGGTATCTTAAACGGTGAGTTTGATGATATGCCAGAGCAAGCGTTCTACATGGTTGGCTCTATTGAAGAAGCTCAAGAAAAAGCTAAAAGCATGTAATTAGGAGGGTAGTATGGCAGCTATGACTGTACATCTTGATGTAGTAAGTGCTGAAGAGAAATTATTTTCTGGTTTAGTAGAATCTATTCAAGTATCTGGTAGTGAAGGTGAGTTAGGTGTTAATGCCGGTCACGCCCCACTACTAACTGCCCTTAAACCTGGTATGGTACGTTTAGTTAAGCAATTTGGTGAAGAAGAACTCATCTATATTGCTGGCGGTACACTAGAAGTTCAACCGAACATAGTGACCGTACTTGCTGATACAGCTGTTCGTGGTGAAGACCTGGACGAGAAAGCTGCAGAGCAAGCTAAACGTGACGCTGAAGCCCAAATGGCAAAAGGTGCATCTGCTGAGCTTGATTACAATCAAGCCGCAATGCAACTAGCTGAAGCAATTGCTCAGCTACGCGTTATTCAGCAATTACGTAAAAAGTAAGCCTATCTGGTTTTTAAAAGCCCACTTTATGTGGGCTTTTTTGTGCCTGATGATAAATCCTGTCGCTATTTGTAAATAAATTAATCGTTATGGCTAATATCTCTTCATTATTACTTATATCTACGCAAGATCCTCGCTACAATAACCCTATTCTATTAGGTGTTACTTTGCTTAAGTTAAGATTCAGTAGTCATTGCTTAGCCTACTGAGTATTTGCACATGATGTGACTTACGTAATCTACTTTGCAGCACACTTATTCTATTAAGCTAAAACAACGGAAAAAGGAAATTGTTTTAATGGCTCTAACAACGGTTATTCTTGCAGCGGGTAAAGGTACCCGTATGCGCTCTGCTCTGCCTAAGGTACTGCATAAAGTGGCAGGTAAACCTATGGTGCAACATGTTATCGATAATGCCAATGCGCTAGGTGCTACATCGACTAACTTAGTTTATGGTCACGGCGGCGAACTATTACAACAACAATTAGCCGATAATAACGTAAACTGGGTGCTGCAAGCTGAACAGCTAGGTACAGGCCACGCAGTGGCACAAGCTAACCCACATATAAATGACGACGACACCGTACTGGTTTTATACGGTGACGTACCTTTAACAAAGCAATCTACACTTGAACGCTTATTAGCAGCGACACCTAAAAATGGCTTAGCAGTATTAACCGTTAATTTAGCAAACCCAAATGGTTACGGGCGTATGCTACGTGTTGATGGAAAGCTAGTGGGTATTGTTGAACAAAAAGATGCT
Source organism: Pseudoalteromonas sp. Scap06 (assembly GCF_013394165.1). Lineage (NCBI taxonomy): Bacteria > Pseudomonadati > Pseudomonadota > Gammaproteobacteria > Alteromonadales > Pseudoalteromonadaceae > Pseudoalteromonas > Pseudoalteromonas sp. Scap06. The sequence goes on along the minus strand of NZ_CP041330.1, from coordinate 3,362,645 downwards.
AATGCAGAGCAGTTACTTATTAACGAAGTAAACACCGGCATTATGGCGGTTAATGGTAAGCTTTTAAAAACATGGTTAGGTAACTTGTCTAACAATAATGCTCAAGGTGAATACTACCTAACAGATATAGTTGCTATGGCGCATAGTGAAGGTGTAGAAATTACATCAGCACAGCCTGATCATCCAATGGAAGTTGAAGGTGCAAATAACCGCGTACAACTTGCAGGATTAGAGCGTGCTTACCAAGCATGGCAAGCAGAAGACTTGATGTTAAATGGAGCCACCCTTGCTGACCCTGCACGTATTGACGTACGTGGCGACGTTAAAACAGGGGAAGACGTATTAATTGATATAAACGTTATTTTTGAAGGCAATGTAACGCTTGGTAATAACGTACAAATTGGACCTAACTGTGTACTTAAAAACTGTAGCATCGGTGACAATGTTATTATTAAAGCCAATACACTAATTGAAGATGCATCAGTTGCGGCTCAATGTACACTCGGTCCATACGCCCGCCTTCGTCCTGGTGCAGTAATGGAAGAAGACTCGCACATTGGCAATTTTGTCGAAATGAAAAAAACCCGTTTAGGCAAAGGTTCTAAAGCAAACCACTTAAGTTACTTAGGTGATGCTGAAATTGGCGAGAAAGTGAATATTGGCGCAGGCACAATTACCTGTAACTACGATGGGGTTAATAAAGCAAAAACCATTATTGGCAATAATGCCTTTATAGGGTCTAACTCGTCACTGGTTGCTCCTGTAAACATTGGTGCTACAGCAACTGTGGGTGCAGGCTCTGTTATTACCAATGCCGTAGCGGATGATCAGCTAGCCGTAGCACGTGGCAAGCAACGTAATTTAGATGGTTGGAAACGCCCAGTTAAAAAATAGTAATGACCATTACTTATTAAATATTTAAAGCGAGTTTCATAACTCGCTTTTTTATTATCTAAATATTTTTAATTAATTAGATTACTCAATAACGTATATAAAATATAACTGAAGGAAGTGCGGCATGTCAGCTTATGCTCGTCGTGCAATCGTTGAAAGGAAACCCGAAGCTAGTTAAAAAGTATATTATCAGGTAATGGTCTATTCATTATTAATAGGCTTTAATAAAGTACTGAGTGAAGACCCTTATGGAATATTCGGTACATTATTTGGAGTTCCGAGCATAAAAGTATTATGAAAATATTTAAATGGGAAAAAGCAAGTAAGAGTGGCAGAAACCTCGCTTTTAAAGAATTATTTATAAATTTTTTAGGGCCTATCTTAATTTGCATTATTTTTTTTAGCTTCTATTCAGAAGTTATTAAATTATAAATCTGAATACTTAATGACAGGCTTTGTTAAAGGGTTGTTTATTGCATTATCTTTATTTCTTTTGCTAGTAATCCCTTTCAACTTGTATATAGAGTCATATATAAAAAGCAATGGCTATACTTATTGTAATTGGTATACCAGTCCATCATTCAGAGGTCCCGATGTTTGGTTAAAAAATGATGAGTTATGCTTACAAGATGGCTCTGTCATAACCAGTGATGTTACCGATTGGTTTGAACAGAAAAGTCAACAAGGTATTGAGCCAACAATTAATGAACTTGAAGTTTTTATACAAGAAACTAGAGCAGAGTATAATCGTTAAAATTAACTCAAAATTGCTGCAGTCGTTTTTATTTAAAATAACCAGCTAAGCTAAATAATTTTATAAAGGGATTTTTCTGGCTTCCAAAGGTAAATTTAACCCTAATAAAAATAAGCTATAAACAATGTCTATTTTAGAATGGAAAAAATCCGAAGAACGTTTTACAGAGCAAAGCTTCGAACATAAATTAATTGTTGTGATAGGCCTGTTTGCTTTTATATTATTTACAATTGCTTTATTTTATTTCTCTTATTATGGGTTTGTTGAAAATGTTTATTTTGATGAGTCGCTTTATTATATTCGAGAAAGCGGCTTGTTGGCTCCGATAATAGTAATGGCTCCATTTCCTGTTTTAATGACAATTGCAGGCTTACAAAAAGTATTGAACTTCCGCAATGAAAAAACAGTAAGGTTAATGGTAAAGCTTATGCTGCGCGCAATACCTTTATATATAATTTTATCTATTGTTAATAGCTTTTACATTGAATCTAAATTAACACGTGAGGGATATAGCTTTTGTAATTGGTATACCAGTCCATCATTCAGAGGTCCCGATGTTTGGATAAAAATGATGAATTATGCCTACAGGGTGGCTCTGTCATAATCAGTGATGTTACCGATTGGTTTGAACATAAAAATCAACAAGGTATTGAACCTTCCGTTGATGAGTTAAAAGAGTTTATAAAAATAACTCGAAAAAGGCGCGATGATTATATAAATAATATGTAGCAGCCAGTCCATTTAAATGAGTAACAGGCCAAGCCCTATTTAAATGAGTAACAGGCCAAGCCCTATTTAAATGAGTAACAGGCCAAGCCCTATTTAAAGCGAGTTTCATAACTCGCTTTTTTATTGTCTAAATATTCTATAAATAAAAATGCCATGCTGTTGTCATCCCTGTGTGTTGATATTTAACTAATACAACACTAAGGAAAACAATAATGTTAAACAAATCAATAATAGCCCTTTCTTTGCTATCACTATTAACTGGTTGCTCACTAGATGGTGATGACGGCCAAGATGGCGCACAGGGTGTACAAGGTACAGCGGGTAATAATGGCGAAAACGGCACTAATGCAAATTCAGCTTTAAATATCAAACTTATTGGCCGCGCAGTACTCAATGCACAAAGCCCGGAAGGGGCAGCTGAAATAGTCGCCTACCAAGCCTCTAAAAAATGGATTTATGCCATTAATAGCTCTGGTGATGAAGCTGTTGTGAATATCATTCTTGCCGATACGTTCGACACCGCTGCATTAGTAAAAGATAACGAAGGTATTGTAACCGCGACCAACTTAGCCTCTGCCATTACGCTCTCACTAAATGAAAATACGCCTGGCGATGCAAACAGCATAGCTATCGATGCAAATAACCAATTATTAGCGGTAGCAATGGCTGCTACAAACTTGGGCGAAGCTGGCCAAATAGCGTTTTACAATATTGGCGGAGATACACCAGTATTTATTAAAAATGTAACAGTAGGTGCCCTACCCGACATGGTGACATTTAGCCATGATGGTGCAAAAGTAGTGGTTGCTAATGAAGGTGAACCTAATGGCGACTACAGTATCGACCCCGAAGGCACTATCAGCATTATCGATATTAATAACGGCACTATTGCCGATACTGCTATGAGCATAAACTTTCAAGCTTACAATAATAAGCAAGCAGAATTAGAAGCGCAGGGTTTAGTGTTTGCCAATCCTACTGGACGTACTATTAATGGTAATTTAATAAATACCACCGTCGCTATGGATTTAGAGCCAGAGTATGTGAGTATTTCCAAGGATAATAAATACGCCTATGTCTCTATTCAAGAAAATAACGCTCTAGCTATCATCAATCTTGAAGATAATTCCCTTGAGCTAAAAGGGCTCGGTTTTAAAGATTGGTCAAACTTACAATTTGACGCTTCAGACAAAGACGGCGGTGTTAACTTTAAATCATACCCTGGTTTATATGGCATGTATCAGCCAGATACAATTGCAAGTTTTAGTTGGAAAGGAGCCAACTTTATTGTATCTGCCAACGAGGGTGATGCACGCGAATACTTTTTTGATGCCAGCGATGAAGCTGATTGCATCGCTCAGGGCGGCCTTGATTATGACGCTAAAGATGGGTGTTTGGCATATATAGATGAAAGCCGCGTAGAAGATCTAGCTCTCGCAGCTAACTTCGATTACTTAAATAACGATGATAACGACATTGGTCGTTTGAAAGTCACTACAGTAAAAGGTGATAAAAATAATGATGGCCAATACGAATCGCTTTATGCTTATGGCGCACGGTCATTTACCATTTGGGATAGCAATGGGCTGGTGGTGTTTGACTCAGGCGATCAAATTGCACGAGTAACCGCTTCTGTTCATGGCAATGCATTCAATAATAACGAAGATGAAAATAAAGGCGATACACGCTCAGATGATAAAGGGGCAGAACCCGAAGCGCTAACATTAGGTGAGGTTGGCGATAGGTTATTTGCTTTTGTTGGCTTAGAGCGTATGGGCACAATAATGGTGTTTGATATAACCAACCCTTATGATGTGAAATTTCAAGACTACTTTTATAATCGTGGTTTAGAACCAAGTGCAGATATAAGTGGCGATCTTGCTCCTGAAGGAATGACATTTGTTCCTGCAGCGCAAAGTGCAACAAACGAAGCACTGCTTATAATCGGTAATGAAATCTCAGGCTCAATTGCCGTATGGGAAATAACAACTCAGTAATTAGTAAAGTTTTAAGTAAAAGCGATGTAGCGGTTATCTATAAATCGCTTTTACTTCCTCCCCTCTCAATAATCATGCCTTATGTGAATGCTTTTTAATCAAAAACAGCCCTGTAGCCCTTTGTTTGTATGGTTATTGTACTAAATTGAAATTAATTTAATAAAACTGAAATAAAGCATTGACCCTCTCCAGAATATCCCTATAATGCGCATCCACTGACCCGGCAGGCAGCAATGAAAAGCGCTGAACAAACGGTAAGTGAGTCGAGTAAAACTTAGCTTTCAAATCTTTAAAAGAAACTGAAAATTAAGTGTTGACAAAAAAATAGGAAAGCGTAATATGCGCAGCCCTAGCGAGATAAAGTTTAACGCTTTAATCGCAACGTTCTTTAACAATATAAAGCAATCATCTGTGTGGGCACTCGTACAGGTTGAGTTCTAACAGCCAAGCTTAGTTTACTAAGTAAGGCAAACAAATTTAGAGTCTCAATTGAAACTGAGTGACCAACAGCAATAACTACTTCGGTAGGAATTGCAGCACAGTCAATTCAATATCGAAAGATATTAAATAAATTCAGAATTCATTGAGCTGTCGAAAGACATAAAACTTTTTAATTGAAGAGTTTGATCATGGCTCAGATTGAACGCTGGCGGCAGGCCTAACACATGCAAGTCGAGCGGTAACAGAAAGTAGCTTGCTACTTTGCTGACGAGCGGCGGACGGGTGAGTAATGCTTGGGAACATGCCTTGAGGTGGGGGACAACAGTTGGAAACGACTGCTAATACCGCATAATGTCTACGGACCAAAGGGGGCTTCGGCTCTCGCCTTTAGATTGGCCCAAGTGGGATTAGCTAGTTGGTGAGGTAATGGCTCACCAAGGCGACGATCCCTAGCTGGTTTGAGAGGATGATCAGCCACACTGGGACTGAGACACGGCCCAGACTCCTACGGGAGGCAGCAGTGGGGAATATTGCACAATGGGCGCAAGCCTGATGCAGCCATGCCGCGTGTGTGAAGAAGGCCTTCGGGTTGTAAAGCACTTTCAGTCAGGAGGAAAGGTTAGTAGTTAATACCTGCTAGCTGTGACGTTACTGACAGAAGAAGCACCGGCTAACTCCGTGCCAGCAGCCGCGGTAATACGGAGGGTGCGAGCGTTAATCGGAATTACTGGGCGTAAAGCGTACGCAGGCGGTTTGTTAAGCGAGATGTGAAAGCCCCGGGCTCAACCTGGGAACTGCATTTCGAACTGGCAAACTAGAGTGTGATAGAGGGTGGTAGAATTTCAGGTGTAGCGGTGAAATGCGTAGAGATCTGAAGGAATACCGATGGCGAAGGCAGCCACCTGGGTCAACACTGACGCTCATGTACGAAAGCGTGGGGAGCAAACAGGATTAGATACCCTGGTAGTCCACGCCGTAAACGATGTCTACTAGAAGCTCGGAACCTCGGTTCTGTTTTTCAAAGCTAACGCATTAAGTAGACCGCCTGGGGAGTACGGCCGCAAGGTTAAAACTCAAATGAATTGACGGGGGCCCGCACAAGCGGTGGAGCATGTGGTTTAATTCGATGCAACGCGAAGAACCTTACCTACACTTGACATACAGAGAACTTACCAGAGATGGTTTGGTGCCTTCGGGAACTCTGATACAGGTGCTGCATGGCTGTCGTCAGCTCGTGTTGTGAGATGTTGGGTTAAGTCCCGCAACGAGCGCAACCCCTATCCTTAGTTGCTAGCAGGTAATGCTGAGAACTCTAAGGAGACTGCCGGTGATAAACCGGAGGAAGGTGGGGACGACGTCAAGTCATCATGGCCCTTACGTGTAGGGCTACACACGTGCTACAATGGCGCATACAGAGTGCTGCGAACTCGCGAGAGTAAGCGAATCACTTAAAGTGCGTCGTAGTCCGGATTGGAGTCTGCAACTCGACTCCATGAAGTCGGAATCGCTAGTAATCGCGTATCAGAATGACGCGGTGAATACGTTCCCGGGCCTTGTACACACCGCCCGTCACACCATGGGAGTGGGTTGCTCCAGAAGTAGATAGTCTAACCCTCGGGAGGACGTTTACCACGGAGTGATTCATGACTGGGGTGAAGTCGTAACAAGGTAGCCCTAGGGGAACCTGGGGCTGGATCACCTCCTTATACGATTTAGAACTTATTTGTTCGTAGTGTCCACACAGATGATTGTTAGTTAGTTTTACCCTCTGGGTTAACTAATTAATATGCTCTTTAAAAATTTGGAAAAGCTGATAATAAAATTCGTATGAATACATTGTATTTGTACAGAGTTTTCAAAAGTAAAAAAGAATGATAGCAGTATCATTCAGTGCCATTTAATAAACGTTTTACGTTTGTTGATTGGTATCTACTTTAGTATTCAATATTAACTTCTGGCGAAGTTAAACTGTCACAAAACAAAGACCCGTTTGGGTTGTATGGTTAAGTGACTAAGCGTACACGGTGGATGCCTTGGCAGTTGGAGGCGATGAAGGACGTATTAACTTGCGATAAGCCTAGTCAAGCTAGTAAAAAGCACTTGAGACTAGGATTTCCGAATGGGGAAACCCACCTGCTTGCAGGTATCGTTAACTGAATACATAGGTTAACGAGGCGAACGCGGAGAACTGAAACATCTAAGTACCCGTAGGAAAAGAAATCAACCGAGATTCCGATAGTAGCGGCGAGCGAAATCGGAACAGCCCTTAAGCTTATTATGTGTTAATGGAAGGCTCTGGAAAGTGCCACGATACAGGGTGATAGTCCCGTACATGAAAACGCATTTTAAGTGAAATCGAGTAGGTCGGAGCACGTGAAACTTTGACTGAATATAGGTGGACCATCATCTAAGGCTAAATACTCCCAACTGACCGATAGTGAACCAGTACCGTGAGGGAAAGGCGAAAAGAACCCCTGTGAGGGGAGTGAAATAGAACCTGAAACCGTGTACGTACAAGCAGTAGGAGCCCCTCGAGGGTGACTGCGTACCTTTTGTATAATGGGTCAGCGACTTATATTTTGTAGCGAGGTTAACCGATTAGGGTAGCCGTAGGGAAACCGAGTCTTAACTGGGCGAATAGTTGCAAGGTATAGACCCGAAACCCGGTGATCTAGCCATGGGCAGGTTGAAGATTGAGTAACATCAATTGGAGGACCGAACCCACTAACGTTGAAAAGTTAGGGGATGACCTGTGGTTAGGAGTGAAAGGCTAATCAAACCGGGAGATAGCTGGTTCTCCCCGAAATCTATTTAGGTAGAGCCTCGGACGAATACTTACGGGGGTAGAGCACTGTTAAGGCTAGGGGGTCATCCCGACTTACCAACCCTTTGCAAACTCCGAATACCGTAAAGTAATATCCGGGAGACACACGGCGGGTGCTAACGTCCGTCGTGAAGAGGGAAACAACCCAGACCGCCAGCTAAGGTCCCAAAGTCATAGTTAAGTGGGAAACGATGTGGAAAGGCCCAGACAGCCAGGAGGTTGGCTTAGAAGCAGCCATCCTTTAAAGAAAGCGTAATAGCTCACTGGTCGAGTCGGTCTGCGCGGAAGATGTAACGGGGCTAAACTATGCACCGAAGCTGCGGATTCAGAATTTATTCTGAGTGGTAGGGGAGCGTTCTGTAAGCGGTTGAAGGTGTACCGGGAGGTATGCTGGACGTATCAGAAGTGCGAATGCTGACATGAGTAACGATAATGCGGGTGAAAAACCCGCACGCCGGAAGACCAAGGGTTCCTATCCCATGTTAATCAGGGTAGGGTAAGTCGACCCCTAAGGCGAGGCCGAAAGGCGTAGTCGATGGGAAACGGATTAATATTTCCGTACTTGGTATAATTGCGATGGGGGGACGGAGCAGGCTAAGCAAGCATGGCGATGGTAGTCCATGTGAAAGTGTGTAGGCTAGTGACTTAGGTAAATCCGGGTTGCTGTTAGGCTGAGACACGAGACGAGTCACTACGGTGATGAAGTTGCTGATGCCATACTTCCAGGAAAAGCCTCTAAGCTTCAGATTATACCGAATCGTACCCCAAACCGACACAGGTGGTCAGGTAGAGAATACTAAGGCGCTTGAGAGAACTCGGGTGAAGGAACTAGGCAAAATCGTACCGTAACTTCGGGAGAAGGTACGCTCCGATTGGTGATGAGACTTGCTCTCTAAGCTGATTGGAGCCGCAGTGACCAGGTGGCTGGGACTGTTTATTAAAAACACAGCACTGTGCAAAATCGCAAGATGACGTATACGGTGTGACACCTGCCCGGTGCCGGAAGGTTAATTGATGGGGTTATCTTCGGAGAAGCTCTTGATCGAAGCCCCGGTAAACGGCGGCCGTAACTATAACGGTCCTAAGGTAGCGAAATTCCTTGTCGGGTAAGTTCCGACCTGCACGAATGGTGTAACCATGGCCACGCTGTCTCCACCCGAGACTCAGTGAAATTGAAATCGCAGTGAAGATGCTGTGTACCCGCGGCTAGACGGAAAGACCCCGTGAACCTTTACTACAGCTTGGCACTGAACATTGAACCTACATGTGTAGGATAGGTGGGAGACTTTGAAGCAGAGACGCTAGTTTTTGTGGAGTCGTCCTTGAAATACCACCCTTGTAGTTTTGATGTTCTAACGTTGGCCCCTGAATCGGGGTTACGGACAGTGCCTGGTGGGTAGTTTGACTGGGGCGGTCTCCTCCCAAAGAGTAACGGAGGAGCACGAAGGTTGGCTAAGTACGGTCGGACATCGTACGGTTAGTGTAATGGTAGAAGCCAGCTTAACTGCGAGACAGACACGTCGAGCAGGTACGAAAGTAGGTCATAGTGATCCGGTGGTTCTGAATGGAAGGGCCATCGCTCAACGGATAAAAGGTACTCCGGGGATAACAGGCTGATACCGCCCAAGAGTTCATATCGACGGCGGTGTTTGGCACCTCGATGTCGGCTCATCACATCCTGGGGCTGAAGTCGGTCCCAAGGGTATGGCTGTTCGCCATTTAAAGTGGTACGCGAGCTGGGTTTAGAACGTCGTGAGACAGTTCGGTCCCTATCTGCCGTGGGCGTTTGAGAATTGAGAGGGGTTGCTCCTAGTACGAGAGGACCGGAGTGAACGAACCGCTGGTGTTCGGGTTGTCATGCCAATGGCATTGCCCGGTAGCTACGTTCGGAACTGATAAGCGCTGAAAGCATCTAAGCGCGAAGCAGGCCTCGAGATGAGTTCTCACTAGACTTTTAAAGTCTCTGAAGGGCCGTTGAAGACTACAACGTTGATAGGCAAGATGTGGAAGTGGTGTGAGCCATTAAGCTAACTTGTACTAATTACCCGTGAGGCTTAACCATACAACGCCAAACGCGTTTTATGTGATAGTGAAACAAGCGAAGAAGTTAATAGACTAAAGTAGATTACTGAAAACATTTTATTATCAGAATTCCAAATTTTAGTAAGCTCGATTAAATCGAACTTACACCAAATTTGCTTGGTGACAATAGCGTTTTGGACCCACCTGACCCCATGCCGAACTCAGTAGTGAAACGAAACAGCGCCGATGATAGTGTAGCATTTGTTATGTGAAAGTAGGTCATTACCAGGCTCCAAATAAGAGAAAGCCCGATTCGAAAGAGTCGGGCTTTTTTACGTCTGCAGGAAAGTGAAAGTATCAGCCGTCAGCTATCAGCTGCACAGCGTAAATCTGACCACCGTAGCGTGGGTTGAGTATCTAGAACCCCGGGGCAAAATAACGCAACGTTAACCTCAGAGCCAACGCATCCCATTAAAAACATAAATGTACCTTGCTATGTGGCTCTCTAGCGCTGTAGGCACTACGATATTCTACTGCGTGGTCACTACGAAGGAACGCGCCGACGGCAAATATGTGCAAGATCGAATCTAAATTTAGGTCTTTTGAAGGGTGTATGGGCTGATAAAGTCATCAGTCCATATATTTAATAATCAGCGAGGTAGTTAGCTATTAGACAAGAATACAGTAAGTTTTTTACCTATTTTTAAGTGGTCGCTCGAAAGGTTATTCCATTGTTTGAGTTTATTAATACTTACTTTGTAATACTTAGCGATTTTCCATAAACTTTCGCCTGATTTAACCTGATGTTCAATTTGGGTATCGGCTAATTGAGGGAGCACAAGCTTTTGGCCAATTCTAATGGTGTTACTTTTTAGATCGTTAAACGCTTTGAGTTGGCTAATACCCACTTTGTAGCGTTTCGCTATAACACTTAAGCTATCGCCACGTTTTACTGTGTAGTGTTGCCACTGACTATAATCATTGGAATCAAGATTAGCGAGCATGTTTTTAAATTGTGTTTGTTCAGCAACTGGAACAACAATGTGGGGTGCATCAATAATGGCAGGAAAGCGGATCACACCATGGTTTAAAGATTCAAGTTGCTGCCATTGCTTTTGGTTATCTAAAATAACAGCGCCATCAATAGGTAATACTGCAATTGTTGGGCTGTTTGAAATTGCAGGAAAAGCCATTTTTTGGCTTTTTAATAATTGTGCCGCAGCTAGTAATTTTGGCACGTACTGACTGGTTTGTTTGGGCAGTTTTAAATTAAAAAAATCAGTGGGCTTACCCTGCTTTTTATTACTTCTGATGGCTCGTTGTACACGGCCTTCACCTACGTTATAAGCCGCAATTGCATGATACCAATTGCCATCAAAGCGCTTGTGTAAATACTCCATAAAATCCAGCGCAGCTCGGGTACTGTCTACTAAGTCTTGACGCCCGTCATACCAAGGTGATATTTGCACTTTAAAATATTTAGCAATAGCAGGCGTTAGTTGCCACAACCCAGAGGCATGTTTATGTGAGTACGCACTGGCATCAAAGTCACTTTCAATCAACGGCATTAATGCCAACTCAATGGGTAACCCGCGTTTTTCGACTTCGTTTACAATATAGTAAAGGTAAGGCTCAGCACGGCGGCTAATTTCATCCATATAATTTGGATGAGTTAAATACCATGCAATGCGTTTTTGCACCGCCGGGTGGCTGGAATCAGCAAATGACAGCTGCGCCCTAATACGTTGCCATACATCATCAGGTTCTTTTGTGGTGAGTGGAGCTATTTGTGCAATATCTTCGTGCTGTTCACTAACAATTGTTTTGGGGTTAGCCTTAATTTCAGGGGGGGATGTTGGTGTATCGGTTGTGGTTTCACAGCCGGATAAAATAAACACTAATGGCAAAATGCGGATAAATCGATTTGAGAACACGTACTAAACTACTCCGAAAATATAAATGTGGCTAACCTAAAGCTGTTTAGCTTAACATAGGGTGAGCTAAAAATGACCGTCAAATGAATTAACCAAACACACACCTAAAACAGGCGCCTTGTGGTTTTGGTACATAAATTAAATCACCACCGTGGTTGAGCATTATTTGCCGAGAGAGGCTAAGGCCAATGCCGGAGCCTTGTTGCTTGGTGGTAAAAAATGGCACGAAGATCATATCTATCACATGCTCACTGATACCTGGGCCGTTGTCGTTGATTTCTATATAAAGTTGTTGGCTAGCGTTTTGCGCCAAGCTGATTTTGACCCTTGCTTGAGTGGCATTCTCAGTACTGTACTTTTGGTTACTCTTTAGTACTTCAAGTGCATTTTTTATTAAGTTTACTAATACTTGCTCTATTTGACTGCTATCAAGCATCACTAATTGCTGGCTTTGAATTGTAAGCTCTATATCTATTTGCAGTTCACGGGCTTGTTGTTGATGTAAAGCGACAATATGCGTTAGCATATCGGCTAAATTTTTAGGTGCTAAATTAGGTTTAGGTAAGCTACTAACTTGGCGAAAGCGAGCAATAAAATCACCTAAATGAGCGGTTCTTGATGCTAACGTGCTTAGTGCAAGCTGTAAGTCTTGTTTATCTTCAAGCTCATTAAAACATAATGCTTGTGGCAGCAAATTACTGCAGGTATCAGCTAGTGATGATAGTGGCGTAATAGAGTTGGCAATTTCGTGAGTGAGCACTTTAGTTAAGCGTTTATATGCTTGTTGTTCTTTAAGTTGTAATTGGTCGTGAATTGATTGTAAGCTCACTACACGGCGAACCCTCCCTTGTATTTCGGCGATACTCAGTTGAATTGATAGGGTGTCGTGCTGCTCGCCATTTTGCCAGTAGGTGGTGCTGCGGATATTGTGTTCGGCGTTTAAAATTAACTCTCCAACAGCGCCTAACTCATGTAAATTTTGGAAGCTTTTACCTAGTAACTTACTAACGGCTGGGTTTGATTCGATCACCTCGCCGTTGTCATCACATACCATAACGGCTAAATCAACATGGATGAGCAAAGCTTGTAAAAACTGAGCTTGTTGCTCGGCATTAAAGCGCGCTGTTTGCATTTGTGCTTTTACTTGCTCAAATTGCTTAAGCATTGGGTGTTGCTGACCAAGCCCTAATGTACTGTCGCCATTAGCTAAAGCGCGGATCACCATTTCAGCTTGTTTTTGTTGGCGCTTAAACAGCGTAAAAATATGCGCTATTAGCGCCGCTGCGACTAGCATCATTAATAATGTCGTCGCTGAAAAACCATGCTTTTGCAATACATAGCTAAGCAACGCACTAACACTTATAAGTGCGATAATATTAAATGAAAGTAATAAATTAGCTCGCATGATTATAGCCCGTACTTTTCAAGGCGGCGGTACATGGCACCACGGGTTAAACCCAGTGCTTTGGCTGCATGACTCACATTACCTTGATGGTGCTTAAGTGCTGCGCGAACTGTGCGTTGTTCGAGTATGTCTAAATCAAAGGTGTCGTACTGTAGCTGATTGTTTATATCCTCTGTACTTTGACTCGCAGAATGAGCGCTAGGTGCTGCGCTATTACCTACAACTGAGGTTATATCGAGTGTATCCCCTTCAGTTAATATAACCGCACGCTCTATAGCGTGAGCCAATTCACGTACATTACCTGGCCACGCGTATTGGCAAAGCGCACTCATATCATCATCGCTAATGGTTAAGCTGCGTTTATATTTTTGCGCAAAGTGTTTTAGGTAGTAATTAGCTAATAATGGAATGTCATCGCTGCGCTCCCGTAATGCCGGAAGGCGAATTTCAACGGTGTTTATCCGATACAATAAATCTTGACGAAAACGCCCCTCTGCGACGGCTTGATCAAGGTTGTCGTTAGTGGCGCAAATAAGGCGAATATCTATATCAACGGCTTTACTGCTGCCAACGGGCGTTATTTGTCTATTTTGCAGTGCAGCCAGTAATTTGGCTTGATGCTCTAAGGGTAAATTACCCAGTTCATCTAAAAATAAACTGCCACCGTGGGCAAGCTCAAATTTACCAATTCGATCGCTTTTTGCATCGGTAAACGCGCCTTTTTTGTGGCCGAAAAGTTCGCTTTCAAATAAATTCTGCGCCACCGCACCCATGTCTAAACTCATAAATGTTTGATTATGGCGCATACTTGCTTGATGAATGGCGTTTGCGGTCAACTCCTTCCCTGTGCCACTTTCACCGGTTATTAATATGTTGGCATCAGTTTGAGCTGCTTTTTCTATGGTGCTAAACACCTGTTGCATCGCATTGCTTTGACCTAAAAACTCAAAGTTAGGCGTGTTTAAGGCTTGGTTTAACCCTTGTTTTTGCCGCGTTAATTTGCCCACTTGCTGTTTGTCTTTTGCGTGTGAAAATGCAGCGGCGACTGCGCCAAGTAATTGCTCGTTTTGCCAAGGCTTGGCAATAAAATCAGAGGCCCCCGCTTTAATTGCATCTACGGCTAATTGAATATCGCCGTAAGCGGTCATTAATAAAACAACGATATTAGCGTCTTGTTCGATAATTTTTTTCAACCAATAAAAGCCTTCTTTGCCACTGATTGAGTCTTGGGTAAAGTTCATATCAAGCAGTATTACGTCAACGGGCTGCTCGAGCTTGCGTTGCTCGTTAATGATGCCTGCAATGTCAAATGGATTGTCTGTGGCTTTAACACTTTGATAATGCTGTTTTAGTAATAAACGTGCTGCAATGAGAATGTCTGGGTTGTCATCAACAATTAGAAGAGAGCCTGTGTGTTTCATGTTTTTTATTTTTATAGAGTTTTATTTAGCCTAAAACAAAAAGGGGACAGTGTCCATAAATGGACGTTCATAAGATAATAAAGTGTTCTATAAATGGACACTATAATTAGTTTAAAAACTTAATTTGCAATTAAGCTATTGATTTTATTGGTTAATTAAAGTTGGCACACGCTTTGTAATAACAATAAGTAATTAGTTAAATTAAACCTGTATCAAGGTAGTCGACATGGACAAAAAAATAGAACGCTCATTTACGCAAAAGTATTTTAAAAAATTTACTTTTGCAGCTCTTACTTTAGGTGTTGTTGCGGCTGCATATGGTTATACGCAAAGCAGTGATACGGGCCGTAGCCAAAATATCGAGCGTAGTGGCTTAACGGTTAGCACGGTTAAACAAGGTGCCTTTAAAGATGCCTTAAGCTTACGCGGTCAAGTTGTGCCAAAAACCAGTATTTATCTCGATACCATTGCTGGTGGTCAAGTGGAAGAGCGATTAGTCGAGCAAGGTGAATATGTTGAGAAAGGCCAACCGCTCGTGCGCTTAAGCAACACTAACTTACAACTTGATGTAATGAGCCGTGAAGCACAAGTTACCGAGCAGCTTAACTTTTTACGTAATACGCAAATGACCATGGAAACCAGCCGGTTAAACTTACGCCGTGACTTATTAGAAATCGAATTAAAAATTACCCATTTAACACGTAGATTAAAACAAACTAAACCTTTGGTTAAAAGTGGCGTATTGGCGCAAGACCAACTAGCTGAGCTTGAAGAAGATTTAAATTATTACCAAGCCCGTAAAGAGCTCACCCTTGAGCGCCAAAAGCAAGAAAATTCAATCCGTGAGGTGCAAGTGGCGCAGTTGTCAGACAGCGCTAAAATGCTCGAAAAAAATCTGCAATTTGCGCGTCGAAATCTCGACGACTTATTAATCAAAGCGCCTGTTTCAGGTTATTTAAGCGAACTTGATGTGGAAATTGGCGAATCTAAAAACAGTGGTGCGCGGTTAGGCCAAATAGATATTCCTAATGAATATAAATTAGTGGTGCGCATGGATGAATTTTATTTAAACCAAGTGCAGCGTGACATGGCGGTAATGATTGAGCTAGAAAGCGGCACGGTGAATGCAAAAGTGAGCAAAATCGATAGCCGCGTACAGCAGTCACAATTTCAAGTAGAAGTGGACCTACCCAGTAACACTAAAAGCATTAAGCGCGGCCAAAGCATTGATATTGAGTTAATGCTAGGGGATGACAATAACAATGCCTTACTACTTAAACGCGGGGCTTTTTTTACTAACTCGGGCGGTAACTGGGTTTATGTAATCGAGCAAGGCGGTGATAAAGCAGTGCGCCGTGATATCCGCCTAGGCAAAAAGAATCAACACTATTTTGAAGTGCTTGAAGGGCTAAACGCTGGGGATAAAGTGATTACCTCTAGCTACAGCAACTTTGACAAAGCACAGCAACTACAATTTTAAGGATAATAACAATGATCAAACTAACTAATTTAAGCCGCGTATTTCGTACTCAAGATGTTGAAACAACAGCGCTGAGTAATATTAACTTAACCGTAAACGAAGGTGACTTTTTAGCGATTATGGGGCCATCTGGCTGTGGTAAGTCAACGCTGCTTTCTATTTTGGGTATGCTTGATTCACCGACCTCAGGCAACTTTGATTTTGCGGGAACTGACATTGCAGGCTATAGCGAAAAGCAACTAGCAGAGCTACGTAAAGAATCAATTGGCTTTGTATTTCAAAGCTTTAACCTGATTGATGAGCTAACAGTTTATGAAAACGTAGAGTTGCCATTGCAGTATCAAAAAATATCAAAAAGTGAGCGTAAGCAACGCGTAGAAACCATTTTAAAGCGCGTGGGTATTGATCACCGCGGCGAGCATTTACCACAGCAACTGTCGGGTGGTCAGCAGCAGCGGGTAGCCGTTGCGCGTGCATTAGTGATTAATCCCAAGCTAATTTTAGCCGATGAGCCAACCGGTAACCTCGATTCTAAAAACGGTGATGAAGTGATGGCGATGCTACGCGAATTAAACCGCGAGGGCACCACGGTTATTATGGTGACTCACTCAGAAAAAGAGGGTGCCTATGCTGATCGTTTAGTGCGCCTATTGGATGGCCAAGTGATGCTTGATAAAGCAAATATTGTGCAGCAAGCCGTTGTTGAGGTTGCTTAATATGTTTATTAATTATTTAGTCACTGCTTTAAGATCATTTAAGCAACAAAAACAGCATTTTATCCTAAACCTTTTAGGGCTAAGTATCGGCTTAGCTGCGGCAATTTTAGTGGCACTATTTGCACAAAACGAGTTGTCATACGATAGTCAGCAGCCTCACGCTGAACGTGTTTACCGTGTAGGCCAAGATTACTCAAAGTTGGGCTTATCAGTCATTCCTATTTTTAATTATTCTCAAGCGGCAAAAGCCACTGAATATAGCCAAGTAGAAGAAGTGTTTGGTTTGACGATGGTATCGTGGACCAGAGAGGCGATGGTTGACGTGCAGTACCTGGATCAGGGTTTTAAACTTAATGACTTGTATGGGGCAACGCCAAATATTGAGAACTTTATCAATATAAACACATTGGCAGGGGATTTAAAAAATGCAATGAGTACACCTGAGAGCTTGGCTCTAAGTGAATCTGAAGCACTGCGTATTTTCGGTACAATAAATGTTATTGGTAACACGTTACAGCACGAACAAGGGCAATATACTGTACGGGCGGTGTTTGCAGATTTACCAAGCAATACTCACTTTGCATTTAAAAACCTCGTATATGTAAAACATGATCCAAATAACCTGATGGTTAATAGCAGTTATGTTTATATGCGTTTGGCGCCGCAAGCAGATCCAAAAGCACTCGCTGATACACTGTCTAAACAGTACTTCAATGGGCAAATGGCGGGTCAAGTTGCCATTGAGTTACACCCATTACTAGACTTACATTTAACAGCAAAATCGCCATTTGAAATGAAAGCAGGCGGCGCAAAGCAAGTTGTAACGATTTGTGCAGGGTTGAGCGTGTTACTTATTTTGATTGCTGGCTTTAACTTTATCAATATGACGGTGGCACAGTCTGCAAAGCGCGCCAAAGAAGTAGGGGTGCGCAAAGCACTTGGCGCAAGTAAGCTGCAGTTAGTAACACAGTTTTTAGCTGAATCTACTTTGGTTGCTCTATTGTCGATGATTATTGCTTGTGTGTTAGTGGAACTGTTATTGCCAAGCTTTAACCAGCTGGTCGATCGTGAACTGATAGTGAGTTATTTTTCAGCCTTTGGTTTGGGCATTATGGCTGTTGTTATTGCTGTAGGCATACTTGCAGGTTTGTACCCGGCATTGTTTATCTCATCATTTAGCGCAAAACGAGTGTTAAGTGGCGATTTACAACGCGGTAATACGGCCATTTGGGTACGTAAATGTTTATTGACCTTGCAAGCTTCATTAGCAATCGGTTTGATCATTGCATCGGTTACGTTGTTAAAACAATTATCTCATTTACAAAGCCTTCCTTTAGGCTATCAAACGCAGCAACGCTTAGTGGTTTCAGAGTTGCCGGTGCAATCGGTATTTACGCAGCAGCCTAGCGCACTAATTAATCGCTTGACGGCTATAGATGGTGTAGAGCAAGCAACGATTATTGATACTCGTTTAACCGTTTCAATTAATAATACATTACAGCCTACTTGGCCCAATGGTGAATTTTCAGGTGGAATAACCCCTGTGATAGGTTCTGGTTTTGATGTTGTAAAAGGGCTAGGCTTTACGCTTATTGCTGGTAGAGACTTTAGCCGTGAGTTTTCCTCAGACTGGGCGACGCGAGCAAATGGGGTTACAACAGTAGGTACAATTATTACAGAAACCGTTGCCAAGCAGGCAGGTTATAGCAATATGGCTGATATTGTTGGACAAACAATTAAAGACACAGGGCGTAATGTGGATATGCGAGTTGTTGGTGTTGTAAAAGATGTAAAGGTTGGTAATGCACAAGATGCGAATTCTAACATTATGTTTTTATGTGGCTTTAACTATTTAGCACCAGTATCTGAAGTGATTTTAACCGTGAACGTACAAAACCTCCCTGCTATAAAACAGGCAGTGATCACAGCTTTAGCTGAAGTGTCTAATATTTATGAGCCAAAAATAAACCTGCTAGCTGAAAACTATAAAGCGGTATTAAAAGGTGATGAGCGTGTTTCTCTTGTCGTACTTATATTTACTGGCCTTGCAGTGTTCTTAACTTGCTTAGGTACTTTTGGTTTAGCTTCATTTGCCACGATTCGTCGCCAAAAAGAAGTCGCTGTACGCAAAGTGCTGGGTGCATCACGCATCAGTATTATGAATCTACTGGCAAAAGAGTTTTTAATTTTAGTGCTTGGCAGTGTAGCAATCGCATACCCGCTAACTTATTGGCTGGTGGGTGACTGGCTCGCAAACTTTAACGAGCGGGTTGATCAAGCGCTATGGGTTTATTTGGTTGCAGCTTTGAGTGTTGCTGCGATCACTTGGCTGACGGTTGCAAGCATCGCCTTTAAAGCTGCCAGTACGAGACCGTCGCTTACTTTACGTTATGAATAAATAAAGTTTATTAGCCAAAGCTATAGCCTGTCGGTGTAACCGGTAGGCCGTTTGGGGTGAGAACAAGGTCTTATAGGTTAGGTATGTTGATATCACATGTAACAACAGCGTTTCGAGTATTTAAGCAATATAAGCTGTATTCGTTATTGAATGTTTTTGGGTTAAGTATTGGTCTTGCCGCAGCTCTGTTAGTGACGTTATTCGCAGAGTATGAATTGTCGTTTGATGAAATGCAGCCCGATCACCAGCAAGTTTATCGTTTGCATGTTGATGTAAAGGTGCCGGGCTTAGAAGAGATCCCATTAACGGTTGTAAGCATTGCGCAAACAGTGTCTTCACGTAGTGATGTAAGCAACTTATTGGTGCTGGCAGATGTGGTCGATAGTGATTTATTTACTGATCATATTAAAGTGGCTGGGCAAGCGTTTAAGCTGCGAAATGTATATGGCACTTCGGCCAATTTACGTGATTTTATTCATCTTGATGTGATAGCTGGCAATCTTGAACAAGCGCTCTCAGAGCCCAATCAAATCGCCTTTAGTGCAAGTGAGGCTGTAAGGTTATTCGGCAGTGTTAGCAATGCGTTCGAGCAAACCTTATTGATGGGCGAGAGAAGTGTCACTGTGAGTGCTGTTTTTAATGACTTACCCGATAATAGCCACTTTTTGTTTCATGCTTTAGTGTCTGTTGATTTCACCGAACATAACGATATATCGAGTTATGTTTATCTAAAAACTGAGCAAGGAGCTGATTTAAAAGGCATAGAAAAGCAGTTAGCTAGAAGTCTTATTGAAAAATATCAATTAAAGAATAGCCAGCTTGAATATCGTTTAGTGTCGATGCGAGACGTGTATTTTAAAGCCCATTCTCCCTTTGAATTTAAACCTGGCGGGTCGGCTTTTTTAGTGAACTTGAGCCTGGTATTGAGCGTGTTACTACTCGCCATTGCCGCAGCCAATTACATTAATATTGCGGTATCGCAATTGTTGTATCGCAGCAAAGAAATTGCTATGCGAAAAATGCTGGGGGCGAGTAAGCGACAATTAATTCTGCAATTTTTGTTAGAAGCTTTGCTAATGCTGGCCTTTGCTACGGTGTTAGCGTTGTGTTGGGTTGAGGTGTTATTACCAAGCTTTAGTGACTTTGCAAACCGCCCATTACAGCTAGTTTGGGATTGGTCACAATTGCTAGCTGTATTGGGGTTGATACTTTTATTGGCTTTTGTATCAGGTGTTTACCCAGCTTTATGTGTAGAACGCGCTCCGCTTAAAAGTTTACTTGCAGGGCAATTGCAAACAGGTCAGATTCTGCGTAAAGGCTTGTTAGTATTTCAAGCAGCCATGGCAATGGCTTTAATTGTTTGTACGTTAGTGAGCTTGCAACAGTTAACGTTCTTGCAAAGCTTAGCGGTTGGTTATGATGTGACGGATCGCATTGTGATACACGATTTAAGTAGCAAGCAATTGATGGCAAAAGAGCATGCGATACTCAATGAGATCCGTGCACTGCCCGGTGTCGTGCAAGTGACCACTACAGACACAGATTTAACCGATAGCATCCTAGAAAGTTTTTACTTCCGTTGGCCAAACGGCTATGAAGAAAGCGAACTGCCACCGACTATTGGCACAGGTTTTCATGCCGTGGAAACCTTGGGTCTGACACTACTTGCTGGCCGAGATTTTTCACCACAATTTCAAAGCGATTGGTTGCATTATGTCAATGAGGAGTCAAATACGCAGCAGGGCGAGGATACGCCTCAAGCAATGGCCATTTTGGTGACCGAACAAATGGCAAAACGCGCTGGCTATGAGAGTGTGAGTGAGGTAGTGGGGCTGCAAGTTCAGGGGCTTTACCGCAACATCAATGCTATCATCGTTGGTGTGATAAAAGACATTAAAGTGGGCTCGGCAAAAGACGATTGGCTGCCTGTGTCATTTTCAGCAGGGTATAGCTCACAATCAACCGTTAGATTGGTGGTAAGCACCGAGCAAGCAAACTTTCCTCAATTATTGAGTCAGCTACGCCAGCTTTTAAAACAGTTTAATTTAACTGCCAACCCGCAATTTAGCCTAATGCTGCAAGACTTAGCCAAGGTTTATCGCGTCGAGCATGACTTGTTTGTGCTTATTCGAAATTTCTCTGTGCTGGCCATGTTTTTAAGTTGCTTAGGTTTATTTGGACTAGCGGCATTTGCAGCGAAACGTCAGCAAAAGCAATTAGCCATGCGAAAAGTATTGGGCGCAACCCGTTTAAATTTAGTTAATCTACTTGCCCGTGAGTTTTTAATCATAGTGTTCGCAGCGGCAGCAATTGCTTTACCTCTAGCTTATTGGCTAATGGATAACTGGTTGCAAGGTTTTAACGACCGTATTGAGCAAACCATTTGGGTATATTGCTTGGCAGGCCTCATTGTGGGTGCGTTTACTTGGCTAACCGTTGCCAGTCTTGCCTTTAAAGCCGCCAGTACACGGCCATCGCTTGTTTTACGCGATGATTAGATAAGCAAACGATGTCGCCATAAATGATGACCTACAGGTGTGTATTGAGGTGATGTAGGGCGTGCTTTAGCGCGTAAATAGGCTATATTTTATTTCTGCTTTAGAAAAAGGAATTTACTAAATGAGCTGGAGTAACTTAAAGAAAGGGCGTGTATCAATTCAATCAGGCGAATACTTCATTACATTTACATGCCACCGCAGAGAAGGGATATTTAGTAATTTCGATCATGCTAATATCTTTTGTAGATGCATTGCGAGTAATGAGCTCAAGTATCAATGCCGTTGGTTAACTTGGGTTTTAATGCCTGATCATTTCCATGGTTTGTTGCAGCTTAAAAACAGTGAATTAGGGGTTGTAGTGGGTCACTTAAAAGGCGCATCAGTTCGAGAAGTTAATAAAGTACGGGATTTAAATCAGCCTGTATGGCAAAGAGCGTATTATGATCATGCGCTGCGAGAAGAAGAAAATAGGATTGAAATAGCAAGGTACATTGCTGCAAATCCTTTGAGGCGCAAGTTGGTCACTAGAATTGGTGACTATCCGTATTGGGATTCAGTATATTTGTAAATTTAATATCGCAGGGGGTTGTCGCCGTAAACGACGACCTATGATATAACTCTTTAAATATCTTTAATTTTTATCGCGGGGTTACCGACAACAACAGTGTTCGCAGCCACACTTTTGGTTACTACTGACCCTGCGCCCACAACAGCGTTATCGCCAATTGTAACGCCAGCTAACACAATAACTCCCGCGCCAATCCACACATTATTACCGATAGTAATCGGTGCAGTAAAGTTCTCCTTCTTGAGCCGCTCTGTAGGGTTAATCGCATGCGAGACTGCCAGTAGCTGAACATTCGGGCCGATTAAACAATCGTCGCCAATGCTTATAGCTCCTTCATTAATTGGCGCATCTAACACAGTGCAGTTAATGTTTATAAAAGTACGATCACCAATTTGTATTTGTGAGCCATAATCACAATGAAAGCCTGCTTCAATAATGACGCCCGAACCGGAGTTAGCAAACAGTCCTGTTATGCGTTTTAAGTTACCTTTACTTGGGCTTTTATTAAATAAGCGGCAAATTTCGTGCACAGCTTTACGCTGCGCTAGATTCTCTTTACTAATACTATTAAATGACTGCATATCAATTTTGTTTAACTTAAATAATGGTGTCTAGCTTAACCTACTTTAAGCATGATGATAATTTGAATAAAACTGTGCTTTTTTTACGCATTCACTTGCCATTTTATTAGTTTCGTTTAAAATCTACTAACTTTCGAAACGAAACTTAATTGTAACCACTTATGACCAAACGAAACACCCAGCAACGCCGCCATTTGATCCTTACTCAAGTTAATGAATTAGGTGAGGTAGCCGTAGATAGTTTAGCTGAACAGTTTCAAACATCAGAAGTAACTATTCGAAAAGACTTAACCGCGCTTGAAAAAAGTGGCTTATTGCTGCGCCGTTACGGCGGTGCTATTGCTCTGCCTAAAGAGATTGTTAGCGATGAGATTGATTCTAAGCGCAAAGTGGCCATTGCCAAAGCGGCAGCATCGCTTATAAAAGATCATAACCGCATTATTATTGATAGCGGGCGTACTACGGCCGCCATGATCCCAGAACTTGCAAATAAACGCGGATTAGTTGTAATGACTAATGCGATTAAAGTGGCGAGTCGTTTACTCTCACTTGAAAACGAACCAACCCTTTTGATGACAGGTGGAACGTGGGATCCGCATTCTGAATCGTTTCAAGGGCAAGTAGCTGAAAATGTTCTATGCTCATATGATTTTGATCAACTATTTATTGGTGCTGATGGCATTGATGTAGCGCGTGGAACAACCACGTTTAATGAACTTGTTGGATTAAGCCAAGTGATGGCTAAAGCGGCGCGCGAAGTAATCGTTATGGTTGAATCAGATAAGATTGGCCGAAAAATACCAAATTTAGAATTACCGTGGCAAACAGTAACCACATTAATAACCGACAGTGGCTTAGCAAGTGATAAACGTGCAGCCATAGAGGCGTGTGGTGTAAAACTAATTTGCGCAGAAATTATGGAATAGCAACTAAAACGTAAGTTGCTAGAATTAAAAAATTAATGGAGACACTATGTGTGGAATCGTTGGGGCTGTTGCAGAACGTCCAGTAAATAAAATCTTAGTTGAAGGCCTTAAGCGTCTTGAGTACCGCGGTTATGACTCAGCAGGTGTAGCTTTACTTGAAGGCAATACACTTAATACAGTTAAAGCGGTTGGTAAGGTTGTAAACTTAGAGTCAGCACTTGAACAAGCTGGTGTTAGCGGCCACACAGGTATTGCACACACTCGTTGGGCGACTCATGGCGGTGTAACTGAAGCCAATGCTCACCCACATGTTTCAAGCAATCAATTAGCGCTTGTGCATAACGGTATTATTGAAAACCACGCAAGCTTGCGTGCAGCACTTAAAGGCGACGGTTACGAGTTTTTATCAGACACCGACACTGAGGTCATGGTGCATTTAATTCATCAGTTACGTCAGCAGCACACCACTTTATTAGCGTCAGTTCAAGCTGCTGTTAAGCAGTTTGAAGGTGCATTTGGTACCGTTGTGTTCGATAAAGCGAATGATAACGAAATTATTGTAGCACGCTCAGGTAGCCCGTTAGTTATTGGTTTAGGCCTTGGTGAAAACTTTATTGCTTCTGATCAACTGGCATTATTACCAGTAACTCGCAGCTTTATCTTCTTAGAAGAAGGTGATGTAGCGCGTATTACTCGCGACACAGTAGAAATTTTTGATGCAGATGGCAACGCGGTTGAGCGTGAAGTTGTTGAATCAAACATCACACAAGATGCATCAGGCAAAGGTGATTACCGTCACTACATGCTAAAAGAAATTTATGAGCAGCCACTTGCAGTACGTAACACCCTTGAAGGACGTTTAAACGATGACCGCGTAGCTATTGATGCTTTTGGCGATAGCGCACAGCAAATATTTAAAGACGTAAAACACGTACAAATTATTGCCTGTGGTACGTCATACCACTCAGGTATGGTTGCTCGTTACTGGCTTGAGCAATATGCAGGTGTTAGCTGTAACGTAGAAATTGCCTCTGAGTTCCGTTATCGTCAGTCATTTGTACACGAAAATAGCCTACTAGTAACTATTTCACAATCAGGCGAAACGGCTGATACTTTAGCTGCACTGCGTTTAGCTAAAGAGCAAGGCTATATGGGGTCAATGACTATTTGTAACGTACCTGGCTCATCGCTTGTGCGAGAATCAGACCTTGCCTTTATGACCAAAGCAGGCGCTGAAATTGGTGTAGCCTCTACTAAAGCATTTACTACACAGCTTGTTGGTTTGTTAATGCTTACTGCGTCTATTGCGCAAGAGAAAGGCTTAGATCAAAGCGCGATCGTTAACGCTATTAAACTGCTACCAGCTAAATTAGAAGAAACGCTACTATTGGCTGATGGCATTGCAGACCTTGCTGAAGAATTTGCTGATAAACACCATTCACTGTTTTTAGGGCGCGGCTCACAATACCCAATCGCGATGGAAGGCGCACTTAAGCTTAAAGAGATTTCATACATTCACGCTGAAGCCTACGCAGCAGGTGAGCTTAAACACGGCCCATTAGCGCTTATTGATGCCGACATGCCAATTATTGTTGTAGCACCAAACAATGAATTGCTTGAAAAGCTTAAATCAAACGTAGAAGAAGTACGTGCTCGCGGCGGCATCATCTATGTATTCGCTGATAAAGACTCACACTTTGAGTCAGACGATACAATGCGTGTAATCAACGTAAACCATGTAGATGACGTGATTGCCCCTGTTGTATATACAATTCCTCTGCAGTTGCTGTCGTACTACGTAGCAGTAATTAAAGGCACTGACGTCGACCAGCCACGTAACCTAGCAAAATCGGTTACTGTTGAGTAAGATCAACAGGTTATAGGTTTTGTGCACGTTAAATAATGATCAAAACTGAGTTTAATGTGCGCTACTAGAAATAAAGAACGAAACAAACGAGTTCGATTCTAAAAATAAAGTATGCAACTAAAACGGTCACAATAAGTGGCCGTTTTTTGTATGTATATCTTTTTGATTAAGAATGTATAATTTTTAACTTATATTGGTATTATGGCTGAAAGTAATAAGCTTAATGGTATTCAACAATAAAAATATAAGTTGAATAAGTAGATGCCCAATAAGTTAGAGCAAGTGCTTAAATGGAGTTAGCTGTGGATAATAAAATGGGAAATTTTTACTTTCTTTCTGAACACGACGATCTTTTTGTCGAGCTAGCGGGTGCGGCTGAAAAAGCGTTTGCTAGTGACCCTAATACCACGTTAATTAAATTGAGACAGCTAGGCGAGGCGATTGCGCAACACATTGCTGTATTAGTAAGAGTTAACTTTGAAGACAATACTTCGCAGCTTGAATTAATACACAGAATCAGTAGAGAGCTTCAATTAGATCAGGTTGTTAAAGACCTTTTTCATACGCTGAGGGTTGAAGGGAATAAAGCAACTCACAAATTTAGAACAAAACATAAAGAAGCTATTAATGGCTTAGTTGTCGCACGTAAGTTAGCGATATGGTTTCATCAGTCATTTGGTAAGCAGGGTACCTCATTTAAACCGGGTGCTTTTACCCCTCCTCATGACCCCAGTGAGCAATTACGTAGTTTACAAAGTGAAATAGATAACTTAAAAGTCGACCTGCAAAAAGCAAACCTCGATCTTGACTCCAGCCAACAACTCAACGAACTAATAAATAAAGAAAAAACAGAATATGAATCGCTAGCTTTTGAAATGGACCAAGAGTCCAAAGAGCTAGCTGAGCAAGCGAAAGAACATGAAAGAGCGCTTGCCGACCAAAAACACAACTACGAAAAGAAGATAGCAGAGTTACAAACTAAGCTTTCAAACCTAGATGACGAATCAAACACCTCATATAAGCAAAAGCTAAGTACAAGTTCAAAAGCTGCAACTAAGAATATTGTCCTGGATGAAGCGTTAACACGTATTCTAATCGACCAACAGTTACAAGAATCTGGCTGGGATGTTGATACTGAAGTGCTCACCCATAAAAATGGCACTCGCCCAGAGAAAGGAAAAAACATCGCCATTGCTGAGTGGCCTACTGAATATCAAGGAAAAAAAGGGCGTGCTGATTACGTACTTTTTGCAGGCCTTTCACCTATTGCGGTGGTTGAAGCTAAAAAAGAAAACACCAATGTTGCAGGTAAAATTTCACAAGCAGAGCGATACAGTAAAGGCTTGAATGTTCAATCCTCTTTAATACCTGCTTGGGAGCTACAAGGGTTGACCATAGCATGGCCAGATGAAGATGATGGCCACTATAAAGTACCGTTTGTTTATTCCTGTAACGGTCGCCCGTATGTACCTCAACTTGCTGAACAATCAGGTACGTGGTTTCGTGATGTACGCGAACCTGCGAATATTAAACGCGCTTTGCCAAAGTTTCATACCCCTGAGGGGTTGCTTGATCTACTTAAGCGCAGCAAAGACGCCGCCCAACAAAAACTCAAAGATGAGCCTTTTGGCTACTTAAAAGTGCGTGATTACCAGCAAAAAGCGATTATCGCTGTTGAAAATACCTTAGCGCAAAATATTCGCCATGCTTTGCTAGCAATGGCCACAGGCACCGGAAAAACCCGTACAATTATTGGTTTAATGTATCGCTTTTTAAAAGCTGAACGTTTCAAGCGAATTTTATTTTTAGTCGACCGAACAGCTCTAGGGCAACAAGCAATAGACGCTTTTAACGAAGCTCCACTTGAACAAAATCACACATTATCAAAAATATACAATGTGGCAGAACTAGGTGATATGGCGGCCGAGGCAGAAACCCGCGTACAAGTTGCAACTGTGCAAGCTATGGTTAAGCGTATTTTTATGAGTGATAACCCGCCACCGCTAGACCAGTTTGATTGCATTATAATTGATGAAGCCCACCGAGGTTATACACTCGATCAAGAAATGACAGAGGGTGAACTGGCTACTCGCGACACCAGCCAATACTTGTCGAGCTATCGCCGAGTCTTAGATTATTTCGATGCAGTAAAAATCGCACTTACGGCTACACCGGCAAAACACACGAGTGATATTTTTGGCAAACCTGTTTATACCTATTCATACAGAGAAGCAGTAGCTGACGACTGGCTAATAGATCACGAGCCACCGATTCGTTATGAAACCTTATTGACACAAAATGGCATTACTTTTACCAAAGGTGAGGAAGTTAGCGCTATTAATACGCAAACCGGTGAAGTACAAAGTGCTGAGCTCGACGACGAACTAAGTTTCGAAGTTGACGCGTTTAATCGCCGAGTTATTAACGAAAACTTCAACCGTGTTATTTGTGAGCAACTTGTGCAAGAGCTAGATCCCTTTGGTGACGAGAAAACCATGATTTTTTGTGCCACCGATTTGCACGCCGACATGGTAAAACGCTTACTCGATGAGGCTTTTAAAGATCTTTATAACGGCGAATATAATCAGGCTGCCGTGGCTAAAGTAACTGGCCAAAGCGATAAGGTAGAACAGCTTATCCGCCAATATAAAAACGAGCGATACCCCAATATTGCCATTACCGTTGATTTATTAACGACCGGTATTGATGTGCCTAAAATTTGTAACTTAGTGTTTATGCGCCGAGTAAAATCGCGCATTTTATACGAGCAAATGGTTGGGCGTGCAACTCGCCGCTGTGACGACATAGGTAAAACCGTATTTCGCATTTATGACCCAGTTGATATCTACGCAGCATTGCAAGATGTTAATACCATGAAGCCTCTGGTAAGAGATCCGAACGTTACGCTCGACCAATTAGTGGATGAAATTACCAATCCAGATCTACTTGAACGAGCGCTTAGTGCTCCTGGCGATACACCCGAACAAAGCCATGCTGATGTCGTGCTGAGTCAACTAAGCCAAAAGGTGATGCGGGTATTACGTAAAGCACAGAAAAAATCAGAAAATAAACCAGCTCTTAAGCAAAAGTTAGATGAGTTGCAAGAGTCATGGGGTGTTGAACCAAAAAGCTTACACACCCATTTAAACCAGCTAGGGCCAAAACAAGCGGCAACGTTTATAAACCAGCACAGTGGTTTATTAAATCAATTAGCAGAGGTCAATAGCTTACTAGGCAGCGAACGACAACCTGTTATTTCAGAGCATCACGATGAAATCCGCGATCGTAGCCAAAGCTATGGTGCGCATCAAAAACCAGAAGATTACCTCGATAGCTTTAACCAGTTTATTAAAGAACAATTAAATCAAAATGCAGCGCTTGCAGCGGTTGTTAACAAGCCTCGTGATTTAAATCGCACCCAGCTCAAAGATATTAAGTTACTACTTGATAGCGCAGGTTACACCGAGCCCAAGCTGCAAAGTGCAGTGCGTAACCAAACTAATCAAGATATTGCAGCGAGCATTATTGGTCATATTCGTCGCGCGGCATTAGGTGAGGCACTGGTTCCGTTTGAACAAAGAGTTGCGCAGGCTATGGCGCGCATTTACCAAAGCCACCAGTGGAACCCTAACCAGCGTAAGTGGTTAGACCGATTAGCTAAGCAACTTGTGCATGAAGTCATTATTGACCGTGATTTTGTTAATAACCGCTTTGGTGAGCATGGCGGCGCAAAGCAATTTGATAAAGTATTGAATAATCAACTTGATATAGTGCTAGAGGAGCTTAGTGAAGCTATATGGCCAGCTAAAACAGCTTAACAATAAAGTATATAAATAAATGGAATTGCTATACATGTTATATAGCTTATGTATAATTTTCTAAACAATTTATACATAACCAAACAGACATGTATAAAAAAGGATAAAAGTTATTTATGTCGACCTATATTGAGCCTTTACCTCTCCCTAACATTGAACAATGGGAAACCCGTGCCGTTTTAAAAAAAACCGCCACAGCACATCGTCATTTAGCAGAGCTAAAAGGCGTTGCCGCAAGCATACCTAACGAAGCCATACTGATTAATACACTCGCTCTACAAGAAGCAAAAGACAGCTCAGAAGTAGAAAACATCGTAACAACACACGATGAACTTTATAAAGCTAACCTGTTTGAAGAAGCTGTAACCAACCCTGCCACCAAAGAAGTACAAGATTATGCAGTCGCTTTAAAGCAAGGGTTCGAAACCGCACGTAAAAGCAAACTTATCCGCCTTAATGATATTCTAGCAATACAAAAAAACCTAGAACATAATGATGCCGGTTTACGAAAGCTCCCCGGCACTGATCTTAAAAATGCACGAACAGGTGAAGTGGTTTATACCCCACCACAACACGGCGATGAAATTACAAAACTTATGGATAACCTTGTTCAGTTTATCAATAACGATGAGTTATGTGATGCTGACCCATTGGTAAAAATGGCCATTATTCACCATCAGTTTGAGAGCATTCACCCATTTTACGATGGTAACGGCCGTACCGGGCGTATTTTAAATATTTTGTACTTGGTGACTAAAGACTTACTAAACCTACCTGTGCTGTACTTAAGCCGATTTGTTATTAAGAACAAAGCTAATTACTACGCTAATTTACAAGCAGTGCGTGATACAGGTAATTGGGTACCTTGGTTAGAGTTTATGCTTGATGGTGTTATTGATACCGCCCGAGACACCATTTCACTTATCACCGCCATGAAAACCCTTATGGCAGAAGTAAAACACGGTATACGAGAGCAGCTCCCTAAAATTTACAGCCAAGATTTACTTAACAACTTATTTAACCACCCCTACACCAAAATAGACTTCATTGTGGAAGACCTCGGTATAACTCGGATTACTGCCACCAAGTATTTAGAACAACTGGTGGAGCACGGCTTTTTGACCAAACAAAAAGTAGGCCGTGTTAATTACTACATAAATCAACCCTTGTGCTCCTTACTCGTTGCACACGGCTAATCCCCTATTACTAATTTTGAGAACATCATGACCAATAACGACATTGTACAAAAACTTTGGAACCTGTGTGACGTACTGCGTGACGACGGTATTAACTACAGCGACTACGTTACCGAGCTGGTACTGCTGTTGTTTATTAAAATGGTGCACGAAAACACCGAAGCCGGCACCTTAAAAAAACATCCGCTGCCAATCGGCTGCCGCTGGCAGGATATCAGCGACAAATCAGGCATCAATTTATTAAATGATTACAAGGCCATTTTATTTGCCCTCTCAACCGGTAAACGCCTTGAGGCTGACCCAGAAAACCCAGGCCAAACCAAAGAAGTGCAAGTACACGAAGATCCATTAATCAGCGCCATTTATGCCGATGCGCAAACGCGCTTACGTGAGCCGCGCCATTTAGAGCAAATGATTAAAACGCTGGATCAAATTGATTGGTTTAGTGCCGCTAAAGATGGCCTTGGCGATTTATATGAAGGCTTATTAGAGAAAAACGCCAGTGAGACTAAATCGGGCGCGGGCCAGTACTTTACCCCGCGCGCGTTAATTAATAGCATGGTACGTTGCATGAAGCCGCAAGTTGGCGAAGTAATACAAGATCCTGCTGCGGGCACAGCAGGCTTTTTGGTCGCTGCCGACCAATACATGCGTGAGCAAACCGATGATTATTTTGACTTAAATAGCAAGCAATCTGAATTTCAAAAAAACGACGCTTTTGTGGGGGTAGAGCTTGTACCTAACACGCGCCGTTTAGCGTTAATGAATTGCTTATTACACGGTATGGAAGGCGACGACGAGGGCGTAATACATTTAGGCAACGCACTGGGCGATGCCGGTAAAGCCTTACCAAGCGCCGATATAATTTTGGCTAATCCGCCGTTTGGTACCAGCAAAGGCGGCGAGGCCAGCAATACCCGTGACGATTTAACCTATAAAACAGGCAACAAGCAACTGGCGTTTTTACAGCATATTTACCGCAATTTAAAACCCGGTGGCCGCGCCGCTGTAGTATTGCCCGACAACGTATTGTTTGAAGCAGGCGTGGGCACAGACGTACGCCGCGATTTAATGAACAAGTGTAATTTACACACTATTTTACGCTTACCGACCGGTATTTTTTATGCCCAAGGGGTAAAAACCAATGTCTTGTTCTTTACCAAAGGCAGCGCAACCGACAAGCATCAGCAAGAAAATTGCACTGAAAATGTATGGGTGTACGACTTGCGTACCAACATGCCGAGCTTTGGCAAACGCACTCCGTTTAGTGATAGCCATTTAGCGCCGTTTGAAGCCGTATATGATCCTGTAGGTCGTGATTTATCGCGACAACAAGATATTGCCTCAACACTCGCAGCCCGCACCCAAGGTGAATACAGCTTTGGTGCTGAACAAATCGCAGTAGACAAACAAGCAGCCGTGGAAAATGAAAACGTCGACGACAAGCTTTTACATAGCCGCTGGCGCTGCTTTAGCCGCGAGTGGATAGCCAATACTAAAGGCGACTCATTGGATATTAGCTGGCTAAAAGACAAAGACAGCGTCGATGCGGCTGATTTGCCTGAGCCTGCTGTATTGGCAAGGGAAGCCAAAGACGAATTGGCAGCGGCTTTGGGTGAGTTGGATGAATTGCTGGCGGCGTTGGAAGGGGCGAATTGATGAGCGAGGTTAATTTGCCTGAACAATGGTTAGAAGTTAACTGGGAAGACCTTACATCAGTAAATGGCTTTAGAAGAGGGCCATTCGGAGGTAACTTAAAAAAAGCATTCTTTAAAGAGAGTGGTTATGCTGTGTATGAGCAGTATGCTCCTATTAATGATGACTGCACTCGATTTAGGTATTTTGTTGATGAAGATAAATACAATGATTTAGCAAGCTTTTGGGTTCAGGGTGGTGACTTCTTAGTCAGTTGTTCAGGAACGATGGGGAGAATTACCCAAGTGCCTCAAGATGCACCCGAAGGTGTCATCAATCAAGCCTTGCTTAGAATTAGACTGGCAGAAGAGATTTGGCCTGATTTTTTCCTTAAACTTTTTCGCTCGCCATCAGTGCAAGAAAGTGTTTTAACAAATTCAGGTGGTGGGGCTATTCAAAATCTGGCAGCGGTTAAAGAGCTTAAACTGATTAAGCTACCACTTCCCCCCCTAGCCGAACAAAAAGTCATTGCCGATAAACTCGACACCCTGTTGGCACAGGTGGAAACCACTAAAGCCCGCCTCGACCGTATTCCAAAAATCCTAAAAACCTTCCGCCAATCCGTCCTCGCTGCTGCGGTTAGTGGGAAGCTGACGGAAGAGTGGCGGAGCGCGAAAAAAGTATCTTCTAATCCAGCTCGGTTAAAAGCAATTACAGCTATATCTGGAGGTAAAACCCCCAGCAAAAGCAATTCCAATTATTGGGAAGGTGGTGATATACCCTGGGTGTCACCAAAAGATATGAAGACGGACTTAATTGCCAGTTCTCAAGATAAAATTACAAAGGAAGCAATCGACACTGGCGGTATGAAATTAGTCCCATCAAACTCTATCTTAGTCGTAACTCGAAGCGGGATACTTGCGCATTCATTTCCGGTTGCAAGAACACTAGCTCCAGTAACGATCAATCAAGATATCAAAGCACTTGTTCCAAACTTGGGGTTTATCAGTCCTGAGTTTTTGTTTTACCTGTTAAAAGGGTTAGAGCGAAGAATATTAGAAGAATGCTCTAAAGCTGGAACGACCGTATCTAGTGTTGAAACAAGCCTCTTAATGAATTTAGAATTCGAGCTGCCAAGCCTCGAAGAGCAAACCGAAATTGTTCGACGTGTCGAAGAGCTGTTTGCCTTTGCCGATAGCATCGAACAAAAAACCAATGCTGCATTAGAGCGCGTTAATAACCTCACCCAATCTATCTTAGCCAAAGCCTTTCGCGGTGAACTCTCTGCCGATTGGCGCGCCGCCAACCCTGATTTAATTAGCGGCGACAACAGTGCCGAGGCGTTATTAGAGAAGATCAAGGCTGAGCGTGAGGCAAATAAAAACGCGAACAAAGAAAAGAAAAAAGGTACCCGTAAAGCGAAAGCCAAAAAAGAGATCCAGCCGAAAATATTGTTAGAAAATCCAGTGGTAGGTGTGCTCAATAAAAAAGGGATTGCAAAACCACAAGCAATCTTTGATGAACTTAAAGAGTTGATGGATTTACGCGAGGTGCTAAAAGAGATCAGTCAGCTACTAGAGCAGCAGGTTATTAAAGAAATAGATAAAGATGGTCAGCAGTATTTGGAGATCAATCGATGAAGTTACTTCGCCTTAATATTCGTTCGGACTTTAAAAATCTAAAAGGCGTTGAAATAAGATTTTCATCCGGTACTAGCCGCACTGTTATTATCGGGCAAAATGGCACGGGGAAATCTAATATTCTTGAGGCTTTAGTAAAAATTTTTTTGCATTTAGATGATGGCTCTAAGCCGCCTTTTTCCTATGAGTTGGATTATAAATTAGGCGATGAAAGTCTTGAAACTTGGATGTCAGTGGATGCCAACCCAGACAGACAGTCTATTTACCAGATTGAATATTGCACTACGTCAAGTGGTAAAGAGTTAGATAAAAAGCAAAGTATCGATATTGCTAAAGTAAAGCGCAATAAAGAAGGTATTTCGAAATATTTACCACGGAATATTTTTGCTTATTATTCAGGGCCCAGTGATCGTTTAGAAAAGTTGCTCTTTAACAAA
Source organism: Pseudoalteromonas sp. Scap06 (assembly GCF_013394165.1). Classification (NCBI taxonomy): domain Bacteria; kingdom Pseudomonadati; phylum Pseudomonadota; class Gammaproteobacteria; order Alteromonadales; family Pseudoalteromonadaceae; genus Pseudoalteromonas; species Pseudoalteromonas sp. Scap06. Next base: position 3,328,464 of record NZ_CP041330.1, on the reverse strand, counting down.
CGCAAAGAGTTCTACCAAAGTGTGCGTCATAAAGATGAAAGTATTCGTTCTAACATTCGTCCCTTTTTTTATGCTAAGGGATTTCATAGCCAATTTTCATTGTTAGCCTTTTTCTCAGCCCGTGGCTTTCCGAAAGCTAAGAAATTTTTAAGCCGTGAACTATCAATTTCCAAATTTGAGTCGGCCACTTTCTTTTTGAAAAAGCCAACGGATGCAGAGTCAAATGATGCGAATGATTTTTGGGGGATTCAAGGCGGCATTCGTGATTTTGTTGAATTATTAAGAACTAATGGCATTGGCCCTGTTACTCAGCAGGAAGAAACGCTGGATTTACATGCTCAAAAGAAAAAGTACCATGATGTGGTGGCCTATCATCTGCCAGATTTAAAATCTTTGGAGTCATTAGCACGAAATATGCGGCCAGAAGATTTTTTCAAAGTACTAGAGGCCACCTACTTGTCAGGCATGTTAGATAGGTTAGAAATTAGAGTAACATTGGAAGGCCGTGCTGAAGATATTAGTTTTACAGAACTTAGTGAAGGTGAGCAGCAACTTTTAACTGTATTTGGGTTACTTCAGTTTACTGCTAAACGAGATGCTTTGTTTCTTTTAGATGAGCCTGATACTCACTTAAATCCATATTGGGCAGCAAAATATCATCAAATATTAGAGATGTTTGTACCCGATGGATTTGTCAGCCACATTGTAATGACAACACATCACCCCCTATCAATCTATGAGCTTGACCAAGAGCAAATTCAGGTTGTTACTCGCTCAGAGCATTCCCAAGAGATATCGGTTAGTCAGCCTAAGTTATCACCTAAAGGAATGACCGTGAATGGGATATTAACGAGTGATATGTTTGGCCTTTTAACGACCTTAGACCACGGTACTCAGCAATTGATTCGTGAGCGCCGTGAGTTATTAGTTGAGGATAAGGACTCTGATAGGTTAGAAGAATTAAACCAAGAGTTAGAAGAACTCGGTTATGGTTACATTCATCCTGATGAAGACTATCGGCAATTTTTAATCGCTAGAAGTAAGTACTTAAAATTTGGAGAAGAAGTCGCCAGTGTTGAGGCTAGAAAAAAACTTATCAAAAGTTTATTAAAAGATTTAAAGGTGTCAGACAATGAGACACATTGATAAACGCCATTTTTCCAATTGTAAAACAAAAACTTGGGATAAAAAAGCTATTCAATGGTCACGAAAAATAGCAGCTTCAGCGGATCCTAAAGTAACAATTGAGGAGATCGGCAATAAATGGTCATCTTTAAAAAGAACATTTGTACAAGAGTTTGGTGCTAAATGTTGGTACACCGAAACTCCGCAAATAGGAACCGATTTTGATGTGGATCATTATTGGCCAAAGGGAAGAGTTAAGCTCGAGGATGGGACTATTCTATGCTCGGCTACAGGTCAACACCCAGGGTATTGGTGGAAGGCATTTGATATTGATAATTATCGTTATTCTTGTATCTATGCTAATAGAAGCCGCGAAGATGGAGGAAAAGTTGACTACTTTCCTTTAATTGATGAATCACAAAGAGCATGGGGTGATACTGCTTGTGATTATAATTATCGAACTATTTTAGATCCGTGTTCGCTGGATGATGTTCAACTTATTACATTTGAAGTTGAAACAGGTAAAACGGCATCAATTTATTCCGAGCAGCAGGACTCTACAGCTTATCAGCGTGTGAAACTTTCAAAACAAATATTGAACCTCGATGAAAAATCTATTGTTTCAGCTCGAAGGAAGGCAATTAAAAATGCTAGGACGGCTTTAAACTTTTTGAGACATACTAGTCGATTAAGCTTAGATGATTTAGACGATGAGGACTTGAAAGGGATAGAAGACGCAAAGCAGTTGATAATTGAAGGCTGTAATCGAAAGTCAGGTTTTAGCGCAGCTATAGTACACACTGTTTTACCCCATACAAAGAGACCGTATTTGGCCTGTATACTGCCTCAATTAGATTTAATGCCTTAAGGAAAATTATGTCAATTTGGTTAATAAGAGCTGGCTCTCAAGGACAGTTTGAACAAAAGTTTATTAATGAAAACCGAGTTTATGTGACGTGGGATGGATTAAACAGCGATCTTACTAAAATGAGAGAACGCCAAGAGCTAATCGATGCGCTGTCTATTAATGCTCCTGATGCTAAGCCTAAAAAGTTAATGAATCATGCTAGCCAAGTTTGGCCATTTGCCCATGCGATAAATATGGGTGACAGGGTTATTTTGCCCTCAAAAATTCAGCCTGTTATTTATATTGGAAAAATAACATCAAACTATAATTTTGATAAAAATGGTGCCGACCCTTTCTTTCACTGGCGTAGCGTTGAGTGGTTACCGGATCCAATCCCCAGAGGACACTTTTCTCAAGATTTACTTTACAGTTTTGGTGCGTTTATGACTATATGTCGGATTCAGCGTAATAATGCTGAAGAACGCATTAACGCTATGGAAGCGAATGGTTGGAAGGCTGAAACTCAAAGGCAAATTATAAATCAAACTGTTAATTATTCGTCTAACCAAGATGCTAATGATGAAGAGGTTGAAATAGATTTAGAGGAGCTGGGTCATAGCCAAATTATTAAATTGATTGAGGCTAAATTTAGAGGTCATAACTTAACACGTTTGGTTTCTGCTATTTTAACAGCTCAAGGCTACACCTGTTGGCAGAGCCCTGAAGGTGCGGATGGTGGTGCTGATATTTTAGCTGGTGACGGGCCTATGGGGTTTGGAGTTCAGCGAATTTGTGTTGAAGTTAAATCTGGAGACGGTTTAGTTGATCGCCCAACCGTTGATAAACTAATGGGGGCGATGACAAAGTTTAATGCTACCCAAGGGTTATTTGTGGCTTGGGGCGGGTTTAAAGGTAACGTTCAAAAAGAGTTAGCATCAAGCTTTTTTCGAGTTCGATTATGGACTCAGCATGATTTATTAGAACAATTATTTATGTTCTACGACAAGCTAGAAGAGGACATTAAAGCTGAGCTACCACTTAAACGGATTTGGACCGTAGCGTCAGCAGATTAGAATCCATTATGACAATTAACTTCCCTTTTTGGTAATAACAACTATAATTCCCTTCGTGGGAACTTTGAGGCGAAATGAAGGTCTTAGGAAGAGACAAACTTACAGAGTTTAGTCAAAAGCATGCTAATGCAAAAAAAGCACTTGAAGCTTGGTTTTCAGAGGCTAATGAAGCTGACTGGAAAACACCCCAAGATATAAAGAACCGATATCGAAGCGCAGATTTTTTAGCTGATAATAGGGTGATCTTTAATGTAAAAGGTAACCATTATAGGTTAGTTGTGAAAGTGAGATATCAAAATGGTATTGCTGTGATTGAATGGGTTGGAACCCATTCGGAGTATGACAAGCAACGCTTTTAAGGAGGTATTATGGGCCACATTAAGTTAATTAAATCGTCTCAAGATCATGAGCAAGCTTTAGCGCGTGTCATGACATTAATGGATTTTGACCCCGCTCCAGATTCAGCAGAAAGTGATGAGCTGGATTTACTGGCATTTTTAATTGAAAAGTACGAGGAAGAAGCATTTCCTATTGACTTCCCTGATCCAATTGAAGCAATAAAATTTCGTATGGAGCAACAGGGCTTGATTAAAAAAGATTTAGTGCCTTATTTTGGATCTGCTTCAAAAGTAACTGAGGTACTAAATGGCACGCGAAGTTTAAGCTTGAATATGATTCGTAAGCTAAGCGCGGGCTTAGGAATATCTGCTGATGTGTTGATTAAAGAACCTTGCGCTAAAAGCGCTATCTCAAAAGATATTAATTGGGATGCCTTTCCTATAACTGAAATGCGATCTCGTGGATATTTTGAAGGGTTTAAAGGCTCAATAAATGAATTGAAAGAGTATTCAATTGAGAAGCTTAATCAGTTTTTAACGTCTGTACCCAATGGATTTTCTTTAAAACCAGCATTATTAAGAACCACAGCTCATTTACGCTCAAATGACAAAGAGATTGATAGCTATGCTTTATGGGCTTGGCAAGTTAGGGTTTTACAAAAAGCGCAATTAGAGCAGCTCCCAGTCAAATATGTAAAAGGAACTGTTGATGCTAATTGGATGAAAAAATTAGCGCAATTGTCATGGTCTGATCAGGGGCCTAAATTAGCTAAAGAGTTTTTAAACCGCCATGGTATTCATTTAGTTATTGAGGGTCATTTACCAAAAACGTATTTGGACGGTGCTGTATGTATTTGTGCAAGCGGGAACCCTGTTGTTGCACTTACATTACGCCACGATAAGTTAGATAACTTTTGGTTTTCTTTAATGCATGAATTAGCGCATATCGCGTTGCATTTAGATGGAACCGAGACTTGGTACTTGGATAATTTAGATGCAGAAGGTGGCGATAAAGTTGAACAAGAAGCAGATGCATTGGCTCAAGAAAGCTTAATTCCATCAGGTGATTTGAACCATTTAGAAATGCAAGATACTAGTTCAGTCCGTAAATTTGCGAGTAGCCTTAGCATCTCCCCTTGTATTGTTGCCGGCAGAGTTCGCCATGAGCTCAATGATCATTCTAAATTTGGCAAAGCATTTAGAGATAAAGTAAAAAGCCATTTTAAAAAATAAACTTCGTTTTCAATAGTAATGGGTAGGTATGATTCTACCTGTTACTTTACAGCATAAAGCTTCGTTCGATTAAAAAGGCTATTTTGTGTTGTAAATTCAATTATCAGATGCACGAATCCACTCTGTAACAGTACTCTTTTGCCAAGCTTTGTAGCGAGGCCCTAAATCTAGTGCTTTAGGGAACTGGCCATCATTAACCATTCGATATAGTGTCGATCTACTTATCCCGAGTATTAAACAAACCTCCTGAATTCGTAAAAGTGATTCCGGCGGTTTTTCTGATAATTTACAGGTAGGTGGTGCGTCTAAAATCTGGGAGGACTTTATACTTTTGTCATTTTGTTGGTTTAAAAGGTTATTTGATATTTCAGTAATCGTTTTTAATGCCAGTTGCATTTCTGCAATATTGTTTTTTAGTTGTAGCTCTAAAACTTCTAGATATTGCTCTACTTGTTTATGTTGTTTCATCTGAGTCTTAAGCATGTTTTAAGAGTGATTTTGAATAGCTCACCAAAAGAAGAGGCGAGAAAGATTTTTCAAAATTTTAGCACTTAAAAATAAATTTTTTACAAAAAAATTATTTTTTCTTAAATTTAATTAAGTACTTATTTTTTAAGGGAAACGCTTTATATATATTTATCTTTAGCTTGGTTATATTGTTTTAAAGCTAACAAAAACATTGGGTTACGATCGTATCTTTCAAAATGTGTTAAAATTAATTTGTAATTAAGGGCATCAGGATGATGCCTCAAAGAGTCTTATGTTGATAAGGATATTAACGATGTTAAGTACCACTGATGTGAGTGGCGAGGCTCAAATGAGTCTTAAGTTAAATGAAATTGTCGAAGAAGCTTATGTTCCAGACAAAGATTATCAGCCTGGTGCTACTGTGCACACGGTTTCTTCAAAGGGTCAAATGCGACGAGTTAAAAGTCGCACAACTGGGCGCATTGAACATACACTGTCTTTACTTGAATATATGGTGTTCATCATTTTGGATATGGATCCTCAAGTGGTCGACATTCAATCTCAGTACCCACATGACCTAAAAACCACGTTGAAGCTAGCCCATGATTTAGGGATTAACCACTCGCCACAGTACGAGCCAGAGAAAAAGCCTCTAACAACCGATTTTGTTGTTACGCTTGACGGTCCTGAACATGAAAAGTTTGGTGTTTATGTAAAATACGTACAAGATTTAAAAGGATGGCGGACGATTGAAAAGCTTCAATTAGAACGAGCTTCGTTGGCTCGACTTGGCATTCCGTTGTATGTGGTTACGGAAGAACAAATTTGTAGGAAAACCCACCGTACTCTGGAGTGGATAATTGGCGCGAACCTAGATGATTGTGATGTTGATGAGCTTTACTCTCATGTTGCCACAATTGAGAACGTTTTTCTCAGCAACCCAGACGAACGAATTCATAATTTACTTGTTGCTCTTGATGAAGAAATAGGGGTTCAGGATGGCACCTACCTTTACAGGTTTAAGCAACTCGTGCAGCTTGGTGCTTTCTTTTTGAAATTTGACAGAGACTTCTTTGACCTAAGGGGAGCTGACATTCAAGTTGTAAATGAGGTGCTTCATGCTTGATTTTATGACGCGCAATCATGTTTACAGCTGGGACGGCCATAAGTACCGTTTATTGGATGATTTTGGTGACTTTGCCATTTTCATTAATATTGAAAAAGATGACGCTCTCCCTTTTCAGCTAACTGTACAACAAGTCGAAAATATTGATGATCAACACCAGATTATCAATGTTGAGGATCCATGGCGAGAAAGTGTAAATCGTAGCTATGAAGTAGGTCATGATTATCATGCAATACGTGATAGTAACCTTGCTCGAATCCAAGGTGTCATTGGTGGCTCTAAATATTGGATTAAAAAACAGCGGGCTGAATTAATTAAAGTACTTGTTGCAATGGGTGTCGGTGCAAAAAGTACGATTTATCGTTATCTCAGACGATATTGGCAGCGTGGACAAACCCCCAATGCACTTCTGCCTGATTATGCTAACTGTGGTGGTAAAGGTAAGAAAAAAACAAGACGGGAAAAACGCTTAGGTCGACCTAAAGAACACGGAAGTTATGATTCAACTCAGTCTACTCCTGAAATGGAATCAGTGATGGAAACTGCTATCAAGTACACAATTTTCAGCGGTAAATACACTGTTGATAAAAAGGGTAAACCCAAGAATACAAACAGAATACAAGATGCTTATTATGACTTTCTAGCGCGCTGGTGCAATGGGGATGTTCGTAAATTGGAAAATGAAAAACCTAGCTTTGATTTATTTAAAGCTTTCTATTATCACAAATTCAGCTCTGAAGCCCGAGCAAAAGCTAAATTTGGTGAAAAACATTTCAATGCTAACGTTAGAAAGCTTACTTCAGCAGTCAGTGCCAATTTAGTTGGCCCTGGATACTCTTATGAAATAGATGCGACGCCTTTCGATGCAGGATTGGCCGATGAAGAGCGATTCCCTCTGGGTAGGCCAACTCTCTATGAAGTTATTGATAGCGATACTTCTAGCTGTGTAGGCTTCTTGCTGACACTAACGCCCCCATCGTATTTCAATGCAATGAACGCTATGACTGTTGCGGTCAGGGATAAAGTTGAATTATGTCGAGAATTTGGTTTGGAAATCGAGCCAAGTGACTGGTCGATGCAGGGCTTGCCAAAAGCTTTTTTTGGGGACTTAGGTTCTGACCTTCGAAGTAAAAAAATCACTTCTGTTTCTGTCGAGCATGGAACAGCTATGATTAATAGCGGAGCCTCCCAGCCAGAAAAAAGAGGTAAAGGTGAAAGAAGTTTTGGTCGAGTTTATGCGGAAATAAGCCACCTACTTCCTGGTCTGATTTCGGAATACTTACCAAAAAAACATGGCGGTAAGTACAAGCCCGATGAATATACAATGCTGCTAAGTGAGTTGAACCGCATTATTGCGCGAACTGTCATGGTTCTCAACTCTAAAACGATGGGAGTGGGAAAAGTCGACGCAGACTATCCAACCAATCTTGATACCTCTCCAAACTCGAAATGGAAATGGGGCATAGCTCATAGGACAGGTCCGCTTCATTCTGTTGATCCAGAGTATTTCTGGTATTCATTGCTTGAAAGAGATAAAGCGAGCGTGTCTAGAGGTTATATTCTCACTTACAAACATCTTCAATTTGAGATCCCTGATACGCCAGGTCTACGAGAAAGGGTTTACAACAACAGGCAAAAAATGGAGGTTGCCATCGATCAATCAGACGCCTCTGCTATCTACCTAGTGCCAAAGAATGGAGAGACTAAGTATATTAAATGTCTTCTGTACGTTCATTATAGACGATTTGAAGGACTAACTTGGCGTGACGCAGAGTTGAGGTACAAAGAAATTCAAGACACAAATAATGACGCAATGCACCATCACACGCTGTATGCGCTTGAACAACAGTTAAAAAACAAGGAAGAAGTGCGTGCAGCTATAGAAGATAAGAAGTCAAAGTCAGCTAATCGAACAATGAATGAAGAGCTTTCTAAACTTGGTGATAAAGCTGCTCAAAGGGATGAAAGTAAAGCGATTTACGGTGCTGTAAAGCCTGAGTCAGCGAGAAACGAACGCAATCCTTCCAACAACGATTCGCAAACTTCTGTCGTGATGGCAAATACACGACTGAACGAAATTTTCATGGATGATGAGGACTAATTATGAAAAAACAGCAGACATTACCTATTGAAACGATACCACCAAAAGCTTGGCGAGCTGAAGATTTGATTTCAACTGATGACACAACCGGTAATCAATTTGTTGATGTGCTCAGGGATACATTAGATATGGGCTTATTAAAGGCTCATTTTAAAAATGATCAAGTTATTAAGGCAACAGCTGAAGACAAAGATAGCCGGCGGAAAAGTAGTGTTCAGTCGTTAATTGATAGTTTTTATGTTTCAGTGCCTGAGATTGTTGATTTGTACGATCGCTTAGACTTGACGATAAAAAGCGGGTATCAAAATAAGGCTCCTATTAGGAATAAAGGTCGAGTCTTATCTAATAACCTAATGTTAGCTATGGGCGGTAATCCCCATGTTTGGCATGACGACACAGCAGTGCAAAAGCGCCGAGATATTACCGCCATTGTAGGGCCGAAGAGCTGTGGTAAAACGGCAGCAATTGAGCGTTGTTTGTCACTCTATCCGCAAGTAGTTTGGCATGGGAAGCTTTCTCAAGTTCAAGTCGTGTATTTAAAAGTTGAGTTGAAAGGGGTTTCCAATCTATTGGAGTATTGCGCCCGGTTCCTAGAAGCCTTAGAGCTTGCTTTAGGAAGTGAAGGTGGCCCCTAGTGTATGCGCTGCATTTATGAAAATGAGGAGTCTTCTAACAACCTATAATGTGGGAACTTTGATCATTGACTCATTAGAATCGACTCAGAATTGGCCTACCGATAAACGAGAATTGTTATTTGAACACTTAGCTGGTCTTGCTGACATAATTCCTGTTGTTATGCTTTCGAGTGATGTTGATTGTTATGACATTAATGAAATAAGTTCGGAAAAGCTTACCTGGGATCCTCTTTGTGCTTTCGCAAGTGAAAACGAAGAACTATCTGATCGCTGGTCTCGATTTACAGCTAGGCTTTGGAAGTTTAACTGCTTGAAAGCGCAGGATATTGAGCTAAATAAAGAACTTAAAGAAATATGGTTTAACGCATGTAAAGGTGTTGTTGGAATAGCAGTGCGCTTTTATGCACGATGCCTGCATGAGGCTATAAATACGGGAATGGAAAGCATTTCTAAAGAGTTAATGTTGAGAGTACAGAAAAAGTACTTTAGCCAGCACCGTTCGTTTTTCTCTGACATTGCTCGTGAAAAGCGATACGATAAATCAGCTAAACCTCTGCCGCCGCCAGCTTCAAAGCCAAAGCGTCGTAAAATGCCTAAATTGGAATCCATGCAGCGAAAAGACTTTAGCCGCATATCAAAATCACAATGGAAGACTCTGCCTGAAGATGATTTGCGTTACATAGCATCTCAACAAAAAGAGGACAATTATTACTTAATGCTCAAGGAAGTTGGACTCGTATTGCCAATTGGAGATTTCACTCTTCATGATAAATTTCCCCAAACCTTATCCAGATGAGCTGTTATACAGCATTTTAGCGAGAGCGAGAGTGCAATTTTGTGAGGTCAGTCCCAAGCGATTGATTGACCTTGCAATGGATACTCGAACAGCAATATCGACAATTAACTTCCCTTCCAGACTTAATGCTCTGAGTGTAACAAACTCTTTAACCCTGCGTTCAAGCGAACAATTGACTTATAACAACACGCTATTTCCATTATATGCGCCATTCATGCCGGAAGACCGTCGAGTACAATGTTTAGAACTTTTGAAAGGTAAATCATATGGAGCGGTGCATTTACGCTCTGGGTATGCCTGCTCAAGAATTCCAAAGTTACATCACCTTCGGTGTTGTCCTAAATGTTATTCCGAGCAATTAAACACTTTGGGTGAGCCATACTGGATGCGAGTACACCAGATTAGTGGAGTTGAATACTGCCTTGTTCATAAAGCAAAGTTAGTTTCAGTGCAGCCATATCACTCAGTATCTAAGCGACATGAATATATACCCTTATCAATTATCTCGCTCGACGATATTAAAATGAACACCATATCTGAGTTTCATTGTTTTTATTGGCTTGCTAATCAAGTAATGGGTTTGCTTGAGAAAGGATCTGAAACTTCAGCAAGCTATAGCCAATGGACGGCTTTCTACCATCAACTAGTGAACGAAGCTGGTATGAGCAAGGGTAATTATGTCGACTATTTAAAGATAAAATCAGCGATATTAAAAGCTTGGCCTTTGTTTTGGCTTAGCGCCATGAATCTAGTTCCGAGTGAATCTGAATCTAGTTGGCTACACTGCATTACCAGAAAACACCGGAGGTCATTCAGCTATCTTGAGCACTTAGTTTTTATTTATGCACTTAAAGGGGAATCTGCGAATATTATTGAAATTTTAAGGTGCGTAAAGTTAATTCAATTAGGAAAAGAACTAACATATAAGGGTTGTACTCACACTGATAGGGAGTTAAAAGGCTATAAAAAAGATTGGTACAATTTGGTTAAAACCAGAGGAACTAAAATTGCTCGTACAGGTAATGGAGCTGCTATATATGCTTGGCTATACAGGCACGATAAAGGTTGGCTACTTAAAGTTAACCTTCGATATAAACAGCCTATACCATACATTAATACACGAGTTGACTGGCACAAAAGAGATGTTCAGCTGATTCGCCAATTAGTAGAAATTAGGGATTTGTATTTGTATGACCTTGAAGGCCCAAGAAGATCTCAAAAATGGTACCTGAGCCATTTGGATAAAGGCACATCAATTGAAAAGCAATTCAATAAACTTCCTTTAACCGCTGAGTTTCTTCGAAGATATTCAGAAGATGTATCTGACTATCAAATTAGGAGATTAACTTATACATTAAAAAATAGCGGCGACATGTCACTACCAAGGTGGTTAGTTCTTCGAAAATCTGGGCTGAATGATGTGCGCATAACTGAGGTTGCATCGAGGTTTTTGAGTTGCTTTTACCCGGATAGTTAAGCTAAAAAGTAATTAATACCTATTTTGTTTAGTTGCGAAGTTATCTAGTAGCGAACTTTAAGAAGTAGAAACTGGGAGCGTACACTTTAAATTGGCTGGGATCGTACTTTCTATTTAAGATCATACATTTATAGAGCATCTCAGTTTCGAACATTATTTAACGTGCACAGTTTTTATTAATGTTAAAAAAAGCGCTCAATGCGCTTTTTTTGTGCCTGAAACTCTGTTAGCTTAAGTAACTTATTATTCTCTAAGGGATTAGTTATGCGTTTATTAACCGTTATTTGTTTTTTTAGCTTTTTTGCTTTTAGTTCACAAAGTGCCTTTGCACAAGCTGGCATTAAACAGCAAAGTGCTGATGACTCTCAGTTCATGCACACTATTAAATCGGCTGTTTTAAACGAAGAACGCACAGTTGTTGTAAAGTTACCAAAGAGCTACCAAGCTCAGCCAAATAAGGTATACCCAGTTGTTTATCGCTTAGATGGAGCGGGTAATATACCGCTTGCAAGTGCTGTTATTGAGCGCTTACAAAATGATAATCGTGCGCCTGAGGTTATTATTGTCGCTATTGAAAACACTAATCGACTTAGAGATATGTATCCTACAGTGAATAAAGAGCCACAAGGGCCTGTCGGTGAAGGGGGCGGCGCGGCAAAGTTTTTAGCGTTCTTTGAACAAGAGCTCATTCCTTTAGTAAATAAGAACTATCGCACGCATGACTATAAAGTGATTGCTGGCGCATCTGCTGGTGGTGTATTTGCGCTATACGCGTTGCAGGCAAATCCCGAACTATTTCAAGCGCATATTGCGTATAGCCCTGCAGTTTGGTGGAATTATGGCGCAATGGTAAAAAGTACAAAATCGTTTATAACTAAAAACAAAGAGCTTAACAGTTACGTTTATATCAATATCGGCGAAGAAGCTGGCATAATGCGAGAAAGGTATGATGAATTACAGCAATCACTGCAATCGCATAAAGCGCGAGGGTTACGCTTTTTTAATGATGCGTTTGATGGCATCTCGCATGGCTTAACCACTGCTGCTGGCGTATTTAATGCCTACTACAACTTATTTTTACCTAAACAAATGCCTATAAGTGCTTTAACTGACGATGTAGCCTCTATTGATGGTTATTACAAAACATTATCTCAACAATGGGGCGAGCAGATATCTCCACCAGACCGTGCTGTTAGATCACTCGGTTATAACCTAACGGGCAGCAAGCAGTTTACCCGTGCTATTGAGGTGTTTAAGTACAATTTAAAAAACCACCCAAAATCAGTCGATGCGCTTTCAGCCTTATCATATGGCTATGAAATGCAGGGTGATACTCGCCAAGCGTTTGAACAGATGGAGTCGGCTTTAGCCATTGCAGATGACTCATATCCTTATTTAAATTACTTAAAAGAAACAAAAGTCAGGTTACAAGCAGAACTGAGTAAGAACTAATAATATTGCCAACTTAGTTGTTGGCTTTTTATGAAAGCCTCTTTAAGTTTGGAGTGCTCTCGGTGACAGTCAAATTAATTACAAGAGTAGGGTTTAGATTCAAAGAGTGATCTTTAACGTGATTAAAGCTTTACCAAACAAATTAGAAGAAGCAATATTACTTGCTGATGGTATTGCAGACTAAGAAGAGTTTACTGGTAAATACTCATACTGTGAGTCAGATGACTATGCGTGTAATCACTGTCGCACTATAAAGCGGTAATTAAAGCACAGATGTTGACGAACCACGCAATTTGGCAAAGTCGGCCTAAAAATTTTAAAATCAATAGGCGACAGGTTTGATGTAAAAGGCGCTTTGTGCTCCTTTTTAGTCTGCGCGATTACCTAAATCATAGGCAAAGTAGCCATAGGCAATTACGAACATCAAACCTATAAATGATATATGCATTACGCGAGCTAAAATTAGATCGATAGGTCTGGCGTGTCGCAAAATAGCTTCGTCATTAACAACCGTCGCTTTTGCGGGTTTTTGCCGCCTTATTACTTTGCCATACATGCTCACTCTTATGCCCAGCCCTTTATCCCAAAGTGGTTCATGTATCCCTTCCTCACGCATTTTTTTCTCAATATGTTTCATTGAAATACGAGTAAAGCATAAAGTTGAAATTAGATAGCTAATTATTATTGGTAAAGATATAAATAAAAAAATCTTTTCAGGCATCACATACATGATTTAAAACCAATTTATATCAGAGAAGTAAGCATATATTAAGGTACAAGTGATTTTCTGTAGCATAAAACCTTCTGCCTATAATTTCGTCATGAAATTAATAAGCGCGCTCACCTAAGTCATATGCAAAATAACCATATACAGCTAGGGTCATCATAATTACGAAAGAGTAATGCATTGTGCGAGCTAAAATTAAATCGATAGGTCTGGCGTGTCGTAAAATTGCTTCGTCATTAACAACCGTCGCCTTTGCGGGTTTTTGCCGCCTTATTACTTTGCCATACATGCTCACTCTTATGCCCAGTCCTTTATCCCAAAGTGGCTCATGTATCCCTTCCTCACGCATTTTCTTCTCTATGTGTTTCATTGAAATACGAGTGAAGCACAAAGCTGAAATAAGAAAAGCAATTATAAATGGCCCAGTTATTATCCAGTAAAAAGTTTCAGGCATAAGATACATAGCTTAAAACCAGCTTATATTAGAGCTAAGGTCATAAACTAGACCTGAGAAACCCTTTCCAACAGCATCACCAACTTTAGCTGCAGCATAACCAGCCCCCAAGCCTACACCTATAAGAATTACCCAGCCAACTGGACCCATTGCAATTGCTATTCCTACCCCTGCGGTTATAGTCGTACCGCCAACATATGCTCCTGCAGCTGTCCCTAAACCAAAACCTGTAGCTTCCCTTACTGCACTGCGCTGCCAGTCTTTACCTGCTTTGTAATCGTCATAAACGCTATCAGCTCGAAGACCTGCATCAATCGCAATGACAAACTTTCCTGCAATATTGGATCCTTGCTCTAATTTACGTAAGTGCTGTATGTTAGCTAAAGAAGTTAATTGCAAGGGAGCTGAACTTCTTGCGCTTCTTGCTGTATCTATGCCTCGCTGCGCATTAGACCAGATATTACCCCGTGCAGATGCTTTCACTTTGCCTTTGAATTTAACCATTTCTCTTTTAAATACAGTGTTTAACTCTAGATGGGCTTGCTTTGCTTTGTTACCTAGTTTGATTAATTCTAATTTAGGCTGCTTGTTCTGCGATGCTTTTCTAATTTCAATTAAGCTAGTTTGGTATTTTAGAATCGCTTTTCCAAATGTACTTAATCTCACTTGGCTTGACTCTAATGAGGTAAGTGCTGCGCCAGTGGCAGTCAAGGTATCAAGATTTCTTCCAAGAACTTGTTGACTCGTTAAACCTCTTACTTTATCAACATATGGAGATATTTCCGCATCGTATAGCGCGGCAATAGCCAAAGCATCTTCATCACCGAAGTTGTTTACTATAGTACTGACATTTCTCTTTGTATGCTCAGGCCAAGACACCGTATTATCAAGTGCACAAGCTATGTCAGGACGAGATCGCCTGAAATCACTCATATCCCCAGATTGTGGAGTTCTTAAAATGAACGGGGTTCCTTGAGGTATAAAGTTACCTATAATATGAGGGTTATCCTCTCTAAATCGCTTTAATTGCTCTAAGTTATTACTGTTAAAAGGTAAGCTTGCTCGACTTTTCGTATTGAAACATAAATCAAATTGAGACATGACATTTCCTTGCATCTAAAATTAATCCATCAGGCTGCAAAAATAACACACTTGAAATGCTGAAATCAATAATACAGCGTGTTCAGCTATTATTTGTAATGATTGATGTATGTGAAAAATAGTATTAATGCAAAGCGATATTCAGAGAATCATCGTTTAATAAAGCAAGATGCATTTTATTTAAATCACTAACCTCTACTTAATAGCTGCTAAATACGCTAAAATTACAGGCTATTTTTAGCAATGAGCCCGCACCTTTTATGACCTCAGCCGCAAATCCTAGTAATTTCAACGAACTTGGCCTTATTCCAGAGCTAATTGCTCGTTTGTCTGACCTTGAATACACGCAACCTACGCCGATTCAGGCAAAAGCAATTCCAAGTATCTTGGCGGGGAGTGACTTAATTGCGGGGGCAAATACCGGCTCAGGTAAAACAGCAACCTTTGCTTTGCCTATGCTACAAACGCTATTTTTAGCGCAAGGTGCTAAAAAAGCAGCGAGCAAAGGCAACTTTGTAACAGGGCTTATTTTGGTACCTACTCGCGAGCTGGCAGTGCAGGTAGCCGATAGTGTTAAATCGTATTCTGCTAATTTTAATGGCGCCATTAAAACGGTGGCGGTATTTGGTGGTGTGTCGGTTAATACCCAGATGCAAGCACTTCGCGGCGGTGCTGATATCATTGTTGCAACGCCAGGGCGTTTACTTGACTTAATATCAAGCAATGCTATTAAGCTTGATAAAGTTTCAACCTTAGTGCTTGATGAAGCTGATCGCATGTTAAGCCTTGGCTTTACCGAAGAGCTTGCAGAGCTGTTGGCGTTAATGCCAGCTAAAAAGCAAACCATGTTGTTTTCAGCGACGTTCCCAGAGCAAGTCACACAATTAACACAAAAGCTGTTAACCAATCCTGTTGAAATACAAGTTCAAAGCAAAGACGAAAGCACTTTAGTACAGCGTGTATTTACGGTTAATAAAGGTGAAAAAACCACGGTTTTGGCGCATTTAATTAAGCAGCATAAATGGCGCCAAGCGCTGATTTTTGTAAACGCTAAAAAAGATTGTGAGCACTTAGCCAGCAAACTTGAAAAACGCGGCGTGAACGCACAAGTATTCCATGGCGATAAAGGCCAAAGCGAGCGTACTTGGGTAATCGAAAAGTTTAAAGCTGGCGAAATAGAAGTACTTATTGCCACCGATATAGCAGCCCGTGGTTTAGATATTGCCAAACTGCCTGTTGTTATTAACTTTAACTTACCGCGCAGCCCTGCTGATTATATGCACCGTATTGGCCGAAGCGGCCGTGCTGGTGAAGTCGGTTTAGCGTTATCGTTAATTGATTATGAAGACTTCCATCACTTTAGAATTATCGAAAAGAAAAACAAACTTCGCTTAGAGCGCGAAGAGGTAGCAGGTTTTGCTGTAAACCAAGCCAACCTTGATGCGGCTGAGGCGCTAAAAAACGACAAGCCAATGGCCAAGCCAGAAGGTACAGGTAAGAAAAAGAAGAAAAAAGCCAACCAAGAAGATGATGTATGGAGCGGCTGGAGAAAAAGGTAAGCCTTAATACATATAAGTCATTAAATCCAAGTCATAAAAAACCCTGCAAATTTGCAGGGTTTTTTATTGGTATTAGCTTGTTTAGCTATGCAGCAAATTAAAACTTAGAAGGTGCTGGTGGTATCACTAAGGGTTGTTTAGGATTTTCTTTAAGCTCCTTTAATAACTCTTGTACAGCACGCTCTATTGATGGATCTTGGCCTTTATAAATAAGCTCTGGACGATCAATTACTTTAATATCTGGTGCAACACCTTCGTTTTCTATGATCCAGTTACCTTTTGTGTCTAAAATACGGAATGTAGCAGCAATTACTTGTCCGCCGTCTACAAGGCTTGGGTTACCAGAAATACCAATTAAGCCACCCCATGTACGGGTACCAATTAGCTTACCTAGACCAGCCTGGCGGAAGTAGTAAGGGATTGCGTCACCACCAGAACTTGAATAGCCATTTATTAGCATGGCTTTAGGACCATTGTGCGCAAACTGCGGTGTTTTAGTTGGCTCTACACCACGGCGTTTCCAATAGTTAAGCGGTTTACGCGCAAGCCAAGTGATCATATGCTCAGGAATAAAACCACCGCCATTGTAACGGTCATCAATAATCATGGCATCTTTGGTTGTTTGCGGCATGTAGTTTTTAAACATGGCGCGGTTACCCTCATAGGCTGTATTTGGCAGGTGCACATAGCCAATACGCCCATTTGATAGCTTATTAACGTAGGCTGCACGCGAGTTAACCCAATCTAAATAACGTAGACCTTGCTCACTGGCTACCGGTTTTACTGTTACTTGCCACGCACCTTTGCTACGCGGTTTGCTGTTTAGCACTAGCTCTACTTGCTCGCCTTGGGTGTTTTCAAGGAGTTCGTAAAAGTTAGCAACGTCTTTAACCGAGCGGCCATTTACCGCAATAATGTAATCGCCGTTATGTGCTTTTACACCAGTAGTCCCCAGCGGTGAGCGGAAATCGTTATGCCAGTTTTCACCTTTAAAGATTTGCTCTATTTTTACGTAACCAGATGGGTCGCTTGCAAGCTTAGCGCCTAATAAACCGTGATTTTTACGTTCGGCTTTTGGCATATCGCCCGATTGCACGTAAATATGACCTGAGTTAATTTCGCCGGCAATTTCGCTAAGTACGTAATCAAGGTCGCTACGGTGGCTAATAGCATCAGCCATAGGTTGGTATTTAGCTAAAATAGCATCCCAATCTTGACCGTGGTGATTTTCGTCGTAGAACCAGTCACGCAGTGTGCGCCAGCCTTCTACGTACATTTGTTGCCACTCAGCTTGCGGGTTGATTTTAAGCGTCATTTTGCTTAAATCTAGCTTGTTGGCGTCTAGGTCTTGCTTTGGTTTAGGCTCTATTAAGCTGTAACCGCCACTTGTGTGTACAAGTAGGTGTTCGCTGTTGCTCGATATAGTGTAATTGCTAACACCTTTAGCGACTGTTTCTAGCTCACTGTCGTGCTCGGTACCTATAAGTTGTAATGCGCCATTAGCAAGCGTCAGTACGCCGTCTTTTACTGCGGTTAAGCCACGGTAATCGCCCGCTGGCGCGTTAAGAGCGGTAACACGCTGCATAAAGTCGCTGCTTTGCAGTGCGTTTTTAACTTTTTTGTCGTCTTCTTTTTCGTCGTCATCGTCTTTTACAATCGTGGTTTCATCACTTTGTAAGGCAATAAGCGGTTTAACACTGTCGTTTACTGCGGCCGCATAAATACGGGTGGCGCGGTTAAACATGTAGTCAAACTCGTAACTGCTAAATGCCAGGTTAAAGTCGCGCTCAGAGCTAAAGTAAAGGTATTGGCCATCTGGCGAAAAGGTTGGGTTTTGCTCGTTACTCATTTCGTCTGTTAGGCGCGTCACCTTTTCTTTTTTAAGGTTGTAGTGCCACAGTGAGGCATAACGGTTTTCGTTATTTTTAACATACACAATGTCTTGGCTATTAGGCGACCACGTATACTGAGTAATGCCGTCTTCGTCGTAAATGCCGGTATCAATTTTGTGTTGCTTGCCCGATTTTGCATCTAACCACCAAAGTGTGTTGTTTTTATCTGCAAACAATAGCTTAGCGCTATCGGGTGACCAAATAGGCGTAAAGCGCCAAATGTTACCATTGCTAGTAAGTTGCTTAATGGCATTGTTTTTACTGCGATCTTTTAAGTAAATTTCGTACTCGCCGCTTTCATCGCTCATGTAAGCAATGTAACGCCCATTTGGTGACCAGCTTGCATCTATTTCGCGGCTTTTCTCTGTGTAAGATAAGTTGCGTGTAGGCCCTTGTTTGATTGGTACGCTAAACAGCTCACCACGGGCAGTAAATACAGCACGTTTACCATCGTGAGAGAGCGACATAGAATCAATAAAATCGCTAACATTTTTGCTATACGGCATTGCGTATTGGCGCACGCCTGCAATGTTAATGCTTAGCTTAGCGCTTTTTTGTGTTTTTGCGTCAAAGCGATATAAATAACCGCCGTTTTCATAAACAATCGCATTTGGGCCAGCTGAAGGCCAAAGTACGTCAAAGTTTTTATAGTTGGTAAGTTTTTTTGGTTCGCTGCCTTTGCGGTATTGGTAAAGGTTTAGCGTGTAATCACGGTCAGACACAAAGTAAATATCGTCACCAACCCAAGTTGGTTGCTGGTCGGTTGCACGGTTTGTAGTTAGTTGTTCTGAGGTGTTTTTTTCTAAATCATAAATCCATACATCTTGCGCACGACCACCACGAGTACGTTTCCACGTGCGAAATTCTCGATCAATTGGCGTGTAAACATATTTGCTGCCATCTGGAGATAGCATGCCGCCACCAGTTTCTGGAATCGCTAATGGCTGTTCAAGTCCGCCATCTGCAGGAACCATGTAAGGGCGGCCCATACGTTTCCCCCATGGTGTGCGGTTAGCTCTAAATACCACATTTTTACCATCGGCGGTCCAATCTAAAACGCGGTAATCAAAACCTCCACGCGGTGGCATTGGGCCAACGTCATTATAATAAGTAAGTTGCTTTAGGTTTGAACCGTCACTGTTGATCACATAAATTTGTCGGCTACCGTTATACTCGGCTGAAAATGCAATGCGCTTACCGTCAGGGGAAAACTTAGGAAATGTTTCAAAGCCAATATGGTCGGTTAAGCGTTTGCTTTCGCCTGTTTGCGTATTCGCAATATAAATATCGCCACTGTAGACAAAGGTAACGGTTTGGTTATGGATATCTGGAAAGCGGAGTAAACGAGTGTCTTTAGTCTCATAGGCCGATACACCCGGCGCGATTGCTGCAGCCAAGGCAAGAGCCAATGTTGTTAGTTTTTTCATGGAATTACATCCTATATTAATAGCTATCCCATCATAACAATAAGGTGCAAAATAGCGATGCACTTACGATAAAAGGTCTGTTACAAAATGTGAATAAAAAAGGTTGGCATTAAAATGCCAACCTTCAAGGGAGTACTCTTTTTAAAGCGTAAAATTAATGTACGTGGTCGTGCTCTTCCTCTTGTGCAATACCTAACCAAGTGATCGCGGCTGGTGGGAATGTAAGTTCTAGTTCACCTTCAATTTCTAAGTCTTCTAGGTGTACTTGCACAACGTGTTGGGCTATTGGGTCGGCTACGTAAGCAAACTGACCATTTTGCGCTACTGTCATACTAAACTTCATGCCTTCAGGCATTGTTGTTACATCTTCTTGTGTAATATCAACTTGACCTGCTAGCTCCCAGTGTATGTGATCGTCGTGCGCATGCGCCTCAAGCACATTTAAAAAGCCTAGGCTGTCTAAAACTAAAAAGTGCTCGCCATTCGCTGAGAAAGAGTAAGAAACAGCGCTTGCGCCATCGGCTAGTTGCCATTCTAGTTCTTCCATTTCAGCTTCCGCAGGGTTAATGCTTAAGAGCACTGCAGGGCCGCCGCCGTGACCAGACGCAATACCAATAAAGTTGTCACTGTCTTCATGGCCGTATATCGTACCAATGCGCAAGTCACCTACTGCAGCAATATTTGCTACTTTTTCAGCGTGGTATTCGTCATCATGCTGGTGGGCTAATAGCACACCGTCACTACAGCCGAAGGCTACGTAATCATGGTTTTGTGCTGCGCCGTGCAAATCAGGGCATGTTAACTCTAACGTTTGTTCAAGTTCGTATTCGCCATCATGAAAGTGATAAACACCTACCTGATCCGGCAAAATTTTAGCGTTTGATGTACTCTGTGCATCATCGCGGCGAAGGGTCGCTAATAAATGCTCTCCACGAGGCTCTGCTACACCATGCATATTAATGTCGTAACTAATACCAGGTAAGGTCGCTGTTGCGTTTGTTATGTCGTTATCTGTTAATACTTCAACAGACGCAGTTGTGCCTGATGCTGCATCACCATCATAAAATACCGCTAACTGACCATCGTGCTTTACCAAGTGAGTAGGGCGACTGCCGCTAGTTAGCTCATAACTGCTAAACTCAGGGCTTTGTTCGTAATCATGAAGATGTGCGCCGTGATCTTCACGCCATAAGCCACCGTCTATAAAGCCGAGGTAATCTTGAGCGCGACTAGCAATCACGGCATAACGAAAGTCAGGCGACGACGATAGCGTGTTTGAATCATTAGTAAGAGTGAATGTATCAAGAAGCTCATTGTCGTCTAAGTCGAAAAAGTTCGCTTCGTTGCTATCGCCAGCAAGTATCGCAAGCCTACCTAATGAATCAATAGTGTATTCATCACCGTGGTCGCCACCATCGCCATGATCGTGGCCGTCATCAGGTACTTCTATTGGGTCTTTTTCGACAATGTTTGTTTCTGCATCACCACAAGCGGTGATTAATGTGCTGCTTATTGCCAGTGCAATTAATTTTAATTTGAATAGTTTAGTCATGTTAATTTCCTTTATTTATAATTTTTTAGCGCTTAAAAGTAACCGCGAATACCTAGTGCAAAGCTACGACCTGGACGTGGCGCTATACTCTTTAAAAATGAACTATGCACGCGCGCTTCTGTGTCTGTTAAGTTAGTGCCTCGTAGATACACAGACACATCTTGATTTAGCACTGATAAGTCATATGAAACGCTGGCATCAAGCATGGTATAGCCGTTTGTAGCTGTTTCTTCTGGTGCTGTGCGGTCTTGCTCTTGATAGCGAGTTACGTGGAGGTGCGCACTCAGCTTATTTGTTTGGTAGCTAAACTCAGTACCAAAACGTAGCGGTGGTGTGCGTGGTAAATCGCCACCGTCTTTAAGGCTTGCACGAACGTAATCTGAGAATAAATCAACTTTAAACTCATCGGTTAACTGCCATGCAAATTGGGCTTCAAAGCCATGTAAAATTACGTCATCTGTTTTAAATAAATAAACTGGGAGTTCAGATGAGTGATCATGCTCGTCACCGTGGTCATGATTATGCTCATCACCATGGTCGTGGCCGCTTTCGGCGTATAGGCCTGTGTCGATTTGGTAATAATAATTGTCGACTTGGTTGTAGAAAGCATTAAGAATGAAACCGATATCACCTTGGGTTTTACGAAACGTTAAATCAATATTGTTTGCTGTTTCTAGGTCAAGCGCTTGCTCAGATAAACCAAAATGGCCGTCTTCATGAATATCAAATAGTGCGCCTACTTCATAAGTACCAGTTCCAATGTGAGGGCCGAATGATAATAGCTCCGACACCGAAGGAGCACGCTCAGAACGAGATACCGACAAGCCTAAGTTGTAGCTAGGTGCAAAATCCCACACGACACCTGTTGATAAACTAACTGGTGTGAATTCTTGTTCTACGTCAAATACGCGAGTATTGCCGGCATGTTCTTCATGAGCATGATCGTCATGAACACCGGTGTCATTGTGTGCGTGTGCATCTATGTTAGGTAGTAACACGTTATCAGCATCGATGGTTACCCGTTCAACTCGGCCACCTAATTGCACTAAAAAGTCACCAAAGTGTCTTTCTTCCATCAGTGCTATAGCAAAGCTTTGTGTTTGTGACGGTGGTGTGAATGCCTCAGAGCCTTGCGCTTCAACATCACTGTGTTTGTAATGAAAGCTCAAACCACCATTCCACTGCGCAAACGGGTTATGCATTAAGTCTACGCGTAACTCATTGGTTTCATTTTCAAACGTGGTACCCACTGCGCCATGTTCAATTTCAGCATGTTCGTAATCTGTAAAACCTGCGCGCAGGTTTATTTTATTAAGCCATTTATTATCGAGGTTATACTCGCCTAATAATTGCACTTTAGTTTGCTCTAAGTCGGCATATACGCTTTCCTCAGCGCTATTAACATCTTCGCCACCATGGGTGTGGCCTGGAATGCCGTATTGACGATTAAATTGCTCAACAGCTATACCTACAAAACCTTGGTCAAATAGATAGCTAGTACCTAAGGTAAAGCCGTCAGACTCTTCATTACTATTTGCAACGGTGTAATCGCCACTATGTTCTTCATGGTTATGGTCATTATGGGCAAATTCAGCGGCCACGGGTATTTCATAGTCATCGGCTTCACGCCAGAACGCATCGGCATAAAATGCAAGAGAATCAGTTCCTGTAGTAGCGTTAAACGAGGCTACTTTTTGGTTATCAACAGAGTTGTGCTCAAGGTTCCATTCGCCGCGAGTTGTGCTGTCGGTAGGCACACGATTATCAACTACATTAACCACACCACCAATGGCGCCGCTGCCATAAAATAAAGTGGCAGGACCACGTAGTACTTCGATTTGTTTTGCAGTTGACGCCTCTGATGCAACGGAGTGATCAGGGCCAACGCGAGAAACATCACTGACATCAAGGCCGTTTTGAGTAATTAGAACACGCGGCCCGCTTAAGCCACGAATGATAGGTGTACTGGCTACTTTTGCATGAAAGTTAGTATTAACCCCCGGGAGTTTTTCAAGGCTATCGCCAAGGGTTGCAGCTTGCTGCCGTCTTAATTGTTCGCCAGATAACACGCTAACGGGAGACGAGGATTCCATTGCCGACATGTGAATAGGCGTCGCTTCAATATCAATTACTTCAATGGGTGAACGTTCTAACTTAAAGGTAATTGACTGGCTTTTATCATCACTAAATGTGATATCTCGATGCAGGTGGGCATAACCAGGGGCGGTAATATGAAGTTCTTTTAAACCACTTTTTAAATCAGTTATTACGAACTTACCGCTTGCATCTGTTACTGCTGTTATATCTGAGCCTTCAACTTCTACAGTTGCGTTGGTCACCACTTTACCTTGGTTGTTTAAAACAACACCTTCGATGGTATTTGCAAGCACACTTGCAGGTAATAAAGCAGCTATCAAAACAGCTAATTGAGATTTTCGTGTCATTTGAATTCCTTTGCGAATGTTATATTGTATCAATTGTGCTTGAAATGTTATATTGTATCAATAGTTAATTAACTAAAAATCATTCAGGGCATACAATTTGGCTACATAACCTATATAAATTCAGTGCTTTAAATATTTATTGTCATTGTTTAGGTGTTGTTTGTGGGTGAGTTGTTTGTTGTGAAGCAAAAGTTAGTTGTTACATTTATTTATCTCTAGTTAATACATTTTTAGATAAAACCACAACGGAGGCATTGGCAACAAGGATGGCAAAGTTAAAACGCCAGCTCACTTGGTTAGTGTGGGTAATATGAATAAACAGCAATTTAAAGAGATGGTTGGCTTTGCGATAAAAAGATGTGAAGCCTCTGAAAAAAAATTAACGCCAAAACGTCAGCAGGTATTTGAAATTCTATTGCAAGCAAATAAACCTTTGTCTGCTTATGAGTTAACAGATCAATATAATAAGCAAATAAATACACCGATTTTGGCAATGTCCGTTTATCGGATATTAGGCTTTTTAGAGTCGGTAGGTCTGGTACATAGATTAAAGTTAGAAAATAAGTTTATACCGTGCAGTCACGTTAATGATGATAGAGAGCATCAACTATCGATGTTTTTAATTTGTAGCTCTTGTAATAAAGCAAGTGAGGTGAAAGACCTTGATAATTCGGCTAAGTATTTGTTTAAACAACTTAAAATAAGAGGGTTTGCGCCAACAACTTCGCAACTAGAAATCTCAGGTGTTTGCTTTGGGTGTCAGCAAAGTACCGCTAACACAATTAAAAAGAAGGATAAATAATGAAGCTGACTCAAACGACAGCAGATAAGTTTGCCATTGGGCTTTCGTTAATGTGCACGGTACATTGTTTTGCAACACCGATTATTTTAGCGCTGTTGCCAAGCATTGCTGTACTGCAAATAAATGGTGAACAGTTTCATTTATGGATTCTTGCTGCCGTACTGCCAACAAGCTTATTAGCTTTGAGCTTAGGCTGTAAAAAGCACAAACGTATACGTTATATGGCGTGTGGAGTTGTTGGTCTAGTCTTTTTGATAACTGCAGTATTATTAGGCCATGAAGTGGCCGAAAAAACCTTCACTTTAATTGGCTCTGCTTTTATCGCGTTAGCTCATTGGCTTAATTACCAACAGTGTTTTAAAAAGCATGACGAAAAATGTCCGTGTTCAGCAGGTGGATCTGACCAAGTAGCCTAGCAATACAAGGGCTCGATTAGGTATTGGGAATTAATCATTTCAGCTTTTAAGGTTTCTCTATATTTTTGTAGTTAAATAAGGGATATTAAAACTCTTTAATATCCCTTTTCCACTTTACCAATGCTGCAATGAATTCGGGGCCAATACCACAGCAGCCACCAATAATTGTTGCGCCAAGGTTGTGCCATTGCTTGGCAAACGCTACATACTCAGCGGGTGATAAATCGCGGTAACCTTGCGAGCCTTCATTGGCTTTATAGTCGCTGGCTATTGGTGTAAAGCCATTCGCAAAGGCCCCTAAATCAACATTTTTATTCTGCTGTTTTAGCACAGTACTTGTGTCGCGTAGCGCTTGTTCAATGACCTCGGGAATAGAGCAGTTGAAGAATATGCCCGCTATATTATGTTCGAGCAATGCTAAGGTAGCATCGGATACTAATTCACCAGAGCGTAATGTTGCTTGTTCGCTTACTTCATCACTTAAGGTAAATGCGAAATAACATGGTTTGTTTGAATTTTTAAGCACCCTTGCCATTACATGAGCTTCTTCAATACTGGAAATAGTTTCGCCAATCCAAATATCTACATATTCATCTTGTGCTTTATATAGGGTATCTAAAATAGTAAATGCGCGATCACTTTGAAAAAAATCAGCACGGTACGATCCAAATGCGGGTGGCAATGAACCCGCTACTAGCACGTTTTGTTTAGCGTTTTGAGCCGCTTCTTTTGCAATTACAGCAGCTTGCTGTGCAAGTGCTGCGCCTTGTGCTTGATATAATGCTTCACCTAAATGAAAGGGGACACACGCATAGCTATTTACCGTAATAATTTCTGCCCCTGCATTTATAAAAGCTTCATGTGCTTGAGTTACGCATTGTGGTGCTTCTATTAGAGCTTGCGCACTCCAAAGTGGCTGTGAAAACGGCGCGCCCATGCGTTTAAGTTCACGGCCCATGCCGCCATCTAATATTGTTAACCTGCTCATAATGGACTTCTAAACGTCTAAATATTTAAGGTTATTCAAACATATTTTTTGACAATTCATAATGAAACTTCATCAGGTTGAGTATGAAAAAAGTTCAACATGCTTTAAACAGGCACAAAAAAAGCGACTACCCAGTGAGGTGTCGCTGTTCTTTTTATAAGTAAGCTATTACTTATAAAACGCTTCTACAGTGCCTTTTACTTTCATAAGTAATGGCTGACCGCGACGGTCTAGCGCTTTAGGCGCTGCTACTTTAATCCAACCTTCGCTGATGCAGTATTCTTCAACGTCAAAACGCTCTTTACCGTTAAGAGTAATACCGATTTCATGTTCAAATACTTCTTCTACATAAAATTTGCTACGTGGGTTAATAGACAGTTGATTAGGTAATTCTGGTTTGTTTGTATCAGTCATAATAGTGATCTGCGTTGAATTAATTATGCGCTATTGTAGGCAATAGCAGGCTTATGCTCAAGCAAGAGATCAATAAACTAAGCGGCTTTATTATATTTATATTGTGATGTGCTTTTATAGGGCTGTTACATATATTATGAGAAGGGTTAAACAGTCGATGGAAATACAAAAGAGGTTTTATTGATATAAAATTTGGCTGTCACCTTCTTGTCATTAAAATTACCTTTATTAGTAACATCTATTTCCTATAGTGCAGCGGTTGATGTTTTTGAGTTCACACTTTTTAAAATAACCACTACATAACAGGAATTAGGATGAAAATTAAAAAAGTCGCTGCGGCGGTTGGGCTAACATTTATGTTAAGCGCTGCTAGCCATGCAAATGTACTACCACAAAGCCAAATAAATAATAACTGGTATACAAATGCACAAACTACGTTAGCTACTAAAAACACCCAAGCACAAAGTGCACAAGTTACAAAAGCAAAAAACGTGATTTTATTTGTTGGTGACGGCATGGGTATTTCTACCCTAACGGCAGCGCGAATTTTAAAAGGCCAACGAGCAGGCAACCCAGGTGAAGAAGGCTATTTAAGTTTTGAAGAATTTCCATATTCTGCACAAGTTAAAACCTACAACGTAGATGCACAAACTCCCGATTCTGCAGGCACAATGACAGCGATGATCTCAGGTGTTAAAACTGATGTAGGCGTGATTGGTGTAGACGAAGACATTGAACGCGGTGTGTGCTCAACAGTTGCAGGAAACGAGCTTTTAACAGCAACAGAACTGGCTGAAATTAAAGGCCTAGCAACAGGTGTTATTTCTACCGCACGTATTACTCATGCAACGCCAGCGGCAACGTATGCTAAATCGGCAGATCGTAACTGGGAAGATATCTCAGATATGCCCGAGGGCTCAGAAGGCTGTGAAGATATTGCCTCACAGCTAGTTAACTTTGAAAAAAATCTAGAAGCGCGCTTTGTAGGTATTGATGTAGACGGCCTTGATTTTGTAATGGGCGGCGGTCGTCGTCACTTTTTACCAAAAGATGCTGCGGCTAATTCAAGTGACGCAGTGAGCGCTGTTGAAGGTGATCGTACTGATGAGCGCAATCTTGTAACTGAGTGGCAAACACAATATCCAAATGCAACGTACGTTATGGACCAAGCTGGGTTTGATGCTATTGCTGACGATGTAACCCAAGTATTTGGTTTATTTAACGAATCGCACATGCAATACGAAGCCGACCGCAGTAATGACGTGGCAGGTGAGCCTTCACTTACCGACATGACGACTAAAGCGATTGATGTACTGGGTAAAAACGAAAATGGCTTTTTCTTAACGGTTGAGTCGGGCCGAATTGACCACGCACATCATGCGGGTAACGCTTACAACGCACTTAACGACACCATTGAATTTGCCAATGCAGTGCAAGCGGCAATCGATAATACCAACCCAGAAGAAACCCTTATTTTAGTCACTGCCGATCACAGTCACGTATTTACTATTGCTGGTTACCCTAAACGCGGTAACCCAATTTTAGGTCAAGTAGTTGCTGTAGGCCAAACAGTGCCAAGCCTTGCCGCCGACGATATGCCATACACCACGGTAGGTTATGCAAATGGACTGGGTTTTAGAGACTTAGGTGATGAAACTGATGCCGATGCAGCGTACTTAAGCGGCCCAGTCGCTGGGCGTGTTGAGCTAAACGGCGTTGATACAACAACCCCTGGTTTTCACCAAGAAACAACCGTACCACTAGGCTCTGAAACGCATGCTGGTGAAGATATTTCATTGCACGCTAAAGGCCCTGGTGCACAACTTGCTCAAGGTGTAATTGAGCAAAACGTTGTATTTCATCTAATTAACCAAGCACTTGAATTAACTCAGCAATAATGGCGGCGAATATGAAAAAATTAACAGTACTTTCTTTAGCAGTAATGGTCGCGCTAGCGGGTTGTTCAAGTGATGACGATAAAAGTAATAACAACATTATCGCAGTAGATAACGCAATAGCTGTGGGCTCAGCGCAATGTATTAATGGCGGTGTAGAAACGCAAGTGGGCGTAGATACTAACGAAAATGGCCAGCTAGATAGCGACGAAGTTAACTCATCTAACCTAGTGTGTAATGCGCCGGCAACGTCGTTAACTACAGATCAATTAGCTAACCTTACAGGTAACGCATGGTATAGCGACGCGCAAACTAAGTTAGCAGCAACGCAGCAAGCTAATACCGAGGTGGTTACTGAGTCGGGTAAGGCTAAAAACGTGATTTTATTTGTAGGCGACGGCATGGGTATTTCTACCGTTACGGCTGCACGTATTTTAGCTGGCCAGCTTGAGGGCGGCATGGGTGAAGATTATCAACTTAGCTTTGAAACCATGCCTTACTCAGGCTTTGTTAAAACTTATAATGTAGATGCACAAACCCCCGACTCTGCAGGCACAATGACGGCTATGGTGTCAGGTGTTAAAACCGATGTAGGCGTCATTGGTGTAGACGAAGATATTGAGCGCGGCAACTGTTCAACCGTTGCCGGTAACGAACTGGTGTCTTCGCTTGAGCTTGCCGAAATTGCAGGTAAAGCAACCGGCCTTATTTCAACGGCGCGCATTACCCATGCAACGCCAGCGGCAACGTATGCTAAATCGGCTGATCGTAACTGGGAAGATAACTCAGATATGCCAGCAGGTTCAGATGCTTGTGAAGACATTGCATCGCAGCTTGTTAACTTTGAAGCCAACCTAGAAGCACGTTTTGCAGGTATTGATGTAGATGGCATAGACGTAGTAATGGGGGGCGGTCGTCGTCACTTTTTACCAAAAGATGCCGCGGCTAATTCAAGTGATGCAATGAGCGCGGTTGAAGGGGATCGTACAGATGGCCGTAACTTAGTTACCGAATGGCAAACAACTTATCCTAACGGCAACTATGTAATGGATCAAACTGGTTTTGATGCCATTAGCGACGATGCAACAAAGGTATTTGGCTTATTTAACGAATCCCACATGCAATACGAAGCCGACCGCGCAAACGATGTAGCGGGCGAGCCTTCGCTTTCGCAAATGACCGAAAAAGCAATTAACGTGCTTGATAACAACGATAAGGGCTTTTTCTTATCGATAGAAGCGGGACGAATAGACCACGCGCACCACGCAGGCAATGCATATAACGCGCTTAACGATACTATTGAATTTGCTAAAGCCGTTAAAGTGGCGATGGACAGTACTAACCCAGAAGAAACATTAATTGTGGTCACAGCCGATCATAGTCATGTGTTTACCATTGCAGGTTATCCTAAGCGTGGTAACCCAATATTGGGTAAAGTGGTTGGTGTAGGCCAAACCGAGCCAAGCCTTGCCGCCGACGATATGCCTTATACCACCGTAGGTTATACCAATGGTTTAGGTTACAGAGACTTAGGCAATGAAACTAATGCTGACGCCTCTTACTTAGCTGGACCTGTTACAGGACGTGTTGATTTAACAAATGTTGATACAACAACACCAGGTTTTCACCAAGAGTCATTAGTACCTCTTAGTTCAGAAACCCACGCGGGTGAAGATGTAGGTGTATACGCAATGGGTCCTGGCGCTCATTTAGTAACAGGCACTAATGAGCAAAGCTTTTTATTCCATGTAATGGACTTTGCAGCAGATTTTGTAAAAGCGGCGGATGAAAAAGTAGCGCAATAAATCAACTAGCTAAACAAACAGCCCGCATTATGTTGCGGGCTTTTTTGTGTCATACAAATGCCATTATTAAGCGTTATTTTAGAGTCATAAAGTAATGTTTATCTAAGAGATTACCCCAATGAAAAAGCTATTATTTATATTCTCAGCACTGGCCAGCACGAGTGCGCTCGCCCAGCAGTGCGACATTGATGCTGCGCAACTAAAAGCCGACTATAAAATTACCAATCAGCACAAATCGCAGCACAGCACCCAGTCACTTACTCTTTGGCGAAACAATCAGCAGGTGGCGCATCAAAGTGAAACACTAACCGAGCTTTGGCAGCAGCTAAGTAATAACCAGCTTCGTCCTATTCGTTACTTTAATGCCGAACAACGCGGTATTGAGTACCAACCATCGGAGGTACGTGGAGTGCAAAATTGGAGTGCTAAAAGTCAGCTGGTGGATAACCATTTAATTGCAAAAATGACCCTAGTCAGTTCACAAGGTGAGGGTTGTAATGAGGTAAAAAATTACGTGCTTAATGAGGGCGATAACCAATTTAAACTAGCTTTTTTCCCGCAAGCACAATTAGTTAAAACTTTTAGTGTGACCAATAAAAAAGATGATACTCAAACTTTGCTTAGCTTAAATGATGTAAACAGTGATACACCTGCAATTAAGGCTCAGTTTGCAAAATGGGATAACTTTCAAACCACCGATTACGCGGATATTGGCGATAACGAAAGCGATCCATTTTTAGCTAAAATGATTAACCTTGGTTTTATAGAGCACGGCGCCACCGGTTTTTATAACCAGCAAGGCGAGGCTATTCAAGGTGGGCATCATCATTAGCGTTTTTTGGCTTAACCGTGTTTTCGGTTAAGCCATTTTCATAGTCTTTGGCATCACAGGTATTTAAGTTTTGCCGTGCTTGTTTGTCTTGTTGTAATACTTGCTTTAAATCTTCCATACGTTGGCGCACAGCCACACCATAACTGGCATCATCACCCCAAAGTTCGGCTAGTTGCAATACGGCAGCACGGTCGTGATCTCTAAATAACTTACCAGCACGCTCAGCATCTTCTTTACTATTACCAAGCAATTGCAATGATTCTATGGCTAAGTTTATGGCTGAGTCGACGGTTTCGCGGTTAAACGCATCTACTTTTAAATTAAGTAATTGATATGCATGGCGGCGATCTATGGCGCGCGCTACTATTTTTAATTGTGGATAGTTTTTATGCGCCAGCTTAATTATCTCAATGGTTTTATCAGGGTTATCAATTGCAACAACCAGCATTTGTGCTGTGTGCGCGCCTGCGGCTTCAAGCAGTTCTTGGCGTGCCGCATCACCATAAAATACGGTATTACCAAAGCGGCGCAGCAGTTCTATTTGGCTTGGGCTGTGATCAAGTACGGTAATTTCGTAGCCTTGTGCATGTAATAAACGCCCCATTATTTGTCCAAAACGACCGTATCCGGCAATGATCACATGTTTGGCTGTGCTTATTTGTTCTGGTTTATCAAACTCAGGTGCCGTGGTGCTATAGTTGCGCTTTTGAATTTGCTCATACAGCATAAGCAGTAAAGGTGCTATTAGCATGGAAACGGCAACCACAAGGGTAACTAAATTAGTTTGCTCTGGGGTTAAAATACTCAAGGTGGTTGTTACACTAAGCAGCACAAAGGCAAACTCGCCGCCCTGAGCAAGGGCTAAGGTAAATAGAAGTTGTTGTTTACGGCTAATATTAAAAGCAATTGCCAAGGCAAATAAAATACAGGCTTTAATGGTAATTAATAACACCACTAATGCAATCACGGTACTGAATTGGTTAAATAGCAATTCAAAATTAATTGATGCGCCAACCGTGATAAAAAATAATCCCAGTAATAAGCCTTTAAAGGGCTCTATATCGGCTTCTAGCTCGTGTCTAAATTCACTTTCGGCCAATACAACACCGGCTAAAAAAGTACCGAGTGCGGGCGATAACCCAATACTTTGCATCACCAGCGAAATAGCCACCACTAAAAACAATGCAAAAATAGTGAATATTTCACGCATGTGGGTTTGTGCTATGTATCTAAATAATGGTGCCGAAACATATTTACCGCCAGCAATGATAGCGGCAATAACAGCAACAGAAACCCCTACTTGCTGCCAAATAGGCCAGCTAGCAATGATGGAGTCGTTAATGTCTTTTGAGTTACCTTGTGGTGCAAAAGCGAGTAGCGGAAGTAGCGCTAAAATAGGAATAATCGCAATATCTTGAAATAATAAAACCGAAAATGCATTTTGCCCAGCTTCTTGTTTTAGCCAGCCTTTTTCTTCAAGGCTTTGCAGCACAATAGCAGTTGAAGACAGCGCGAGCATTAAACCAATAGCTAAAGCCGTTTGCCAATGCATGGCAAAAAACCAATAACAAAAGGCAAAAATAGCCGCTGCACTTAGTACCACCTGTAATCCGCCAAGCCCTAATATTGAGTGGCGCAGAGTCCACAAACGCGAAGGTTGCAGTTCAAGGCCAACTAAAAATAACATCATCACAACGCCAAATTCGGCAAAGTGCATTACATCAGTTTGGTCGCCTACGACACCTAATGCATATGGGCCTATCAAAATGCCTGCAATTAAATAACCTAGCACAGAGCCAAGTCCAAGTCGTTTTGCTATGGGAACTGCAACAATGGCAGCAGCTAAGTAAATTAAAGCTATTTCTAACACGTGCTTACCTTATTAACGTTGAGATAAATAGCATGGCTTAGGTGCGTATAAAATACAATGAGTTATGTGGATATATGCTGTTATTTGTTGTGTGCGTTTTAAAAACGCACACAACAAGGCTAAATATTACATATGTTTATAATAGCTGATCTTGGATCGTCAGACGCTGAATAAAAAATAGTAATAGGCCAATTATAAGTGTTCTCAACGTTGCTTTCGGTTACCGTCACCTCAAATTTAGCAGTTGCTGGTAGGTCTATAAGCAGTTCGCTATCTAGGTAGGTGCTTCCTGATTTTTGCAAAACGAGTGCCTGAGTTTGGTTAAATTGATATTCAAAACGTGCAGAGGCTAGCAGTGTTTCGGTCATGTTAAAGTTTACGTTAATGGTATCTGGCCCGGTAAACTCAGGACATACAAATACGGTAACCTCCACGCTTTGAAATACGGGTAAACTGTTTTGTTCTAAGTCTATCGTAAAGTTATTTTGGGTAATTGCGGGAGAGTTATAGATGGCATTAGCAAGGCGCGGATCGTTGCTGGTTATAGTAATGTTTTCACCTTCAGCTAAGTTAAGTGTTTCGTTAAACTGACCTGCGCTATTTGTGGTGTACGGCACATTGTTAATTGTGAGTTTGGCATTACTAATTGCGGTTCGTTGCACGTTGGTAATTTGCCCTTTTATGTTGCCCGTTATTTGCGATGAATTAGTAGCTGTAACCGAAAACTGAGTAATGGCTTGGTAGTTGTCAGCATCAGTTACCGTGAAAGTTAAGATATAGTTACCAGTTAGATCGGGTGTTAATTCGGTTATGTTTTGGTTGGTGCTACTTAAACTAGCAGATGAACCTGTTGGTGTAGAGAGCTCCCATTCGTAGCTAAGCGCGGTGCCCTCTGGATCATAGCTTTGGCTTGCATCAAAGTTAACGGTGCTACCAACGGTGCTGTAGCGAGCTTTATCACCGGTATGAATAATAACGGGCTTGGCGTTTTGTGTAACATTAATAGTGAGTGTTTGTGTGTCTGAAAACTGCTCACCATCATTGGTTTTAAGTGAAACAACAACTTGCCCTTCTGCTGGCGCGCTAAGCGTGGGGGCTGAGCTACTTGTACTGCTTAATACAGCTTGATTTGACGACGAAACTATTTCCCAATGGTAACTTAAAACTGCGCCTTCGGGGTCGTAACTGGCTGAGGCATCTAAAGTAACTTGCTCATTAACACTAATTGAAGACTTGTAACTTACTAGAGTAACTGGTTTTTTATTATCCTTTGTATGCAGCACCGAGGTTACTTGTGGTGAGCTGAGTTCACCGTCAGATACAACTAGGGTAACAACGTAATCGCCTTCAACATCAGCAGTAAGCGAAGGGGTAGCCGATGTGCTTTGCTGTAATTGCGCAGTGCTACTTTCAGGTTTTGCTTGCAGTTGCCAGTTGTAAATTAGAGGGTCGCTATCGGGGTCGCTACATTGTAGGCATTGTAGGGTAGTTAATGTATTTAAGGTTATATCAGTTTGCTCTGCAAGAACGGCAATAGGCGCTTTGTTTTCGGTGGTAACGCTTAAGGTTACTTGCGCGGTATCACTTAGATTACCTTCATCGGTTACGCTTAGGGAGATTGTGTACTCACCCAATTCATTCGATGCAAAGCCTGCATTTTTGGCAATTGCATTCGATAAGCTTGGGTCGCTGTTCTCAGGCTTAGAGGTTATTGCCCATTGATAACTTAGCGTGTCGTTTGCATCTGGATCGGTACTTTGTTCACCATTTAATGTTACGAGTTGGTTGGGTGAAAGTGTACTGTTTTGAACTGAAATAACAGCGTTTGGCGCAGAATTTACAGCAAGCTGCTCACTTTTTATAAGTACGTTACTATTAGCGGTATCACCAATTGAGTTAGTAATAGTTAATTTAACGCTGTATTCGCCTAGTTTATCAGCAACAAATTGGCTGTTAACGCGGGTGCTATTTTCAAGTTGTGCAGCGCTTGATGTAGGTGTTTTGATAAATTGCCATTGGTAGCTATTTATTACCGCATTAGTAGCGGTGCTTTGTGCTGCTGTTAATTTAACTACATCACCTTGTTTTACGGTTTGTGTGCTGCCTGCGTTTGCAATGAGCTGTGCGTTTGAGGTAACGGTAATTTGTTTGCTTACTACCGAGCTTGAAATTTTGCCGTCGTTCACAATCAGCTTTAAGGTGTAATTTTGCGCTTGTGCTACCGAAAACGTCACAGTGCGTTGGTTGTTAGTATTAAGCGGTATGTTTTGTTGCTCGTCTGCGCTAAGGAGTTGCCACTGGTATGTGAGTGTATCGCCGTCAGGATCGCTACTATTTGCAGCACTAAAAGTAATGGGTGTATTGGTTTTATATTCTG
Organism: Pseudoalteromonas sp. Scap06; assembly: GCF_013394165.1. Taxonomy (NCBI): domain Bacteria; kingdom Pseudomonadati; phylum Pseudomonadota; class Gammaproteobacteria; order Alteromonadales; family Pseudoalteromonadaceae; genus Pseudoalteromonas; species Pseudoalteromonas sp. Scap06. The sequence continues at coordinate 3,293,238 of NZ_CP041330.1, read as the reverse complement.
ATTGTTCAGTGCCAATAACAGCCACTGGTTGTGCATTTGTGCTAACTGGGGGAGTGACTTGCTTAGTTTCAGAGCTGCCTGAACCACCACACCCGAGAAGTGTGAGTAAAGTGGGTAATATAATTAAAAGTATCCGTTTCATATTAATATCCTTATAAAATTAAACATTAATATGTACCTAAAAAAGAAATAAAGCAAAAAAAAACAAAGTTTTTTGTCGCTCTTTAGTGATTTGGTTTTTAGTTACTGGTTTAGTTAAGTAAACGCGCTTATTGCGTGTAAAAAATCAACCGAAAACCCACTTAAGTGAACGCATTACTGTTATGGTATCGTTTATATATCGAGCCATATTTTTATTACAGGAATAACCTTTTCTTTATGATTTCGCTAAATAATGTATTTTTTACTCGCCAAGATGGTGGCTTGAAACGACAAATAATTAATGATTTATCGTTAACTATTTTACCCGCTGCACACATTGCCTTACTAGGTGATAGTGGCTCGGGCAAAACAACATTATTAAATTTATTAGCCGGTTTACTGTCTCCAGATGCTGGAACTATTACGGTTAATGAGCAAAAAATTAGTGAATTGAGTGCTAATGAGCTTGCGCTTTATCGGCGTAAAATAGGTATTATTTTTCAGCATTACCAATTACTCAGCCCGTTAAATGTAAAAGACAACATATGCTTTCAAGCAAGGCTTAATGGGTTATCGCCTAGCGACGATGAAGTAAATACGATGGCTAAAAAACTGGGTTTAGAAGGCAAGCTTACAGCAATGCCTGAGCAACTCTCTGGTGGGGAGCAACAACGAGTGGGCATAGGCCGTGCGCTATTAAATAAGCCTAAGTTATTATTGGCTGATGAACCTACGGGTAACCTTGATGCCGCTCGTTCACTCGATATAGTTAGGCTATTAAAAAGCCTGTGCGAAGAGCAGCAAATAATACTTATTATGGTCACTCATAGTCAGCGATTGGCCGACCAGTTTACTACGCAATTGTTTTTAAAAGATGGCCAAATTAATGGCTGAGCTTAAACTTATATTAATAACGTATATGCAGTTTTATCGCCGCCATGTAGGGCTGTTATTACTGTTTTTTATTGGCTTTAGTTTGGGCGCGGCGCTACTTACTGCAATACAGGGCTTAAATTTAGAGGCCGGTAAGCGCTATCAACAAACCACAGCACTAATTGCAAACCCAGTGACGCATTTTGTACGTCCTGTGCTAGGTGAAAACAGGTTGCCCAACAGTATGTGGTCGCGTATTAGGGCGGCTGGCTTTACGCAGGTTCAACCGGTTTTAGAGGGCGTAATTGAAACCAATGAGCAGCAAAAGCTCGCGCTTAGGGGCGTCAATTTATTGCAGTGGCTTACAGAAAATACCGGCGGCTCAGCATCAACAACCAACAAGCGTTATTCTGGGTTTGAACAGTTACTAAATACTGTTTATATCGATCCTAAATTAATACAGCGGCTAAATTTAAAAAACAGCCGTATTAATATAAACATGGGTGATGTCACACGCACTTTAGCTGTAAGCGAATTACAAGGTTTAGGCATGACCATGCTGGTGGACATTAGCCTTGCTGATAAATTACTGCGCGCAAATGGGGTAATTAGTTACTTTGAAGTAAGTGGCTTAAATAATAAACAAGCAGCCCAGTTAAAGGTATTATTAGGCGAGCAAGCACGCCTTGAAGCTGCGCAAGAGCAGGCTTTTGATGCGCTCTCTGAGGCTTTTTTCTTTAATTTACAAGCGCTGGCTTTGTTAGGTTATGTGGTGGGTGCGTTTTTAAGTTTTAATGCAATTAAACTTGCGTACAATGCGCGCGCTCACTTACAGCAGCAAATGTGGGTGCTGGGTTGTCAACGGTCGGCGTTAATTAAAGCGCTGGTTATTGAATTAACGGTGCTTAGTTTTTTTGCTGCGTTATTAGGTGCGTTACTAGGCGCGGCACTGGCAAACACCTTAGTTATGGATGTATCGGCGACTCTGAGAGGGCTCTACCAGCTAGACAGAAGCTTTGTAGTAAGCCTTGATAGCAGCATGGTTGCTAGCGGCTTTTCACTTAATGTTGTTGTTTTGTTGGGGTTTTTGGCCAGCCAATCGGCTCGATTAAGTACTTTTTGTGCGCGTATTAAATGGCTAATGTTTGCGTTAGCTATTTTTGCAGCCAGCTACTTAGCGTTAACGGCAAATACCAAAATAAGTGCCTTATTGCTGTGTGTTTGTGTGCTACTCCTCTTTTTTGTAATTACACCACCGGTAGTTAAAGCCGTTTTTAAACTGCCATGGCCAACACAAAACCCCATTCTTCAGTGGTTAAAAGCCGACAGCCTAGTGCAGTTACCTGCATTACTAAGCTCGGTACTCGCTATTTTAATGGCGATGGGAGCCGCCGTAGGTATGCAAATTATGGTTGGCAGTTTTAGCGACACCTTAGATACACACCTTGAAAAACGCCTAAGCGCTGATTTATACGTAAGGCCCGATCAAAACATTCAAGCGTTAGGGGCTAAGTTGCGTGAACTCCCAGAGGTCGAAAAAGTAGGCGTATATTGGTCAGCTAAAAGTGAGCTTAAAGCACCTAAAAATACGATAGCTGTTGATGTTATGGCATTTGGTGCAACGGCCAGCTACAACCAACACCTTACTTTGTTAAACAATAAAGCACCTACATCTGCAGTATTTGAAAAGAACAAAAATGGGGTTGTGGGTTGCCTAGTGAACGAACCCGCCTTGCTGCAGTACTCGCTTAAAGTAGGTGATGTAATAACCCTAAAACAGCATATTAATACACTAACGTGCCAAGTACGCGCTGCCTATTTTGATTACGGCGAGCAAGGGTTAAATGTTGTTGTAACAACTAATGCATTATTGAATAGCAGCTTAAATTACACCGAGTATGGTTTATCGCTTTGGTTAAAGCCCCATAGTGACGTTGACGCCATAGCCGAATATATTCAAAAACAGCACCAATTAGATAGCCAACAAGTCATTGCTAATCAGCAGTTTAAACGCTTTGCAAAACAGCTATTTGGTAAAACTTTTTATGTTACTCAGGCGCTTAATATATTTATTATGCTGATTGCATTATTTGGCATGTGGGTAAGCTTTTTAACTTTAGGGCGCGGGCAATTACAGCCCATGGCGGTATTACAAACGCTGGGTGTCACCCAACAGCAATTATTGGGAGCAAAAGTACTGCAAGCTGCACTTATTATTTTAACCACCTTGTTATTAGCTATACCACTGGGGCTTAGCCTTGGATGGGTACTATTAACTTACGTCATGCCAATTGCCTTTGGTTGGACCATGGCCATGACCGTTAATTGGCTACAGTTAAGTGGCTTTACGGTGCTTATGTTTATGTTAGCTTTATTTGTGAGCGCGTTACCGCTGATAAAATTAACGCGAAGCGCCGTTGCCGATAATGTTGCCAAGCTATAGGACTTACATGAATAGACTAAAAGTAGCCGTTACCTTTATTTTTATTGGCGCATTAAGCGCGTGCCAGCCCGAAGCAGAGCAAGTAAATCAAAATAAACTAATGCATAGCGGGTTTGCACAACAATTTGGTGAACCTGTAAACAAAAACCAAGGGCTGAGCTTTCCACGTGATCATGGGGCGCATCACCAACAAGGAATTGAATGGTGGTATGTAACGGCTAATTTAAAAGCAGATAATGGCGATACCTTTGGTGTGCAATGGACTTTATTTAGGCTCTCGGTCGATGAGCAAGCCACGGCAACTGATGCGTCGCCATGGTGGAATGGACAGCTTTACTTTGCTCACTTTGCAATACAAACCGATTCACAGCATCAAGCGTTCGAAAAATATGGCAGATCGGGACAAGTAAATATAACAGCGCAGCCATTTGAAGCTCGCCTAGATGATTGGCAGTTAGCAAGTAAGGATGCAACATTTTTACCGCTCAGTTTAAAGGCGCAGCAGGAAAATTACAGTGCTAACCTGGTGCTGGCTAATAGCCCACTTGTAAAACATGGCGAGCAAGGTTATAGCCAAAAGACTCACCAGGGGCATGCCTCTTACTATTATAGCTATCCGTTTTTAGAAGCCCAAGGCGACATCACATTTGCGGGTAAAACTTTTAAAGTAACTGGAGATGCTTGGTTAGACAGAGAGTGGTCTTCGGCGCTAATCGATCCTACCCAAAATGGTTGGGACTGGTTTAGCATTCAGGCTGATGATAAAAAACAGGGGGGCTTAATGGCATTTTGTATTCGTAATGGTCAACAAAGTTATGACTACTGCTGTGCATCGCACATTACGCAAAGTGGAATTGTGCGCGCCATTGCAAATGACGACGTGACCTTACAGGTATTAAAAACATCTGAGCTTACAGCCCAAACAACGCCCAGTAGTAAAACCTACCCAGTTAAGTGGCACCTCAAGGTTAAAGGGTTTGAGCCAATTGTAATTGAAGCACGTAACCCCGATTCACGAAATCAATTGAGCATTCCCTACTGGGAGGGGCGAATTAAAACTCAAGGCGGTTTTAAAGGTAAAGGTTATGCAGAACTAGTTGGTTATTAGCGGGCTATAAAATGGCTTTCAAAAAAAATGCACTTAAGCCAAGGTTAAGTGCATTTTATTAAGGGCTCAGTATATTAGTCTAGCTTTACTGAACCAGAGATATTATCGATGCTAACATCGCCAGAGCCTGCTTCTGTAATTGTTAGCCCTTTAGCATGATTAACGCGAATATCGCCAGAGCCATCTTCAATGGTAACGCTTGCATCAACATGTTCAATGGTTAAGTCGCCCGAGTTATCTTCAACGTCGACAGCGCCATTAATATGTTGTATTGATATGCTTCCCGACCCGTCTTCAACAGTTAATGTACCACGTACATTGCTTACATTCATATCGCCTGAGCCATCATCAATATTTGCATTGCCATTAACGTTATTAATAGTAATGCTGCCCGAACCATCGTTAAGATCTAGATTGCCAGTAATGCTTTGAAGAGAAATATCGCCCGAGCCGTCGTCTATGTTTAGGTTTTTAGCGCCATTGATTGATAAGCTGCCAGAGCCATCTTTTACATCAATATTATTTTTCATGGCGTTAATAGTTATGTCGCCTGAGCCATCATCAATATCTAGCTCAAGATTGTTAGGGACGGTGACCACTAAATTAATGCTTGGCGATTGGCCGCTGTAAAAGCTAATACCATTATTACTTGTATTTTGGGCAACAAGCTTTGCTTTAGTGCCACTTTGATCGAGTGTGAGTTCGTATTCGTCGTCAATATCGGCTGTGTAAATAGTGGCGTCAACATTAATACTGGTTGCTGTTGATGAGCCCATTATTTTAAGTGAACCTGCGCCGCTTAGTACGTCTAGGTATTCAAGATTATTGCTAGGTAGTGTTAGTTGTTGTGTTTGTTTTACCGACGCAACGCTTGGTGAAATATGAAACACGCAGCCACTTAATAATAAAATACCGCTAATTAGTGAAAGTGGTTTAGCAATGGTAGATACAGTTGATGAGCTCATGGTTAGTCCTTTTAGTGTGATGTTATTATTTAATATAACAAGACTAGAGCAAAAATGGGGCCTAAATTTAAGTGTCTGTTTTATAATGAATTTAGTTTTTTGTTGAAAATTAAAAGACTAATTAGTGGTTAAAATTACTAATTATTAATAAAAAGGATGCATAAAGCATCCTTTTCGTTTTAACCGCCAGTTTTAATTATACAAATTAAAAGCTGTAGGTAATGTTACCGTATAAAAAGCGACCATCTAAACTGTATGGTGCATACGGTGTGTATGGAAATATTTGGCTAAAGGTAGAGTAACCAATATTATCGACCGTGGCTTGCGGGTATTGGTCAAATAAGTTGTTGGCACCGAGTGCAAATTTCCACTCATCGTTAGGGCGATACGCAACTTCTAAATCGGTTATCCATTTAGCGTCTAGGTATTCATCGCGATCGGCGGTAGTAGAAATATCGGCAACTTCACCATAACGTGTTGCACGTAACGTTGTTTGCCATTCGTTAAAGTTCCACACTGCCGACAGATTCAGTTTGTTGTCTGGTGTGCCTTCTTCAAAACGACCTACTTCACGGCGTGCAAATACAACGTAGTCGTCACCTAAAGAGTTTAGTTGTTCAGGATTATCGTCAACGTGTGTCACTTCGGTGTCGTTAAAGTTAGCTGCCGCGTTTAATCGCACGTCGCCAAAGTTATCTAACTGTAGTAGGTAAGTTGCAACAATGTCTACGCCTTGCGTGCGTGAGTCGATTGCGTTGGTAAAGTAGCGTACGCTTTCGGTATTTAACTCACCAGCATCCGTTAAAATTTGTTGTACTGCGGCACCGCTTAAGTTTTCAGAGAGCACAATACGGTCATCAATATCAATACGGTAGGCGTCAACCGTTAAGCTAAAGTTACCTTGGGTGTATACAAAGCCAGCTGTTAAATTAACTGAGTCTTCAGCGTCTAACTGTTTTGCGCCAAGGGCTTGTGCTGCTGGTGCATCTGTTGGGAATAGGCCTACTTCAAACGCTTGGTTGTTTTCAAGTACGGTGGAAATTTGGCGATACGAGCTTTGTGCAAGCGATGGGGCGCGGAAACCTGTGCTAATTGCCCCACGTAGCGATAGGTTTTCGTTTACGCTGTAACGTGTTGCAAGCTTTGAGGTAAAGGTGTTACCAAAGTCGCTGTAATCTTCGTAGCGGCTAGCTAAAACCATGTTCCAGTTGTCGGTTAGGTAGGTGTCAAACTCAACAAATAGTGCAACGTTATGGCGGCTTTCATCGGTTACGCTTTCTGGACCAAAACCCGAAAGTACTTGTGCGCCACCGGCAGCAATTGGATTGCCATTGCTATCAAGTGCAGTAATGTAAGAGGATTCTTCACCTTGTTCTATTTTATAACTTTCGTGGCGGTATTCAGCACCTAGAGTAAAAAATACGTCGTCAGGTAACCCTAAATCAAGGGTTGTGCTTGCATCACCATTGACTATAAATTGGTCATAAACTAGTGCGCCGTTATCAAATTCGGTGGGGCTGGTAGCACCTAAAGACGTATTTAAGCTATTCACAACACCAAATGCAAAGTCGTTGCGGCCATAGTTGGTACTTACATCCCATGTCCAGTCACCTGTTCCACCTTCTAGGCCTAGGGCAAATGAGTAGTCTTCAACATCGGTTTCAATTTGCGGTAAAAAACCATCTGGGTAGAGTGCTAATACGTTACGGCTGTCTTGTGCACGGCGGTAAAAACCACCTGAGTTACCTTCTCGTTTTGAGTAGCTACCAAATGAATACAGGTTTAGGCTGTTATCTAGCTCGTAACCCATATTGTAAAATAAAGCATAATCTTCAAGGTCTGCTTTACCAAAACGATGGTTGTAACGGTCAATAGTAAATTCGCGCGGGTCTAGGCTGCCATCGTCAAGGCGGCTGTATTGCTCACGCGGATCAAAACCAGAGCGTTGTGTTGGGCTGTTATCGCGGTATTCAATCGATACATTTACAAAGCCGCTGTCTGATAATGCAAATCCAGAGTTAGCGCTAATAGTGCGTGTTGCGCCATCGCTAATTTCGCGGTCATCACCTAGGTTAAATGCAAGATCGCCGTTTGCATCTGCGTAGGCGCTTTCTAAGTTAGGTGCGCCCGCCATTTGTGTGTCGTATTCACCATAGGTTACGCTTACACTGCCGCCTTCAGAGGCGTCTTTTAAAACAATATTAATCACCCCGGCAATGGCATCTGAGCCGTATTGCGCTGCGGCACCATCGCGTAGTACTTCTACGCGCTTAATGGCTGATGTAGGGATCATGTTTAAATCTACCGCGGTAGAGCCTCTGCCTACAACACCTGCTAAGTTTAAAAGCGCACCAGAGTGACGACGTTTACCATTTATAAGCACTAAAGTGTGATCGGGCGCTAAGCCGCGCAGTACAGCAGGTTTTGCGTGATCTGTTCCATCACCTAAAGTGGCGCTTGGAAAGTTAAAGCTGGGTACCTGGTTAGCAAGAACCTGGCTGATTTCAAGTTGACCTGTGCTTACCATGTCACTGCTAGTAATAATATCTACTGGCACTGAGCTTTGTGCAATACTTCGCAAACTACGGCGAGTCCCTGTTACTGAGATTACTTCGATGTTCTCTTGTGCTTGGGTATCTTGTTCTGCTGCATTAGCTGTAACGAAAGAGCTGCTAAGTGCAGAGGCTACGGCCAAGCTAAGTGCTAATTTATTAGCTGATAAACGCTTAAAAGTCATGAATGTTCCTTAAGAACGTCGTTGTTTTGGTGAGTTTGAAAAAGGAGCGAATCATATAGAAGCGCTCAACTACGTGCAAAGATAAAAACCATCTATGTTATTCACGTTTTTAATAAGTAAGGCCACTGTTTACGTACGTTATAGACGATTAGATCGTTACTGTTGTAATCTTGTAGCGAATGGTGACGAAATCAATAAAAGTAAAAGATAGATTGCAAAAAAGTGATAGGCAGAAAAAAGCCAAGTTAAAAACTTGGCTTAAAAATACGTTTAAATAAGTGCCTAAATAATTACTCAGGGGCTACTTCAAGCGTTGTAAATAAAGCATAACGACCCGAATCTACGCCTTTTTCCTTCACATCAACTTCGGTTGCGGTTTCTATTAAATAGATACCCGGTGCGTTCCATGTTGTTGTAAAAAAGCCGTTTTTATCGGTGGTTACTTTTACTTCGCCACGTTCGTTACGGTAGCGAGTATCGCCTCTTAAAATATTAACTTCAATGCCTTCGCCAGCTGGTTTTCCGTCTTGTAGTAATTGAAAACGTGCTTGCTCACCAACAAATAAGTCATTTGGGTGTGTAGGGCCACTTAGCTCTAAGCCTAAACCTAACAGGGCTGGCTTAGATGTACCGTTGCGGCTTACAAAGGTATCTACTGTTGAAATAACTTTAGTGGTGCGCACGCCTTGAGCGTTGCTAGGTAATTTAGCATCTGTTTTTTTACCAAATACACGTTTGCGTTTACCCTCTTCGTCCTTATAGAAGGTCATGTACATTGGCTTTTGCGTCATAGCAATGTGGTAAGTGCCTTCTTCTTTGAGGCTTACTGCTGCTGAGCTCTTGCGCTTTAAGTAATAAGCACGAATGGTTTCAGATACTTTCTCGCCGTTTGGTGCAAGTGCCATTAATAATGTGTCGTCGTACTCTGCGCCTTTTTCTTTTGGCTTAAAGGCTTTATCTGGTGCAAACATTTCGTTAGAAATACTCGCATCAATCATAACGTAATGCGCTTTATCGCCAGAAAGCGAAGTGTGCGAAGGTAGTAACCAACGGGCATGTGCGCTTGCCGCTGTTGAGACTAGCGCCGATAAACTCAGTGCGCCTATTAATGCAATTTTTGATAAATTAACGTTCATTATTTTTCCTTTAAATTTGAATGATAAGTAGGGGCTACCTAGCGCTTACAGTGATAAAGCTGGTTGTAAATTCGTTTTTACCTTCAATAGTTATTTTCTCTGATTGAGTTAAATCAAGCTCAATACGGCTGTAATCACGGCCACCTTCTTCGCGCACAACTTCAATATTAAGTAGGTATTTACCGGGCGTTACAGGGTTACCGTTTAGATCGTTGCCATCCCAACTAATTGTATATGTGCCGGCACGCTTGGTTGCGCCGCTGACACCATCAAACTGAGCATTACTTTTACCGGCTTTGCGCCACCATTGGCGTAGGTCTTTAAACCATTCCGCTTTTTGTACCCAAAGCGCTAATGTTGTGACGTGTTTACGCTCTGGCGTTTCCAGCCATACAGCAACATAAGGTCGGTGGTAAGGTTGCACGTTTAAATCGGCGAGGGTTAATTCAACTTCTAACCTTGACGATTGTGCATGAGCATTAATTTGAAATAGCGCGGCGACTAACAGCGTGATGCTTAGCCATGGTTTAACTTTAAACATTAAGACACTCCTTTTATTTGTGGCACCCAACACAGGTAAATAACGATAGGTGTTGCTACACCTAATGCGGTTATCCATATTCCTGCTAAGCGTTTTTTTCTATTTTGAAATAAAATAATCATGCCGGTGATGGCAAATAGGATCATCAGCACTGCTGATATATCAATAACCCAGCTCCATACTTCACCGCTGTAACGACCTTTATGTAGGTCGCCAATTACACTTAAAAACCCCCCAGTTTGATAATCGAGTAACAATTCGCCACTAATAAAATCAAACTCTGCGTAGGCGTAGCCTGCAGGTAATGGGTAGTCGAGCATGACCAGTGAATCTTGCTTTTCCCACTCAATGCTTTTTACTTTATTCAGCCCATACTGCTTGGCTAGGTAAGCTTCTATTTGGGGGTAAATAGCAGGTAGGGTGTTTAATTGTGTTTGTGCTTTTGTAAGTAGTTCAGCTGGAATTGCAGCGGTAATTTGGCCGTTGTTTTTATCGTTTTTTAACCAGTCAACGTGGTTTAGCACTATGCCGCTTACACAAAATAAAATAAGTAGAAAAAACAAAGCGGTAGAAATATAGATATGTAAAGCACGACTCGTACTATATAAAGCGCGTTTATTAACAAAGGGCATAAAAGGTGCAAATTTAATTAATTTGTACGGATGATAATGATTTGCATTAGCTGTTACAAATTTATTTACCAAACTTTACACTTTATTTTGCTTATACAGACCCTAGTTTTTAGGTGGAGTTGAGGGCTTAGAAATTAAGTAAGTTAAAACCAGCACTTCAACCACAGCAACTAGGGCAATAACCCAAGCTGGAGGGCTGCTGTATAATAAAAATATAAAGCCTATTAGCATACCTAGACCCGCAGCATATTTTGCCTTTACAGGAACTACTTGATGAGCGCGCCAATGTTGTAATGTTGTGCCAAAGCGAGGGTGGTTTAATAGCCAAGATTCAAGCGCGCTAGATGAGCGAGCAAAACAGGCTAAGGCTAAAATTAAAAACGGCGTGGTTGGCATAACGGGTAGGGCAACACCAATAATGCCGAGTAATACACACAGTAACCCCAGCAATTTAAAGCCGATATTTTTATAATAAATAAAAACGTTTTTTATGTTCACGCCAGCTCTATTTAATAAATTAAACGGTAAAAGGTAAGTTAATTACAGGATAAAATGAAGCTTAAATGGCTTAGTTACATGTTATCAGCTAAGTCATTTAAGGCGATAAAAGGGGTTTTATTATTTTTATACTGCGTTTTATTCTTTAGGAGTTTGAAACAGTGCGCCGACTTCTAAAAGTGGTGAAGCGTCTAGCTTATCAGCATCCATCATTGCGGCAATACGTTGCATTGATGAAAGGAGTAAACTCTGTTCCCATTCAGCAAGTGCTGAAAATTTTTCGATAAAATGCTCTTGTAATGGCTGAGGTGCTTTTTCGAGTAGTTCCTTACCTTGTTCGGTAAGGTATAAGCTGACTCGGCGCTTATCCATTTGACTGCGTACACGTGTTACTAAGTTTTTGCTCTCTATTCGGTCAAGAATATTAGTAACCGTTGCTGGGCTTAAGTTGACGTTTTGCGCAATACGGCTGGCGGTAATACCATCTGTTTGAGACACTTCCTGCATGATAAGCAGTTGTGGCCCTGTTAAACCCGCTGTTTTATTAAGTTGCTTTGAATGTAAGTCAATCGCACGGATCACCTTGCGTAAAGAAACTAGTAACTCGTCATATTTTTGCATTTGTTTGTCTCATGGAAGGCGAATGATTTGCCGTAATCATGAAATGTTACACATCAAATAAATTGAATTCAAATGATATATGTTATTTATGCCAGCTATTATTAGTTTTTATTGACTTTTATTAATTTGATCAGTAATTAAAATAGCATTTATTATCTTTATTTTATTAAATGCTTATAACATTCTATTTGTGAACCTTCCCTAGGTTGAAAGGCAGAGTTGTAAAGCTTTAGTCGTAATTTTACCGTTGATTTTGCATAAGAATATAGTAACTAACTCAATTTAAATAACTATTCTATGTAGCTTATGCTTTAAGCATGCATTATTGTTTGTGTACAAGTAACCTGAACTCAGGTTAAGTATTAAAAATTAGTCTCAGTGTTAAAGGAAATAAAATGCAATTATCACCCTCAGTATGTATTGAGCGTACACATAGCGGTTTAGAATTTATTAGTATTAATAGTCGCCAATGTGAGGCGAAAATATTTTTACAAGGTGGGCAAATAACTGAGTTTACACCCAAAGGTAAATTGCCATTATTGTGGGTGTCTGGGGATGAAACCTTTAGCGAAGGGAAAAGTATTCGCGGCGGCATTCCTATTTGCTGGCCTTGGTTTGGTCAACATGAAAATACAGACTTCCCAGCTCATGGCTTTGCTCGCACACTCGTATGGCAAGCTGATGAAGTGCATGAAACCGAGGACGAAGTTACGGTTAGCCTAAAATTACCCATGAGGCAGGTAGACTCTACCTTTTGGCCGCATCAATCTTCTTTACGGGTTGAGTTTATTTTATCTGAGCAATTAGAGGTGCGTTTAACCACCTGTAATTTAGGCAATGTACCATTTAGCTATTCACAAGCGCTGCATACTTACTTTCCAACACAAGATATTAAGAATACCCGTGTGACAGGCCTGCAAGGGGCACAATATATAGAGTTTGGTCAAGGGCCTCATCAGCAACATGATGTGGTCGACTTTTCCCGTGAAACCGATATGGTTTATACCCAAGCCGCAGCAGTTCAAACAATTGATACTCCTCAAGGGATGATCAGTGTTAGCAGAGAAAACTCGCGCTCGTGCGTGTTATGGAACCCATGGATTGAAAAATCAAAGCGGCTATCAAATTTTGCCGATGATGATTATAAAAGCATGTTATGCCTAGAGGCTGCGAATGTACTTGAAGATGCGGTTACGCTTGAGCCAAAACAAAGCCATACTTTAGTAACAACAATAAAGTGGCTTGGTTAAAGCCAATACGTCCAATGGAGCGAAGCGTGTTTACGAATCAACAAATAACCGACCTACCGCAACATCAAAGCATAGAGTTTGAACCGCTTGCCGATAAAGCATTATTGCATGCACAGTTGAATTGGTTGTTATTTTTTATCCCTTTTTGCCTAGTGCTAGCGGCAGTTTGTTATTTCAATACAGATTTTGCAGCCATGGCGCAAGGTTACTTATTGGTTGCTGTTCCGCTATTAATTTTACTGTGTATGTTATATAGCGTGTTCAGCATAAAATTACAGGGCAGCGCGTTGCGTACCCATGATATTGCTTTTAAAAAAGGCATTATTTGGCAGCAGGTGACAATTTTACCGTTAGCACGAGTGCAGCATATTGAAATACATCGTGGGCCAATAGAGCGAAAACTAGGTTTAGCCAGTTTACGGCTTTACAGCGCAGGTGGTATGAGTGCTGATTTACAAATTAGCGGCCTGACCCACGAAAAGTGCAAAAATATTCGTCAATTTGTACAAAGCTATCGCCACGATGAAACCACAAGCGAGGCTACTGCCAGTGAGTGTTGATGCTACACAAATAACGTCATCTTCACTTAATTGGCAAAAAGTGTCGCCCTGGGCACTGGCTTATTTTGTGATGCATTTTAGTGTGCGGTTTATCAAAGATGGCTTATTTAATTTACTGCCCGTGTTGGTGGTTTTTGTTACCCAAGTAGAAAATAAACTATTTTGGGGGCAAGTTGGGCTCACGATTGCTCTGACTTCATTGCTCGTCTATTGTTTTTTGTATTACCGCAGTTTTCGTTTTTGTATTACTGACGAGCATGAAATTTTACTAAATAAAGGCGTATTTAAAAAAGAGCGACTCACCTTAAAGTTTTCTCGGGTGCAAAATGTAAACATAGCAGAACCCTTTTATTTTACTCCAGTAGGCTTAGTTAATTGCATTTTTGATGCTGCCGGCAGTGTTGCCCAAGAAGCTGTATTGCCTGGAGTAACCAGTGATTATGCCAAGCAAATGCGCAAACAGGTATTTGACTATAAAGCGCAGCAGCAACCATCAACCGAGGAGGCTAATACAGCGCAGCTTCATGCTGAAAATCAGAATGAAAATAGTTTATTCATTTCAAATAAAGAAATAGCTAAGTTTGGTTTAATGTCGAACATGGCAATTTTAGCGCTTGCGGCCATTGCTCCCTTTATAAATGTGGCTATCGATTTTTTAGAGCAGCAGTTTATAACAAAAATAGAGGGTTTTTATCAGCAAGAGCTCGGTATGATGGCTAATGCAGCGGTATTTGCGGTTATTACTTTAATTATTGTGTTGGTATTTATTGCGGTGTTTTTATCGGTGACTATGTCGCTCATTCGCTTTTATAACTATCAGCTTTACTTTAAAAATAATAAATTTAAACGTATTGCAGGGCTGTTAGAGCGCCATCAACTGTCAATTAGTTTAGATAAAGTACAATCTATAGTTATTAAGCAAAACCTAGTTGCCAGGCTATTAAAGCGCTTTACAGTGGAATGTTTGCAAGCCAGCAGCGGCGGTGCTGCAAATATGGCGAAAAAGAATAAACAAACCTTAGTGTTACCTGTGCTCACGCAGGAGCAAGTTGATAATGTGTGTCAGTGGATTTATCCGTGGTTTAACAGTAAAAAGTTGGCATTCAAAGCAGTAGAAAGGGCGTTGCTATATAAAAATATGGTGTTTTATGCCTTGCTACCGAGCGTTGCTTCTGGGTTTTTAGTTAGCTTTATGCAACTTAATATATTAATTTCATTAGCATTATTTTTGGTATTAGCCGCGTTAGTGTTTTTATCATATAAACGTTATGGGTATTACCTTCATCAACAAGATGGGCGTTTTTATATGGTGGTGCGCAAAGGTATGATTGGCGTGCATTACCGAGTATTTGAGCTGTACAAAGCACAAAGCGCTCGCAGTGTGAGCACTTTTTTTATGCGTCGCTCTGGCTTAAAAAGCCTGTATATACAACTTGCTGCAGGCGGTGCGTATGTCCCATATTTAAAACAGCAAGATGCTGACTTCATTATAGATTTTACACTTATGCAGGCTGAGTCAGATTCTCGTAGTTGGATGTAACTTCCCTTGTTGAAAATAACTAAAGTTCAGGTTAAATAATAAGGCAGGTGTAAATACACATTTGCACATGCTTTATTACACTTTTTTACTGCCCGTTTTTCCCTTTTAATAATACTCTAAGCATTATTAAAAGCACTATTTAAGGGATTATTGTGAAAAAGTCACTCATTGCATCAGCCTTATTACTGGCTGCACCAAGCTTCGCAGCCAATTGGCAAACCATTCATACTGAGCATTTTAATGTTCACTTTAGCAGTGAACATACTGATTTTGCTAAATCGACCGCGGTGGAGCTGGAGATTGTCCGTACAAAAGTGCTTGAGCAACAAAACCGTGCCCTTGATAAAATCGTCGATGTGGTGGTATTTGATCCTTTAAATGCAGCTAATGGCTTTGCCTTACCAACCTCTAATAATCCTGTTATGGCGCTTTTTACTACGCCACCACAATCGGACACAGTAATCTCAAACTCATCGGGCTGGCAGCAATTACTAGTGCTGCACGAGTACATTCACTTAGTTCATTTAGCGCAGCCGACTCGCAGCGAGTGGCAACAAAAAATTAGAGGGGTATGGGATCTTTACGATTTAACCTATGGTGACACACCGCGCTGGGTAGCTGAAGGATACGCCACCTTAATTGAGTCTAAAATGACAGGGCGAGGGCGGCTCTTTGATAACTATTCTGAGGCAATACTCAGGGAGTTTGCTCAGCAAGGAGCGCTTCCGACCTATGGGCAACTAAATAGTGATGAAGGCTTTATGGCGGGCTCCATGGCGTATTTAATGGGAAGTCGTTTTTTATACTGGCTAGAGCAAAATTACTCAGAGCAGCTGGTCGATAATGTATGGGTTCGTATGCGGGCGGTTAAGCCTCGAGATTTTGACGACGCATTTTCTGGTGTATTCGGGCAAAGCGCTGCCAAGCTATATCGTCGATTTATTGCTGAGTTCACTTACAAAGCAATGCAACAAGAGCAAACCGAGTCACCACTTAATAGCAAGCTTTGGTTAAAGCTTGATTTATACGCTAGCAACCCCGCTCTTTCTGGTGATGGCAGCAAAATTGCCATAGTGGAGCGTGATAAAAAAAGTAATACCAAGCTCATAATTTATAGCACTGAAGACAACACTAAAGCGCAACAGCAATTTACTAAAGCACAAAAGCAATTACTTGAAGATGATGCTAAGGATATTCCTGATACTGCGCCAAGTGTATTTAAGCGCGAACAAAAACAAATATTAAATCAAATAAATCGAGCAGGTATTGCCAATCCGCAGTGGGTAGGCAATAACACTCTTTATTTTAATGCCTACAGTAGTGAGGAGTCGGGGACTTATAACAAAGTGTCTGACATTTTTAGCTATAACATAGATACTGGCAACGTCGAACAACTCACTGAACTGGCTGGTATTCGTCGTTTTAGTGTTACCCGCAATGGTGAAACACTTTACGGTGAGCAAATAAGAGCTGGGTATTCTGAATTAGTAAAAGTCGATCTTAATACACAAGCAATCACGCCACTTTTTACCAAGAGCTTAAAAACGACGTACGATTACCCGACCCTAAGCCCCGATGAAACAAAATTAGCTTATTTATCAGCGTCATTAAACGAAAATTGGCAATTGTATATACAAGGTTTGAGCGGTGATACTAGGCAGTCAGTCCCAATGCCTAATGGGTATCAATATTTAAGCCAGCCGAGTTTTAGTCAAAATGGGGAGTCTATCTATTTTGTTGCTGGCCTAAATAATAAAACTGATATTTATAATTATCATATAAAAAATAATACCCTCACCCGCTTAACTAACGGGCAAGAAGCGCTTGCATACCCGATTGAGACTGAAGATGGTTCACTACTTTATTTCTCTATTAATGCCGATGGCCCTGATGTAAAAACGCTAACAACAAAAGACCGCACAGCCGTGACGGAACTCGCTGTAAACAGTGAAGCTCCATTGTTGATGGTAAATAAGCATACTCTGCCACCGGCAAAAATATATACCGATGAGACAGCAGAGCAAAGCGATTACGCAGTACTTGATCAGCAAGCGACGTTTGCCTTGGGATCACAGTATTATTCAGCGTCAACCAGTTTGCTAAGCGTAGGTATAAAAAGTAGCGACTTATTAAAGCAACTTGATTTACAAGCGGGTTATAACATTGATTTGCATGACGGTGCATTACATGGAGGCTTTGTACAAGCAAAATACAATGCGTTAAATACAAAGTTTAAGCTTGCGCTATTTGATTATAATTTGGGTACATCACATCAATATCAACCTAGCTTAAACGCTGATATTGACGCCCGAGGTGGTTTTGTTGCAATAAGCCATCCATTGAAATTTGGCCAGCTTCAGTTAACCCCAGAGCTTGCTTATAACTATACAGATTATAAAAATAGCCATAAAAATTGGACACGGTTGAGTATTGCTCAGCAATGGCAACATGACCGCCAATCATTTGCCATAGGGCAGAGTATTTATGCCAGTATTTATGATGGGCGGAATCACAATAGTCATTGGCAAGGTTATGACTTGGCAACAAAAGTATTTGGTAAAGCATTTAATATTCCCATGTTTGTGAGCTTTGAACAAAAACAGCGAGACGATAGTGTTTTAGCTTTAGGTGGGTTTAGCTCTAACCTGATTAATCAGCAACAAAGTAGCGAGTTTGTGCTTGCTGCTGAACTGCCTTATTACAGTGCAACTGCAGAGCGTTACCAAGGTTATGGTGGTGGCATCAGCTTTAAAGAAGGCATGCCTTGGCTTTATTACAAGCAACATCAATTAGACAACAGCGTTTATGCACAAAGTTATGGCTTAAAATACCAAGGTGATTTTAGCTTTGGGATGGGGCCTGCAGGCGTAAACGACCTAACTTTTAATGCTGGGCTGTCGCGTGTTGAAGGTGACAGCTTTGAAGATGAAATGCGCGCGTGGTTAAGCTTTTACTACTCTCTTTAATATTATGGGTAATACACTTTTAAATATGTATTACCCAAAAGCAACCTACTTTGGCTTAGTAAGCGATGCTAACTTTGCTTGGTATATATTGAGCTTTTCATTGTCTCGCTCATATTTAATGGCTTGTTCAAGCAAGGCTTGTGTTTGTTTAGACTTACCTTGTTGATAACGAATTTTTGCAAGCTCTAAGTAAAGCTCTGATATATATGGGGCTTTTGCAATTGCTGACTCAAGGTGGTTTTTAGCTTGAGTTACCTTTCCTTCTTGCAGATTGTTTTTAGCAATAACCAATAGCTCGTAAGGGTCTTTTTCTTCATTAATTAATTGGCTTGTTAATTGTTTTTCTAGCTCTGTATTGCCAAGATCTTTTGCGAGTAGCCGATAGTTATTGATTAAGTTTATACTTATATCGTTTCTATTTAGTGCGGTTTGGTAAATCAGTTGAGCGCTTTTTAAATCGCCTGCACGGCGATGTAATATACCCGTAATATTGAACAGTTCAGGATCGTTAGGAGTAAAAGAATTAGCTTTCAAAATAAGAGAGTAGGCTGTATTGAGTTTATTTTTAGCTAATGCCTCCGCCGCTAAATTGCTGTAAAACTTATTGAGTAAATCATTATAGGTGGCGCTGCCAGCATAAAAGCTGCCGCGGGTTGGGAAGTAATCTATTAAAGTGCCTGGGCGAATAAATACAATAAAGTTATCATCAGTTTCTTCTTCCGGTGCGTAAACTTTGGTTCTAAAATGGTTGGCTATGTAAACTAAACTTCCCTCTTTGGCATACACAGGTTCGCTGGTCATTTCTTGAAAACTGGTGTCAAGATCTAAAAGCGTGGCGTAGCTTTGTGTCAATATAGCTAAGCTAATACAGTTGCCTTGTGAGCGTTCAATAGTTTGTTTGGATGTTAGTGTATCACCGTGATACTTAAAGTTGGTAAGCTGGTTTTCTAGGTAGTTAAAAACAATTTCATCAGCACGTATCTCATTTAAGCGCTTCTGTGCATAAGCTAAAAACTTTTCTTTTTCAGGTTCTGGAAGCTCAAAAACACTGTGTTCATTAGGGGTTTCAACACGCTTGAAAAGAGAGTGGTTAATTACTTGTGTAAGCTGTACCTTTTTAATTTGCACTGCTGGTTGAGTGCTACTGCATGCAGCTAAAAAAAAGCTAAGTGTAAAAACTAGATATTTCATAAATCACCTCACTGTGACTTTTAAGATTACAATGAGGTGACTTTATAATCAAGCACTTACAGTGCGATGCTTACTTAAGCGATTTTTGTGTGATTGCTTTTTACGTTTACGGCGTGTAAGCCATAAATAAAAGCCTGTACCAGCCAGCCATACAGGGCTAAGACCAACAATACACCAAAGTATTTTACTGATAAGCCCAGCAAAATAGCCAAAGTGTAGTTTTCTAAAGCTATCAATTACTTGCCAACCAACTCCGGTTTCACGAATATCCCAGTTAGCCATGTGTTCACCTGTTTGCTTATTGTAGGTTATGGTATTGGCGTATTCACTGGTAAGTGGATTACTGGTATTTACTTCGCCATAAAGAGTAATATTTTCATCAGGCTCTCGCGGGAAAACTAAAAAAGTAGTGTTAAAAGTGGGTATTTGCAGCTTACTATCATTAAGAATGCGCTCAAAAGAAATGTCGTCACTATATAATTTATTTGCAATAGTGTAGTGCTCTTCTTCTGCGTGTTCTATTACTTCGTGATACCACACAGCGCCATTAAAATAACCACCGGTAATCGCTAAAACGATAAGGATAGGTGAACCTAATACTCCAGTCATTTTATGAATGTCGCTTAGTACTATCTGCAAAGTTGCTCGCCAGCGTACGCTAAATAGTCGCTGCCAAAATTTGCGGTAAATAATTAAGCCAGTAATACCTAAAGTTAATAAAAATAGAGCAAAAAAGAAGCCTAATACGGTACCTGTTTGCCCTGGTAAGCTTTTTAAGTCGTTAAGTAAAAAAGTATAATGGAGCTCTAAAAACCAGTCAGTAAAATAATGAGTGGTGCTTACTGGTTCTGATAAAACCTCTCCTGTGTATTGGTCTAAATGCAACTTATACCAATCGTCAGTTCCACGCTTAACCAAATAAAGCCGGTCAGCGGTGCTGTTATTAAAAAGCTCCCAGCTTCCTACTACATATTCAGGAAAGGCTGCTTCGGCTTTATTTATTAATGAGTCCATAGGCAAACGTGCAGCTTGTTGCTGTACCACAAAGTGTTTATCTGGCATCAGTAGGCCATCAATTTCACTTTTAAACACTAAAACACTGCCAGTAATGCTAATAACAATTAACGGAATAATGGCAATTAGCGCCAACCAACTATGAACTTTAAACAGTGTTTTTCTCATTACTTAGGCTTGCATGTTAATCTGTAGATATGCGTATGATAACAGTTATCATTTGTGTTGCAATTGTAAAAGGGTGAGACTGTGAAGTTTTAGTAACGGTTTTTGTATACTCAGGTTGCCACAGGAGGAAATTAAAGTTGGTGTGAAGCTTGTATAAAAGCTAGCCAGTCCTACAATGCGCGCACATGAATAAAGCCTTTAAAAACAAATGTTTAAAAAATGTTTTATTTCTTCCTTTTCATTAACAACAATGTAACGAGCGAGGTTTGCTTTGGCGTATTATTTGCCTATTTTGTCAGTATTTATTTTGGTTTTTAGTTTTTTACCGTTACTCAATAAAATTATAAAAAACCGCAGTGTATCAGGTGTATCACTGTTAATGATGACATTTGGTTTAGCGCAAAGTGTGTACTTTATTAGCTACAATCTTTACTTTGCTCGCTTTTATATTGCTTTGCCGTTTTTTGCGACAGGCTTTTTAAGCGGACTAATTTTATACTTTTTTGCTCGCTATAATGCCGCTAAGCGTCAAAATTTGCAGTTGCTTGGCATGCTTAGCTTTTCGTTATTGCCATTTTTGTTGTTACTTAACCCCAACTTAGATACCGCTGTGGTACTTAATGGCTTAACCTATGTGGGCTTAATCATGAGTTCAGTACGAGTTATGCCACAAACCTACAAAACACTTCGCACAGGGAATATTAGTAACCTTAGTGCTCGCTATTTTAGTTTACAATTTATAGCTGGTATCTGTGGTTTGTTTGCAGAGCTTGCTATGCCTGTGCAAAGTACTTCGCATATACTAATGTTTGTTATGATATTACTGACTAATGCGGTGCAGTTTGCGTGTATGCAGTATTATCGCGTACGTCCTGTGTTGGCATAAAATTATAGTGACCGTTAATTTCATTTGTGGCACTTTGAGTGACCAATAAATAAAAAGTGCCCACTATGAAATTAACTATCCATCAAATCGATGCGTTCAGCAGTGAACTGTTTAAAGGTAACTATGCCGCTGTGATCCCACTAGAGTCGTGGCTTAGTGATGATCTTATGCTGAATATCGCTTCTGAAAATAACGTATCTGAAACTGCTTTTACTTGTCAGTTGGCTGATGGAAGCTTTGCGATACGTTGGTTTTCGCCGTTAATGGAAATTGATTTTTGCGGCCATGCTACTTTGGCTGCGGCCTATGTGCTTTGTGAGCAACATAGTATATCGCAGGTGCGCTTTAGCGCAGAGGCGGTGGGCAAACTGATTGTTAATAAAAATAACGATGGCAGCTTTGCTATGACCTTTCCTAAACAAGCCCCTGAAGAGGTTCAGCTTATCCCTGATGCTTTATTAGCTGGCCTGTCTATACAACCTATTAAAGTGCTGAAAAACCGCCAAGCTTATTTTGCTATTTATGATAATGAGCAGCAGGTTGTAGATCTGAAAACAACCAATGAACAACTAAAAAAATTAGCCCCATTAGATGTGGTTGCAACAGCACCGAGTGTTGAGTATGACTTTATTTCTCGTTATTTTTGGCCTGCCAGTGGTGGTGATGAAGACTTTGTGACCGGTTCAATTCATACCGGGCTTGCCCCTTATTGGGCAGAACAATTTGGCAAAAACTCTTTAAGTGCTTATCAGGCCTCACAACGGGGTGGGAAGTTACATTGTGAAGTGGGCAGTACAACAGTGACATTAACGGGTCATGCGGTAAGATACCTAAAAGGTACTATTTACCTTTGAATTAGTGTAAAAAAGGCCACGTAAAACGTGGCCTTGGTTTAGTCAGTGTTATTTACGCTTCTAGCGCTTTGCTAATTAAGCGATCAATATACTTTTTATGTGCTTTGGTTGCGGTGTCTGCACCCCATGCAACATCTTGATCGGCTATTTGAGTTAGCTGATATAGCGCGGCTGTTTTCGCTAAGTTATCGTATTTACTTGCTTTTTCTAAGCCTGCAATTGCAATAAGCTGATTTACGTATTCAATCTGTAAGTTATGACTGATTGAATTAGCGTTTTTGTTATCAACAAAGATACTTGCAGTTAAATCCTCCATAAATTGCGTAAGGCTGTATTCATTTCCATATAAAGCAGTGTCTGAAATACGTAGTAACACAGCAGGATGCAGTAGTTGCGCTAACACACCTTTTTGCATGCCTAAAATCATTTTATGCGGTTTAGGGTCTTCGTTTTTACCATAATGATTAAACCCACGACGCTGCTGCTGCATAAAGTTATACAAAGGCTGCATGCTTTGCAGTACATTTGGAGCAAACACATACTCAGCTAAAATAGCCATTGCTTGGGTTTGGCGCTCAAGTGGCACCGGTGTAAAAGGCTTAGCTGCATTTTCATCACCTACGACAGCACGCTCTACATAAACCCCACCAATTTGACGAGATACCACGCCTGCTTGTGCACGGTATTGGCCAAATAGGCTGTTAGCAGAAGTAACAAGCTGTTGGTAAGACTCGCCTTTTACTGTGGCTTTATCTTTAAGTTCTGAAAAGAGTGTATTGATCAGGGCCATTCTATCTGCCCCGTAAGCTGCAGGGTTAGACGACAAGTCACCTATCATCACGCGAGGGTCTATATGGCGACCTGGTGCACGCATATCGTCGGCATCATTACCAAAGGCAAGCGCATGTTCGCTTGAGCGAGCAAGTATTTTATCAAGACGAGCTTGTTCTGCTGCTTCATCTTTAAGTGCTGCGCTATAGCCGTAGTTTATTGCCCAATCATCGTACGGACCGGGTTTAGTTTGGAAAATATCGCCTTGAGTCACACCCGTTGGCGCTATATTTGCTGGCGCATAGTCCATTACTGAGCCGGTTACTATACCTTGGGTTTTACTTTTGTCGTGAACTTCTTTCTCATCCCACAAAATAGAAGATTTCATGTTGTGATTAAGACCTAAAGTATGCCCTACTTCATGTAAAACCAGCTGAGTTAAGCCTTGGCGTAACATTTCAGTATCTTCAATATCAGCGCCATTCGCTAAGCCTTTTGCAAGTATTAGGTTTTGTTGTAATTCATGACCTAAAGAGCAATTAAGCTCAGTGTTGCTTCCTGGTTGGGTATGGCTCATAGTGCCTTGAGTATAAAGCGTATCGTATATCCAGCGGTTTTTCATAAATACAAACTCAAGCATAATGTCTGAGCCTAAAATTTCACCGGTTAGCGGGTTAGCTAATGCTG
This sequence comes from Pseudoalteromonas sp. Scap06, assembly GCF_013394165.1. Taxonomy (NCBI): domain Bacteria; kingdom Pseudomonadati; phylum Pseudomonadota; class Gammaproteobacteria; order Alteromonadales; family Pseudoalteromonadaceae; genus Pseudoalteromonas; species Pseudoalteromonas sp. Scap06. Next base: position 3,269,656 of record NZ_CP041330.1, on the reverse strand, counting down.
GTCCATATCCACCAAAAGGTGGCTTAGGCGATGAAGTCCAACGCAGTACATTATAGTTAATGTCACCAGCATCCCAATCGGCATCATCAGGTTGTACTTTTACTTCCAGTGCGTTCTTGAAGCCAGCCTTTTCAAATGAGCTATTCCAAGCAAGTACAGCGTCACGTACTGTATCTCGCCACTCAATAGGCGTGGTATTTTCTATCCACCAAGTAATTGGCTTTACTGGCTCTGAAAGTGCAGCACTTGGATCTTTCTTTTGTAGATCCCAACGCTTAATTACATCTTGATATGGCGCCCAGTCAGTTGATGTCATTTTATCAAACTGATTGGTGAAATAACCAATGCGCGCATCATCAAGGCGAGGTTGATAACTATTTTCAGGTAAAGCCACAAATGAATGCTGTACTTTTACTGACACGCTTCGTGGATCGCTTATCGCACCTGAGCCTCGAACGGTTGGGCTACTATTAGTAAAAACATAATCAACCACCAGATCTAGGTTGTTAGGGTATGGGCGCTGTTTGATGATACGTGATTTTTTATCATCTAATTTACCTACTTTAAAACGCTTTTTAGCATTTTTATCGTTCGGATTAGGTGTTGGCGATACTTTATGCAGGGCTTCACTTAAAAATAGCTTGTTAACATTAAAGGCTATTTTACCCTCTTCTTGCTTTTCTATTTTTATACTTGCAAGTACTGCTTCGCTAATGTTTGCCTCGCTGGCTTTAGCTAGCGCACTATTTTCGTTAAATAAGTAGCGCGGGGTTTTGCTAATAATATCGATACGATCAAAGTATTTTCTAAATTCGATTAACTTTGTTTCACGGTACGCGCCACGAAAGTGGCCCGCATCAGTCGCGCCGTCAATGGTGTGTGCAAAATAAACAAAAGGAGTATCGAGTTGTGACTCGTTAATTACCATTAGGTGGTCGCCGGTTTTTTTATCTTGGTAAAGATTAAAAATGCCAACAAATTCGGTTTGGCCTTCAATCATTTCACTTAATGTGTGTGGCTCTTTTTCTTCTTTTTTTTCGGCAGCAACAGTATAGCTACTGCCAAGCGCTATACTAAGCGCCAAGGTAAGTGCGGTTAATTTCATAGTTTGTCTTTTGTAGTTGTTAATATGATTTTACTGTACGGTGTGTCATGCGGTTTCGCACAGCATCTTTGCTAAATACTAACTCAAAGTATTTAGCTTTATGATTTATAATGGTAAAAATTTGTAACAATACATTTATAGAGCGAATCCACGAGGCTTTCTAAGGGTTTATACTTTATCGAGCAAGACCTTGCCTATACTTTTTTGTAACAGTTGCTTACAAATGTCACGTTAATGTTTCATTAAGCTTTGGTATCATGGTGCTAATAGTAATTTGGGAGTAAAAAAAGATGCAAGGTAATGTACTTAGGTGGATTTTTCCGTTCGTAGCATTGGCATTAGGTGTGGCCGGTTTTGCTGCAATTAATGCGATTGCAAAAGAGTCAGATAAAAAAGAAGTCATAGACACCCGTCCAACGGTGCAGGTTGAAGCCGTTTCCGCAAATAATCATCAAGTTATTATTAATAGTTATGGTGAAGTGCAGCCGCTTGAAAATACCCAGCTTTCAGCTCAAGTATCCGGTGAGGTAGTTAGCTGGCATCCGAGCTTTGTAGCCGGTGGGATTGTGGGCCGCGGTGAAACCCTATTTACAATTGAAAAAGATAACTACGAAGCCGCAGTTTTGCAAGCCGAGGCTGAACTTGCCCGCGCGCAAGCGATGTTAATTGAAGAGCAAGCGCAAGCTAAAGTTGCAGAAGATGAAGCAAAACGTTTCCCAAATAAAGCGCGTACAGATTTATTTTTACGTAAACCACAAGTGTTGAGTGCGCAGGCCGCTGTTAAATCGGCGCAAGCTGCATTAAAAAGGGCACAACGCGATTTAGATAATTGCGAAGTGAGCGCACCATATGATGCACTAGTGGTGAGTCGTAATGTAGGTGTTGGTCAGTTTGTCACTATGGGCGCTCAAGTTGCCGAGCTGAATAATATTGAAACGGCCGAGGTGATTATTCCTATTGCAGGCTTTGATAGTGTGTTTTTACCTGAACGCGTTAAAGGGGTAAAGGCAACTGTTATTAAAACAGGATTAAATGGGTTTACTCGCCAAGCAGCGATAGATCGCGACTTAGGGATTGTAGATAACGCGACCCGTATGAGTAGTCTAGTGATTCGAATTGAAGACCCTTATGGGCTTACTAACCAGCAACCTGCAATTAAATTTGGCACCTATGTACAAGTAAACTTTGCCGGTACTATGCTCAATAATATTTATCGTTTACCGCAAGAGTTAGTAAATAACCAAACTGTATGGATAGTTAATGATGAGCAGCAATTAGAGCCACGCAAGGTGAAAGTAATTCGTGAAGAAGGTGAATACTTCTATATCAGTGATGGCTTAGAAGCCAACGACAAGCTTGTTACTACCTTACCAGAATATCCACAAAAAGGGATGGCAGTAAAGGTAGCTAGTTTGACAGAGACTAAAAGTACGGATGCAGCAGACAATGCATCTATTGAAAAGCTTTAAGGTAGGGTGAGTTATGAATAACACAGAGCAACCCAATACCAGTAAACAAACAGGGTTAATTGCTTATTTTGCTAACAACTCTGTTGCTGCCAATTTGATGATGTTTTTTATCATTGTCATGGGGCTTATAAGCTATTTTACTATTCAGCGACAAATGTTTCCGAATATAGAAGTTAACTATATTACGGTGAATGCAAACTACCCTGGGGCGTCGCCACAGGAAATTGAAGAAAGCATCTTAATAAAAGTTGAAGAGTCGTTAAAAGATATTACCGAAATTAAAAAAGGGGTGTATCGCGCATTTCGTAATGGCGGTTCTGCCACCCTTGAAATTAACACCGACGCAGAACTTACCGACGTTCTCGATAAAGTAAAACTGCGAGTTGATGGTATTGCGACTTTTCCTGCGGGAATGGAACCAGTCACCATTAGCCAAATAGAGTTTCGCCAAGATGTAATTGGTATGACATTAGTTGCCGACTTACCGTTAAATGAGCTTAAGCCAATAGCGAACCAGGTTGAAGACGAACTACTGCAGTTATCGAATGTATCTTTAGTGGTAAACGATGTGCCATTGGATGAAATTGCCATAGAAATAGAGCCAGACACACTTCGCCAATATAATTTAACTTTATCGGATGTAGCAAATGCGGTACGTCGCTATTCGGCTAATTTTTCAGCCGGACAACTAAAAACTGATGCTGGCGTTATTTCGGTTCGAGTAGAAAATCAGTTTTATTCTGGTGAAGAGTTTAGGCAAATTCCGGTAAAAATTGGCGCGAACGGTGCCAAAGTGTTGCTACAAGATATCGCTATTATCAAAGATCAGTTTGTTGAAGGTGAACGTTACTTTAAATTTAATGGCGAAAATGCGGTTTATTTATCGGTAAAAGCCACAGAAGATCAAAATATTATTCCGGTGGCTGATTCGGTTAAAGCGTATATTGATCAAAAAAATAAAGAACTGCCATTGGGTGTACGTATAGAGCCATTAATGGACTTTACTTATTACCTAAATGCGCGCTTAGACATGATGAAAGCTAATTTACTGCAAGGTGCAATTTTAGTTGCCCTTATGCTTTCGTTATTTTTACGTTTTAAGCTTGCACTGTGGGTAATGATTGGTTTACCAGTGTGCTTTTTAGGTGCGATGATGCTGATGCCATTATTTGGTATCACGATTAATATTGTGTCTTTATTTGCCTTTATTATGGTGCTGGGGATTGTGGTAGACGATGCCATAGTCATAGGTGAAAGTGCTTACACAGAAATAGAAAAAAAAGGCGGCGGTGTTGTTAATGTAGTTAATGGCGCTAAACGAGTGGCAACCCCTGCCACCTTTGGTGTACTAACAACCATTGCGGTATTTGCACCATTTACGCTTTCAAGCGGGCCTGAAAGTTCCTTTTTTATAGGTATTTCAGTGGTGGTAATATTATGCCTAATATTTAGCTTGATTGAATCTAAGCTGATATTACCGGCACACATTGCGCATACTCACTTTTCTCCTATTAACCCTGACGGTTGGCGAGCGCGCTTTAATAAGCGCTTTTTTGGTTTTGTAAATGGGCCGTATAGGCAGTTTATTGTTACTTGTATAAAGTGGCGTTGGACGGTGCTATTTAGTTTTGTTGCGCTATTAATTTTCACCTTTGCGTTAATATCGTCTAATCAGGTGAGAATGATCCCATCACCTAAAGTGCCGCATGACTTCCCGCAAATTAATCTTGAGATGAACGATAACGTATCAGACATCCAAACTATTAATGCTATTCGCCAAATCGAAGCCATGGTGCTTGAAATAGATAAGCAAACAGCGCGCGAAGAAGGGCAAAAAATGATTCGCGATGTATTGGTATTTAATCAAGGTCGTACAGAGGCGCAACTACTAGCGCCATTGGTTGATGAAGATTTACGCCCTTATAATGCTTTTGAGCTTTCGCGCCGCTGGCGTGAAGCTATGCCAAATATTGCAGGTGTTAAATCGTTAACTATTCAAGATGATGTTGGCGGTGGAGGCGGCGGTAGTGGCGGTGAGTTCGGCTATTTACTGTATGGCTCTGACATTGATACATTGAATGAAGCCGGGCGTCGCTTTATTGGATTATTGCAGCAACAAGAAGGCTTATTCGACATAAGCTCTACCATTGACCCTGCTAGCAAAGAAGTACAAATGAGCTTAAAACCAGTCGCTTTTGACTTAGGGTTAGATTTGGCCTCAATTGCAAATCAAGTAGGTGCGAGTTTTTATGGTGGTGAGGCGCAACGTGTTATTCGCCGCGGTGAAGAAGTGCGGGTGATGGTACGTTACCCTAAACTTACCCGTGAAGCGTTTTCATCGCTTAAACACGCGGTTATCACCACGCCACAAGGTAGGGAAGTGCTGCTAGGAGATGTGGTTGAGTTAACTGAAACCCCAGGTATTAGTTATATTCGTCGTGAAGGCGGCTATCGTACTGTTTATGTATATGGCAATATTGATGAGGAAGTGATTGAACCTGGAGAAGTGGTTAAGCAAGTAAAAGAAAACCTACTGCCACAATTACTAGATGAATACCCAAGCGTTAAGTCAGAACTCGGTGGCGCAATTGAAGAACAACAAGCTCAAGCTAATGAGCAGTTACTATTTTTTGCTGGCGGTATGATTTTAGTTTACATATTACTTGCCGTGCCGCTAAAAAGTTACTCTCAGCCATTAATTGTAATGTCGGTTATTCCATTTAGTTTAACGGGCGCAATATGGGGGCATTTTTGGTTTGGCTTAGACATTAGCTTAATGTCGGGCTTTGGTTTAATTGCCGCGGCTGGGGTAGTTATTAATGACTCATTAGTAATGACTGATTTCATTAATCAGGCGCGTCGTGCTGGTATTAGTATAAAAGATTCGGTTATTGAAGCAGGCTGTGCACGCTTTAGACCCATACTACTTACCTCAATTACTACCTTTGCTGGCGTATTACCGATTATGTTTGAAACTAGTTTACAAGCTAAATTTGTAATACCGATGGCGGTAGCACTTGGTTTTGCTGTTATGTTTGCAACACTAATCACCCTTATTTTGGTGCCGTGTTTGTATATTATTTTAACTGATATTGGGGCGCTAATTAAACGCCCGTTTGCAAGTAAAAAGGTGAGTGTGAGTTAATACCACACATATCATGCAGTTGAATAAAAAAGCCAACCGTTAAATCGGTTGGCTTTTTTTATTCTTGCAAATTTAAACTTAAGTACTACTTTTAAACTTTGATTACATTCTTTTGTTTGATTGTTGCAACATTGCGAATTAAAATCATTCGATATTGGTTAACGCATATTAGCCTACGAGCTAGTTTGCCTGTTGTAAGCCATATGATATGGGCGACGTTTGATTCTTTAAGGTGTTGCAGTGTTTATACATTCATCATTAGCGTGTGGAGAATGGTTAACTATTGGTTGTCTTGGACTGGATCAGTATAGCCAGCTATTTGTTGGTGATACGGTTAGTGTGAGCTTTTACGATGAGCATGGCGAATTATCTCAGCTAGCTTTTGATTATGAAATACTCTCTCCAGAGCAGGGTGAACCCCATGCCTGGAGTTTACTGGTAGTTGAGCATATTAATATGCACATTCCGCTGGTGTGCGCTGGCAGAATGACAGAGCAAGGATTGGTTGTTGCGTATCGACATAACAAAATATTTGCACTTGAAAGTAGTGGTATTTGTAGCGCGGTGGTCCATTTTAATCGCGCTGAAAAAAATAAAAAATTAGTTGTTGTAAATAGCCTCGGATACGACGCAATTTATCCTCAAAATGGTGATATGTATAGTGCGGGCACCAAAGTACTACAGCCAAAAACTGGGCATATATACCAGTGTAAGGCATGGCCATTTAGCGAGTTTTGCCGTGTAGATAAGCATAAAACTATGTTTGAGCCTGGAGTTGGCGAAAGCTGGACTATGGCTTGGCAGCAAATACAGTAAATCAACTTCCCTTAGGTATAACGACAACAATAAAATGCACGTAGTTTTTAGTTATCGAATTTATACCGCTTTAGCCCACTCAACTATGAGTGGGCTTTTTTATTTTTATGATAAACTGGCCGCCATTGTTATTTTTTAAGCGGTTTTTTTTGTGTCTTCTTTTGATTATTCTTTAAGCTTATTGCCTAATTTTCCTATTGCTAAAAAGCAACCTCATGCGCTGACAACTCACGCAAAAACACGTAGTGATGATTATTATTGGATGCGCGATGATGAACGACAAAATGCCGAAATACTCGCGCATTTAGCACAAGAAAACACCTATTGTGATGAGCAGTTAGCCCCCATTAAGCCATTACAAAGTGCATTATTTGAAGAGCTTAAAGGCCGTATTGTAAAAGATGATAACACTGTACCGGTAAAAGATGGCCTGTATTGGTATCACTCAGAGGTTCGCGGAGATGATGAATATGCACGCCATTATCGCAGCAGCAGTATGGTAATGGCTGATAAAGAGTTACTACTTGATGTTAATGAACTTGCCAACGGCTATGAGTTTTATGAGCTAGGGGAAGTGGCGCTGAGCCCCAATGAGCAATTAATGGCATACTCTGAGGACATTGACGGCAGACGTATTTACACGGTTCGCTTTAAAGATTTGAACAATAATAAAATGCTCGACGATGTACTTGAAAATACCGAGGGGCAGGTTGTTTGGGCGAACGACAATAAAACCGTATTTTATGTAAAAAAGGATTTAAAAACTTTATTGGGTTATCAAGTTTTTAGACATGAGCTAGGGAGTGAGCAACACCAAGATGTGTTGGTATACGAAGAGCAAGACAGCAGCTTTTTTATGGGCTTAGGTAAAAGTCGTGATGAAAGCTTAATTATTATTGATTTAGCTAGCACAGAAACTAACGACATGTGGATACTTGACGCCAATCAGCCTAAAGGTGAGTTTACTGCTTTAATACCGCGTGAAGAGGGCCATGAATTTGATATTGATAAGCTTGGTGATACTTTTTATATAGTGACTAACTGGCAAGCTAAAAACTTTAGATTAATGACCGCGACAAGCAGCACCATTGCTGATAAAAGCCAGTGGCAAACACATACCCCTCATCGTGAAAATGTATTATTAGAAGGCGTTGAATTATTTAACGACTTTTTAGTGCTTAGCGAGCGCGAACAAGGCCAGGCACGTTTTGTTGTGGTTAATAAAAACGCCGAGCGAATGAACCTTGAGTTTGATGATCCTTGTTACTACGCCGCTATTGCGATGAACCCAGAGCCAAGTGTAACCCATGCACGCATTTACTATTCGAGCTTAACGACTCCTGGCTCGCTTTATAATGTTGATTTAACCACCGGTGAAAAAACCTTACTTAAACAACAAAAAGTACTCGGTGATTTTAACGCAGATGACTACCAGTCAGAGCGACTTATGGTAAGCGCTCGAGATGGGGTAAAAGTGCCGGTGTCGTTGGTATATCGTAAAGATAGCTTTAAAAAAGATGGTTCAAATCCGTTGTTTCAATATGGTTATGGCGCGTATGGGATCACCATAGATCCTAGTTTTTCGAGTACGTCACTTAGCTTACTCGACCGTGGCTTTGTCTATGCGATTGCGCATGTGCGTGGTAGTGAAATGCTAGGGCGTTCATGGTACGAACATGGTAAAAAACAGCATAAACAAAATAGCTTTAATGACTTTATAGATGTAACCAAAGCGCTCACTGAGCAAGGATACGGCAACAAAAGTAAAGTGTTTGCCTCTGGTGGCAGTGCTGGGGGGTTATTAATGGGAGCTGTGGTAAATCAAGCGCCTGAACTTTACTGTGGAGTGGGCTGTCATGTGCCATTTTTAGATGTGCTCACCACCATGTTAGATGAAAGCATTCCGCTTACAACAAATGAGTATGATGAATGGGGTAACCCAAACGACCCCCATTTTTACGAGATTATTGAAGCGTATTCACCGTACGATAATATTAGCGCGCAACACTACCCTAATATACTGGTGACAACCGGCTTGCATGACTCACAAGTACAATATTGGGAGCCAATGAAGTGGGTGGCTAAAATGCGTGAATATAAAATGGATGATAATATTTTAGTGTTTAAAACTGACATGGATGCAGGGCATGGTGGCGCATCGGGTCGCTTTAAAAGCTTAGAAGAAAAAGCATTAGAAATGGCCTTTTTTATCGCATTGTCATAGTAATAGTACAGTGACAAAAAAGCCTCAGTAATGACTGAGGCTTTCTATTTTTAAAATAACTTAATCTAGGTAGGCTTTTAACATCCACACTAGCTTTTCTTGCTCTTTAATGTAATCACTCATTAATGATGCGGTACCTTCATCATCCGCTTCAGAGGCTTGTGCAAGAATATCGCGCTGCATTTTAATTAAGCTGCTGTATCCGGCAAGTAAGTTCTCTACAGCGGTAACTCCATCACTGATCCCTTTTGCTTCTTTAATTTCACTTACTTCTAAGTAATCTGAAAACGCATGTAGCGGTGCACCATCAAGCGTTAAAATACGTTCTGCGATTTCATCTACTTTTAATAGTAGTAAGTTATAAATTTCTTCAAACTTTAAATGTAATTCAAAAAAGTTTCGGCCTTTAATGTTCCAGTGAAAACCGCGGGCATTCATATATTGAATTTGATAGCTGCTTAAAAGTGTATTCAGTGACTTAATAATATCTTCACTTTTTGTACTGTTTAAACCAATTGCATTTACTTGCGACATACCTTGCTCCTTAAATAACCGTTTTTATGAATTTTTTAAATATTGTTCATTGAAATAAGTATTGCTCATAATCGTCTATGAATAAAATCGTTTATACATATTGATGCCATAGCTAAAAGCTATCAGCGTATCTGTGGTTTTATAAATAAATTAACTAACGCTGTTCAATAGATATGGGTTGTGTTTATAGAAATACTACCATGAGCAGAAAATTTAGTGCTTTGCTGAGTATAAAATATGATCTAAAACAAGCTTTTGACAGGCGCAGCGCAGACTTATTTTATTTATTGATTTAGGTCAAAAAACGCGCACAAGTAAAGCGCATAATCAATATAACCCAACTTGATAGAGAGTACTTTTATTAAGTTAAGGGGCTACTTGATTAGATGCGGAGAGAAATAATGGAAGCTAAAACACGTAAAGAGAATAAAGCTGAACTCATCGTTATTGGTATTGCTTTGGTCGCGTTTGTTGTTGGATTAGTTGCGCACTTAGCGGGTGCGAGTTTTGCAAACTCTGATACATTTGGTTATATCGCTGCACCAATGCCGCTGGTGTTGGGTATTATATTTTTGATCAGCTATAAAGTGGCCGCTGCAGCCGAGGACTAAATGTCCTCGTTCAAGCGCTCAAGAATATAATTAACGACTTGGCGAGAGTAAATCATACTGGTATGGCTTAAGTGAAACACTTTGTGTTCAGCCATACCTTTAAGTTTGGTTTCATCTAGCAGTACGGTACCATCAGAGCGGCTGCCTTTTACAATGAGTGGCATTAAACCAATCGGTAAGTCGCCGGCAATACTGTATAGCTTGGCTTTAAAAGGCCAATCACCATTCTTAGACAGTAAAAATTCAACACTATTTTTTAATAATAGTTCGAACCCTTTTTGCTGCATTTTTTCAGCAATATGGCTGCCAGTATGTGGCGTCCCTAAGGTGATCACCTTTTCAACATGATGACTTGGCGCTGAGTTTGCTTCTAAATAGGCGCGGGCAACTAAGCCCCCCATAGAGTGGCAGACTAAAGCAGAAGGCTCATCGCTAATAAACTCATCTATTTGCGTAAAAATAGCATCTCGATTAGGGTCACGAGTATTGTAGGTTAGGTTTAAAACTTTAACCCCCGACTCTTCCAAACGTGAACATAACGGGCGCATAACCAAGCCAGACATATACAAGCCATGTAAAACAATAACGCGTTTAACTTTCATACGCCCCCTAATACCAATTTTATTAAAAACATATTAAATAATCCGCTACCTGCGTTAAAAATTATTTATATAGAACAACTATATGTCATCATTTTCGCCTTGTTATCGACTTATTTCTTTGTAGCTATAATGGATAACTAATTTAATGCAATTGGTATAACCTATTCTAGTTACATTAATTGCTGAGGTTTTATCTCAATGTTAGTGGTGTCGGTATTAACCCAAACTTCACCATCTTGAATGGTAATAGCCAATTTAATATTACGATCAACCAACGCAGCTAATAATTGAGTAGCAGCATAATCAAGGCTAAAAATGCTTAGGTTTTTAAACTCGTACAATTTAGGCTGATGCTTTTGCCACCAAATAGCTTGGTTATTCTCGCCATAGGTATATAAAACTACTTTTTTAGCTTTATTACAGGCTTTTTTAAGGCGCTTTTCATCTGGTAACCCCAGCTCAATCCACAGCTCTATTTCTTCGCTGTAATTGACATGCCAAAGCTCCGGCTCATCATCAGCACATAAACCTTTAGTAAACTCTAATCCATCACAGCTATTAAGTGCAAACGCTAGTAAGCGGATCATCAAACGCTGCTCAGTTTCTGAAGGGTGTTGTGCCAAGGTTAAATTAAAGTCTTGGTATACGTGACGGTCCATATCGCTAAGCGATAGTTGCGCTTTAATAATGGTAGATTTGAGAGCCATAATATCTAATCTGAAAAAATTTGCGCCAGTATAGCGCAATTAAATGAATTGCCAGTTAAAATAGCTACAAATTATATGTTAGGAGTTAAAAATGGCTATCCAGTGGTTCCCTGGGCACATGAATAAAGCCCGAAATGAAATTAAAGAAATAATGCCACAAATGGATGTGATCATTGAAGTGCTAGATGCGCGCATTCCTTACAGTAGCGAAAACCCGATGGTGGCTACTTTGCGTGAAGGTAAGCCGGTCATCAAAATATTGAATAAAGCCGATTTAGCTGACCCTAAAATGACCCAAGCGTGGAAGGATTACTTTGAGCAAGAAAACGGCGTAAAAGCGATTGCATTTGGTAACGATAAAGCCGCAGAGGTGCATCGTATTAATGAGCTGTGTAAAAAGTTAGTACCACATAAAGTCGGTGCCGATAAGCAAATTAAAGCTATGATCATGGGGATTCCTAACGTAGGTAAATCTACGCTCATTAATGTACTTGCTGGACGTATAGTGGCTAAAACCGGCAATGAGCCTGCAGTGACTAAGGCGCAGCAACGTATTAAACTTGATGATGGCATTATGCTTTACGATACGCCTGGGATGCTGTGGCCAAAATTAGAAAACGAAAACTCAGGTTATCGTTTAGGCGCAACCGGAGCAATACGTGATACCGCTATTGAGTACGAAGAAGTGGCAAGCTACACCGCTGAGTATTTATTACATGCCTATCCTGAGCTTTTAAAAGCGCGCTATAAATTAGATGAATTGCCAGAAAGCGATTGGGAATTTGTTGAAATGGCGGGTAAAAAACGTGGCTGTATTCGCGGTGGCAACCAAATCGATACGTATAAAATGTCAGAAATTCTAATTAATGAATTACGAGATGGCATTATTGGTCGTATTACCATGGAGACACCTGCCATGCGTGAAGAGGAAGAAATAATGGTAGCTGGATTGCGCGCGGCGGCAGAAGCGAAAAAGCAAGCCAAAGAAGAAGAGAAAAAACAACGCCGAGCACGTGCACGAAAAAACCGCCGTTAATTTTTAAAGCGTAGGTTAAAGCCTTACGCATTAAATTACAGACATAAAAAAAGCCCGTAAGGGCTTTTTTAGTTTCATATCTACCGTCACCGATATGAGCAATGTAGCAAGTAAATGAGTAGGGCGGAAACAGGTCATAAACAGCAAGGGACGTTGTGGTTTATAACAGGTTTCCATAGCTGTTAACGTGCGCCACACGTTTGTTTCAGGGTCGAGAAACACATGAATTTTTCCGTCACAAGAAGCAATGCATGCCTTCTTGTTGATAGTGATTATCAGTTAGATTTGAGTGACTGTCAACACCTTAATGAAAATAGTTCTCATTAAGTTTATGTTGGCTTTATATTAAATTACAGGCATAAAAAAAGCCCGTAAGGGCTTTTTAGTTTCATATCAACCGTCACCGATATGAGCAATGTAGCAAGTAAGTAATAGACGATTATCTGCAATCAATATCAAGGGGCGTTGTGATTAATTACAGATAATCTTGGCTTTAACGTGAGCCACACGTTGTTTCAGGGTCGAGAAACAAATGAACTTTACCGTCACAAAAAGCAATGTACTTTCTTCTTGTTGAGATTGATTATCAGTTAGATTTATATAGTTGTCAACACCTAAATGCAAATAATTCTTATTTTAACTTTTTGTTCATTTATAGTACTAAAGTAAGGGCTGTAAAACGGATTTCATGTTGCGGGGAAAACACTACTTTATGGCTACTATTAAATAAGCTGAAGCGAAGCTATTGGGCAAAAGTAGCCTGTCACTAACCGGTGTTGCCTGTATCTATAAAGTAATAACTGACCTGGCTTTGTTAGAAATTAAAGCCAAAACAGCAGGCAATTTAGTTATTAGCAACAAGGTTAAAACCATGAGTTTTGGGTTACTTTACTAATAAAATGCATATGACAAAAAAGTTGTATTTGCTTCATACCACCACTTAATGGCACTTTTAATGTTCAACAATAACGCTGATAAAGGCTTAAGTCGTTTAAATACGGTTTATAACAAGCCCCTTTTAAGTCCATCTCTTACCTCGAAATATCTTTAAAGCAAGTTTTTTATAAATTGATTGCATTTTAAGCGACTTCTATGGTGATGTTCGCTTTAAGTAATGCTATACTCCCGCCGAATAATTTATCGACTTTATTAAGAGTAAAATTAATGGCAGATTTATCGAAGTACAGAAACATTGGTATTTTCGCGCACGTTGATGCGGGTAAAACCACAACTACTGAGCGTATCCTAAAGCTTACAGGTACTATCCACAAAACAGGTGAGGTTCATGATGGTGAATCGACTACCGATTTCATGGATCAAGAAGCTGAGCGCGGTATTACTATCCAGTCTGCGGCAGTAAGCTGTTTCTGGAAAGATCACCGCTTTAACGTTATCGATACTCCTGGACACGTTGACTTCACAGTTGAAGTTTACCGTTCACTTAAAGTATTAGATGGCGGTGTGGGTGTATTCTGTGGTTCTGGTGGTGTTGAACCACAATCAGAAACTAACTGGCGTTACGCGAATGAGTCAGGTGTTGCACGTATTATCTTCGTAAACAAATTAGACCGTATGGGTGCTGATTTTTACCGTGTAACAGCGCAAGTACAAAAAGTACTTGGTGCTACTCCACTTATCATGACTTTACCAATCGGTATTGAAGATGATTTTGTTGGTGTTGTTGATGTTTTAAACAAGCAAGCATACGTATGGGATGACACTGGCCTTCCAGAAAACTACGAAATCACAGACGTTCCTGCAGACATGGTAGAAAAAACTGAAGAATACCATGAGATGCTTATCGAAACTGCTGTAGAGCAAGACGATGACCTAATGGAAGCGTACATGGAAGGTGAAGTACCTTCAGTTGAAGATATCAAGCGTTGTATCCGTAAAGGTACTCGTGACCTTGCTTTCTTCCCAACGTTCTGTGGTTCTGCATTCAAAAACAAAGGTATGCAATTAGTACTTGATGCTGTTGTTGATTACTTACCTGCACCTACAGAAGTTGATCCTCAACCTCTTATGGATGAAGAAGGTAACGAAAACGGCGAGCATGCAATTGTATCTGCAGACGAACCTTTCAAAGCGCTTGCATTCAAAATCATGGATGACCGTTTTGGCGCATTAACTTTCGTACGTATCTACTCTGGTAAGCTTAACAAGGGTGACACAATCCTTAATGCGTTTACTGGTAAAACTGAGCGTGTTGGCCGTATGGTTGAGATGCAAGCAGATGAGCGTAAAGAGCTTACTTCAGCACAAGCGGGCGATATCATCGCTATCGTTGGTATGAAGAACGTGCAAACTGGTCACACTCTATGTGATCCTAAGCACCCAGTAACTCTAGAGCCAATGGTTTTCCCAACTCCAGTAATCTCGATTGCTGTACAGCCTAAAGATAAAGGCGGTAATGAGAAAATGGGTGTTGCTATCGGTAAAATGGTTGCAGAAGATCCATCTTTCCAAGTTGAGACTGATGAAGATTCAGGCGAAACTATCCTTAAAGGTATGGGTGAGCTTCACTTAGATATCAAAGTAGATATCCTTAAGCGTACTTACGGCGTAGACCTTATCGTTGGTCAGCCTCAAGTTGCTTACCGTGAAACTATCACTCGTGAAATCGAAGATAGCTACACGCATAAGAAACAATCTGGTGGTTCTGGTCAGTTCGGTAAAATCGATTACCGCATCAAGCCAGGCGAAGTGGGTTCTGGTTTCGCGTTCACTTCATCAGTTGTTGGTGGTAACGTACCTAAAGAATTCTGGCCTGCAGTTGAGAAAGGCTTTAAGTCAATGATGGGTGAAGGTGTTCTAGCTGGCTTCCCAGTACTTGACGTTGAAGTTGAGCTTTTCGACGGTGGCTTCCACGCCGTGGATTCATCTGCAATTGCTTTCGAAATCGCTGCTAAAGGCGCTTTCCGTCAGTCTATCCCTAAAGCGGGTGCACAACTTCTTGAGCCAATCATGAAAGTTGACGTGTTCACACCTGAAGATCACGTTGGTGATGTAATCGGTGACCTTAACCGTCGTCGTGGTATGTTAAGCAATCAAGAAGCTGGTTTAACAGGCGTTCGTATTAAAGCTGACGTACCGTTATCAGAAATGTTCGGTTACATCGGTTCACTACGTACAATGACATCTGGTCGTGGTCAGTTCTCTATGGAGTTCTCACACTACGCTGCATGTCCACAAAACGTAGCTGACACTGTAATCGCTGCAGAAAAAGAGAAAAATGCTGCTAAGTAATTAGCACTTTAACTCTTTGAAAAACCCGCACTTGTTGCGGGTTTTTTATTGTCTGAAGTTTGCAAGCAGGTGAATGCTATCAATACCAACCGGCAATAAGACTTAATCATTTTGAGGGGATAAACCAGAGGCTAGCTGCGTTAAAGTTTTCTCAACAAAAATAATTAAAAACGAAATTTTTGCTTTGTTATCGACACAATTTTCCTGTTCTTAATATAACTCACTTAATTAAGTGAATGAGTATAAGTGTTTTTGCTGTTTATAAAAAAAGCCGCTAGTGCGGCTTTTTTATGTTAATAGCAATGTGATATTAATCTACGTACTTGGTTGCTTTATAAGTGAGCTTAACATTACCAAAAGGAATGGCGCCGTTTACACGCACTCGCCACTTACCTTCTTGTGGATTGGTAAAAGAGCAGCTTTCACTATTACCTAGGCTAATTGAAGCACAATCTTTTCTGAAAAGCGTTGGGTTTCTTTTGTGGCGTACAAATAAGTTTGCATCACCCCAGCCACCTTCAAGGCTAACGGTTAACTCGTCGTAACCTTGCGGGATTTCAAAGCTGTAGCTTTTCCACCAAAACCAGCCACCAATATTATTAATTTCGCCAATAATTACTTCAGGTTCTGGCTCAGGTGGCGCGATAATAGTTGAACGAATATCGACAATAACAGGGTCATGATCTGATGCTCTGTAAGGTCCTTGAGCATACAAGCTTGATTGCTGTGCGTCAGATTTAAATTCAACATTATAATCAAGTGAAATAGGTTCATCGGCGTTAATATGCCAATCACTGGCGCTCACTACTTTACTTAATAAGCTCGGGCTTGCTAGGGCGTGATCTAAACTTCCTGCACGACCAGAAAAGCTGTAAGAATAACCTAAAGTGTTGCTATCTAGCTCAGCAACCACATTTTTAAGGCCTTTATCAGCAAATGCACGGATAGGATCTTCCATTGCATACGCGTTCATGTCGCCAACAAGAATGATATCTTCATCATCAACCCCTGTTGGTTTACTATTTAACCAATCAGCAAATGCATTTGCGCCAGCAGTTCTGATTTCATTCCAACATGCTTGACCGTCACCTTGATCAGCATTGCCACCAGTTGCGCTTCTACAACCACCTTTAGATTTAAGATGAGCAACCGCAACAGTAAAGACTTCTTCTGTCTCTAAAGATTTAAAGCTTTGTGCAATAGGTGCACGGTTACTGTAATCGAAAGGCGCATCGGTAGTAATTGCTGCAGTACCCACTTGCTGCACTTTATCCGCACGGTAAATAAGTGCAGTAGTGATAGCGTCGGTGCCTATTTTATCAACACCAAAGTCTACAAATGCATATTGATTTTGACTATCAGCGTCATTAAGTGCATTTACTAAACTAGCAACAGCACTAAATTCGCCAAAACCGTCATTTTCAATTTCCATTAAGCCAATCACATCTGCTTGCATAGCACTGATAGCGCTGACTAGCTTGGCTTGTTGACGAATTAACTCGGCTTCTGAATCAGCACCACGGCTAGTTGGGAAACCGCCACCTTGGCCATCGCCATTAAAGTAGTTAAGTACGTTAAAGCTGGCAACACGCAAATCAGCGTCAGGGTTTAACTCTGGTGCATCGGTGCGTGGATTGGTTGCTATAAACTGAGGTGTTGTTGTTGGGTGAATACGGTAAGTACTAAAGCTGTAAGCTAGCGCACCTGTTACAGAATTTACTGTATCGCCTGTGCGTAAAGTATTCTCTGCTGATAACCCAGGGACAGGATAAGCGATAGGATCGCGGTTTTGACGAGTTGAGCCATCATCTAAGAGTATTTTTTTATTTAGATTTTGTGCTTCAACCGCATTCGCAGCCGCGCCAGGAAGTGCAACTTGAGTACCTTGGTATAAGCGTTCAGTGGCAAGTTCTAGCTCTCCATAGCGACCTAAACCATAATTGTTAGTAACAATAAGCGGCTGCTCTAAGGTAACCAGCATACCTTCAAACGCTTCTAATTCACTTGGTTCGGTGACGGGCAGAGTGACTTTAGTTGGGTAAGCTGAAAGGCCGGTATCACAAATAGCAACTTGACTAACATTGCCAATTTGGGTGGCATCAAAATACTCTTCAACAGTACCTTGTACGCGAACGTGATCACCCACATTAACATCCGTAGTGGCAAAGTAAACAAATACCCCTTCAGAGGTAAGTGGGTTTGCATCTTCATCACTATTAAGTGAATTTACAAAAAAGCCTTTGAGCTGATCATCTGCTTGGAAATCAGCTGTTACTACACCTTCAAACTCAACCACAGTGTTAACTAGTGGGCTGCTTGTGCCTTCGCCTTGAATGCTGCTAATTAATGTTTTTTCAGCGCCACATAATAAAGGCTCTTCAGGTTCTGGGTCTGGATCAGGGTTAGGTGAAGAATTTCCTGCAAATATGCCTAAATCACTAAAGTCATCTTGCTCAAATTGCAGCCATTGCTCGCTTGGGTTGAAACTATCATCGGCGTCAGTGCGCCCATTTAATTCAGTTTCTTTGCGGCGTAATGTTTTATTTTGTGTTTTCACGCCCCCTTCTGACCAAAATGAACCAGGGTCTACACCGCGCTGGCCAAAGCTATCAATAACCACAGAGCCTTGTGTAAGTACCAGTGCATCGTCGCCATTAAAGTTAGTCACGGCGCTGAGTTGGTCAGCTTTTTCTTTTAGTTCTGCTGATGCATTACCATTAACAATCACGTAGGTGCTATTTGCAGCAAGTTCGCCAGTTAAATCGAATGTATTATTTGCATCTGTACTGCCATTTGAATAGAGGCTAAGGGTATGGCCATCTAATGACAGTGGGGTTGTCGAATTGTTAAATAGTTCTATTGCTTTATTATAGCTACTGCCTTCTACGTACTCAGATATAACGAGGTTAGCGGTAGCGGGTGCACTTAGGCTTGCTAATACAAGCGCCAAAGGCGTTATTTTTGTTTTTAACATTATTATTTTTCCCGTGTTTTTGTTTCCCCAAATGGGACGCTTAGTGTAATGAAAAATGATTACAAATAGAATACAGAATGTTAACAAACTTGGTTTTTGTTATTTTTGAGGTTGAATGTACAGTGGGTGTTTGGTTTTAGGTAAGGCAGAACCTATGTAGTGTGATTACTTCCCATAAATAGGGAACGCTGTAAAAATGCCAAATATGTGCTGCCCTTAAACATAAAAAAGGGCAATAAAGCCCTTTTATATCAATATGTCGTTATTATTTATTTAAATAGCGAGCAGCTTGCTTAGCAAAGTAAGTCAGAATGCCGTCTGCGCCAGCGCGTTTAAATGCTAATAAAGACTCCATTATGGTTGCTTCTTCGCTTAGCCAGCCGTTATCAATAGCGGCTTTATGCATCGCATATTCGCCACTTACTTGATAAGCGAATGTTGGAACACCAAACTCATCTTTAACACGGCGAACAATATCAAGGTATGGCATACCAGGTTTAACCATTACCATGTCAGCGCCTTCTTGAAGATCAAGTGCCACTTCGCGAATTGCTTCATCAGAGTTGGCAGGATCCATTTGGTATGTTTTTTTATCAGCGCCTTTTAAGTTACCCGCAGAACCGACAGCATCTCTAAATGGACCATAGTAGCTTGACGCATACTTTGCAGAATAGGCCATAATGCGGGTATGAATAAAGCCATCGGCTTCAAGAGCTTCACGAATTGCACCAATACGACCATCCATCATGTCTGATGGGGCAACAACATCTGCGCCAGCCTCTGCATGTGATAGCGCCTGCTTAACTAAAATTTCGGTAGTGACGTCGTTAATCACATAGCCTGCATCATCAATAATGCCGTCTTGACCATGCACTGTAAATGGGTCAAGTGCAACATCGGTGATCACGCCAAGCTCTGGGAAGGTTTCTTTTAATGCGCGTACTGTTCTTTGAGCTAAGCCATCATCGTTATAAGCTTCTTCAGCGAGTAGAGACTTTTTATCTGCAGGAGTAACAGGAAAAATAGCGAGCGCAGGGACGCCTAAATCTACCAGTTCTTTAGCTTCTTCTAGCAGTAAATCAATTGATAAACGTTCAATACCGGGCATTGATTCAATGCTTTCACGGCGGTTTTTACCTTCAAGCACAAACACAGGATAAATAAGATCATTAATACTCAGCTGATTTTCAGCCATAAGGCGACGAGAGAAATCGTTACGGCGCATTCTACGCATGCGAGTATATGGGAAAAGGTCTAGTCCAGATTGGGCCATAAGTATACGCTCCTACTGTGGGATTGAAAAATTAACCACTTGATTGCGGCCATGTTGTTTTGCTAAATAGAGTGCCTTATCGGCATAATCAGTAAATAGTTCAGGGTTATGAATGTCATCGGCAATTTGGGTATAAACACCGGCACTAATGGTAAAGTCGATAATTGTACCTGCTACATTTACAGTATTATTTGCTATTGCTAGGCGTGTTTGCTCTGCAATGATCAGTGCACCTGGGTTATCAGTATTAGGTAGTAAAATGACAAATTCTTCACCACCATAACGCGCTACTTCGTCAAGTGGGCGCTTAAGCTGTTGTTTAATGGTATCAGATACCGCCCTGATAACTTGATCGCCGGTTAAGTGGCCATAGTTATCGTTAATTGATTTAAATTTGTCGATATCTAGCATAATAATACTCAATGGTGTTTGTTCACGGCGCGAACGACGAATTTCCATAAGTAACTTTTTATCAAAAAAACGTCTATTTTTAATGCCAGTTAGCGCATCTTCCATATTGAGTTGTTCAAGTTCATGGTTTTTATCTTCAAGCTCTCTAAGTGTGACTTGTAATTCAAAGGTGCGTTCATCTACTTGGCTTTCAAGCTCTTGGCGGGTGCGCTCTTGTAATTCGATCCGCTCATTTAATAGCGCATCTTGTGCGGCGCTTTGTGCAATCAATGCTTGCTGTGCTGTTACTTGCTCATCGCGTTGCAATATAAACAATTTTATGACGGTATAGCTTAGACAAAATGAGCAACCTAAAGACGCTGCAAAGGTGAGCATTAAGCTCGCTCTTGTAACAGTGTAGAAGCCTGTTAACGCAATGGAAAAATGAATAACCACAATTAAAAAGAACCCAAGTGCCATTAAGAGCGATTTATTGGGGCTAGTGGGATTTTTACGTAAATAAAATAACGTTGTGACAACATGATAAATTAAAATTACAGGGATGCTCAAAATAGCAAATAAAGCTACGCTGGGAGTAGGAAGCAACCAAATAAGTAAAATAATTAATGCGTATAGTGCGGTAATTATTGTTTGCCCTTTTACTAAATTAGACTCAATAGCGGTGCAAACATGGCGCTGTAAAGGAAGAAACGATATCGTGATCAGCATCAGCAAAATAGGCAGCATTAACTGTTGTAGGTCTGCTATGTTTGAGGGTGCATAACGAAATCCAAATCCGCCTAAGTAAGCTAAAAAGAAGCCGAGCATTAACGTAATTAAACCAGCGTAAGCAAAATAATGTTTACGTGAAAAAGCAAATAAAACCAGACTACTCACCGCTAAAGAAAAAATAAAGCCAATTAGTAATCCATAAAGTAAATTCACCATACTTTTATAAGCTAGTAACGAGTCTTGCTGCCACAGTGTTAATGGTACGCGCAGCCCAATACCTGAATCATTATTAACTTTAAGGTACACAGTAGTTTCACTGTTAGCGGGAAGAGTTAACTTGACTAGTAAAGACTCACTCTTGATTACTCTTTGCGAAAGCGCAAGCGTATCACCTATATGAGTTGATGTGAGTAGTTTATCACCCATAAAGTGAGCAAGGGAAACGTCATTCAAAAGAGGGTTGTCTAGTGACAGTAAGGGCATTAGCGGCTGCGATAACTGATTTTTAATTTTAAATTGAATCCATACAGGTCGAGACTCAAGGCCTAAATTAAGTGGCTTATTATTAAGTAGCAGCCATTCTTGTAAATTACTTTGTCGTGCATCTTCTAATGAGGTAGGAGCAAACGAATAATGAATATCTTCTATTTTTTTTGAATTAAATTCGCTATTTATCTCGATTGCACTTGCAGGAAAACAGGATGCATAAAACACCATAATGAATACCAGCAAAGCGCAAAAGGTTCGCATTATTTTTTCTCTAATCCAAATAAGCGGTTAAAGTTGTCGCTCGTATGTTTTGCCACTTCACAAGCAGAAACACCATAAAGCTGAGCAAGTGTATCACAAACATAATGCAGCAATGCTGGCTCATTACGTCTTGATTTTGGCTTAGGTTTGACAGTGCGAGGGATTAAAAAGGGTGCATCGGTTTCAATTAATAAACGCTCAATGGGAATGCTAGGGATCAGTTGTTGTAATTCTTTGCCGCGTCGTTCGTCACATACCCAGCCGGTAATACCAATATAAAGACCCAGGTTTAAGTAACCTGCAAGTGCTTGTGCATCACCAGTAAAACAGTGCAGTACACCGCGAACAGTAAACTCATTTAAAATAGCAAGCATGTCGTCACTGGCATCACGTTCATGTAAGTAAACTGGCAGATTTAGCTTTTCAGCTAATGCGAGCTGACGACGAAACACATCACGCTGCACATCTCTTGGAGAAAAGTCACGATTGTAATCTAGTCCGCATTCACCAATTGCAATAACTTGCTCATTTTGTGCGAGTTTAGTGAGCTGTTGTTCAAGTTCAGAGGTTGCTGTTTTTGCATCATGAGGGTGAATACCAGCGCTAGCATATTGACCATAGCGTGCAGCAAGTATAAATGACTCCTCACTTGAACTTATATCGCAGCCAATAATTAGCATATGCTTAACGCCGACCTCTTTTGCCCGCGCGAGCACCTCTTGATGCTGACCATCAAATTGATGATTAGTTAAATTTACGCCAGCATCAATTAACGTGTATTGCATTACTGAGTACGTTTTACACGAATTGAGCGGTTTTGATCTGCTTTTTTAAGTAAAAAAGAGTTGAATACGCCACGGCTAATAGTAACAGTGTCACCTTTGTCTAGACTTAATCTATCTGAACCAATTTGACGCCATTGCTGATTATTTTCTAAGGTAATAATTAGCTCACCATAAGGGGCTTTTTTAACATTAGCTATTGTTGATGAAATTGTTTCTTCAGTATTCTTAGTAATGTTTTTATGCTCTAAACCAAACTCTTTTGCCTTGGCAGCCACAGGTGCTGTTGCGACAGCCGTGTCAGCTTTTACATTAGCTTTAACAGATTGTTGTGGTTGTTTATGCGCTGGTTGAGTGAGTGATTTTCCCGCGATAGTGTTGTCGTAACATAGTAAACGATTAAAATCGTTTTCAATAAAACTACAGGCTTGTAACGCTTGCTCATTAATAGGAGTTGCGGCTAAAACCGGTACACTTGCTAAAGCGAGTAAAGAAAGTAAATGCTTATTCATATTATTCCTCAGATTCTTGTTGTGGTTTTGCGGTATAAAATTTAGCTAAAATTAAGCCAAGCTCAAATAAAAGCAGCATAGGCAATGCTAATAAGGTTTGTGATAGCACATCGGGTGGCGTTAAAAACATCGCCACAACAAATACACCGACCACTATATAAGGGCGTTTCTCTTTTAGACTTTGTGTGGTTGTTGCACCACTCCAACAAAGCAACATAATCGCAACTGGGATTTCAAATGCAATACCAAAAGCAAAAAATAGCTTAAGTACAAAGCCTAAATAGCTACTGATATCCGGTGCTAGGGTCATCATTTGAGGACCTGCACTGGTGAAAAACCCTAAAATAATTGGCAGTACTACAAAGTAGCAAAAAGCTATGCCACCATAGAATAAGAAAATACTGGAAGCTAATATGGGCATGAGCATTTTCTTTTCGTGCTGATATAAACCGGGGGCTATAAATCCCCAAATTTGATGTAAAATCCAAGGGATCGCAGCAAATAAAGCAACAAACAACGTAAGTTTAAAGGGGGCAAAAAATGGCGCGGTGACATCTGTTGCTATCATAGTGGCAGTACTAGGTAAATGAGCGACTAAAGGAGCCGCCACAAACGTATAAATATCGTTTGCAAAGTAAACCAAACCAATAAATATCACTAAAATACTTAATAGTGATTTTATCAGCCGGTCACGTAATTCGATTAAATGAGCGACAAACCCTGACTTTACTTCTTCAGTCATTGTTTTCTATACCCTGCATTAAGCGCATGAAAAAAGAGAGTGCCATAATTACTTAGAGTCATCTGTTGATTGGTTATTAGTGGCTTGGCTTTGATCTTTTTTATAGCTGTGAGTAACTGATTGCGCTGCTTGTTGCAGCTCAGAAACAGAGTTTTGTAGGTCAGGGCTTAAATCTTTAAGACCTTGTTGCTCTGCTTTTTTTAGGTTTTCATGTAACTCGTTTACACGCAGCTCTTCACTTACTTCCGCTTTTACTGAGTTAGCCATTGCTTTGGCTGTTTTTACCCAGCGGCTTACGGTTCTAATAGCAACAGGTAAGCGTTCTGGTCCAAGTACCACCAAGCCGACAATAAATACCACAACAAGCTCCCACATTCCCATGCTGGTTAAACCTTGTTGTTGTCTTTGGTTTTGTCAGTTGTATTTATATCGGCAGGTTTTGACTCTGCTGAATTTTGTATCTGTTCCGCTTTATCTTCGCTGGCTTGTTTCTCAGTATTTTGGTCATCAGACATGGCTTTTTTAAAGCCTTTTACTGCGCCACCTAAATCACCACCTATACCGCGTAGTTTCTTCGTACCGAATAAAAGTACAATGATTGCAAGTACAATTAATAATTGCCAAATACTAATACCACCAAAACCCATGGTTTTCTCCTGCTTTTAAGCCATAAAATAATAAGGTTAAGTGCTGATTATACGCCCAAAGCGGCAAATAGCACTTAGTTTATGCGCAGCGCCAAGCCGCTATAAAGCCAATAACAGCACAACTTAAGACAACGCCAGCAGCGATTAAGTTGTGTTGTAAATAAAATAAAGCTGAGACAATCATCGCTGCACTACTAAACAACCCTAAAACCAATGGTTTATGTGAAACTTTAACTGCAGGTACGTGAGAGTGTGGTGCTCGCTTTAAATTTTGATAAATTAAATCGGGTAGTTCAGGCATTTTTTCTGCCCAAAACGGTAAGTTTGCATACATTTGCTTTAGCACAGACAGCGGACCAACTTGTTGTTTAACCCAGTCTTCTAAAAATGGCTTTGCTGTTTTCCATAAATCCAGTTGTGGATATAGCTGGCGACCTAAGCCCTCAACATATAACAAAGTTTTTTGTAGTAATACGAGCTGTGGTTGAACCTGCATATTAAAACGACGTGCGGTATTAAATAAGTTAACCAATACATGACCAAATGATATTTCAGCCAGTGGTTTATTAAAAATAGGTTCGCAAACGGTGCGAATAGCAAATTCAAACTCTTCAATGCTGGTATCAGGTGGTACCCAGCCTGAATCAACATGTAGCTGTGCTACCTGACGGTAGTCGCGGTTAAAAAAGGCAATGAAATTTTCAGCTAAATAGCGTTTATCTTCTTTATTGAGTGTTCCCACAATACCGCAATCAATACCAATATATTTAGGGTTGTGCGGGTGTTCGCGGGAGACAAAAATATTGCCTGGATGCATATCCGCATGAAAAAAACTGTCGCGAAACACTTGGGTAAAAAATACCTCTACTCCGCGCTCTGCTAATAACTTCATGTTGGTGTTTTGTGCCATCAATGCTTCAGTATCTGACACCGGAATACCGTAAATACGTTCCATAACCAGAACATTACTGCGGCTATAGTCACTGTATACTGCAGGGATATAAAGTGATTCTGAACCTTCAAAGTTACGCTTTAATTGAATACCATTAGCGCCCTCACGCATTAAATCAAGTTCATCGAGTAATGTTTTTTTATACTCTTTAACCACTTCTACAGGGCGTAAGCGTTTGGCTTCGTTAATTAACTTACCAACAACCTTAGCTAATTTTTCCATTAGTGCTAAGTCGGCATTTATTTGCTGTTCAATATTAGGACGTATAACTTTAATAACAACATCTTGCGGTTCACCTTGAGGATCAACAAGGGTAGCTGTATGCACCTGAGCAATTGAAGCCGATGCCAGAGGTGTTTGTGAAAAGTCGCTAAATAGCTGGCTAATATTATCTATTTCTAATGCTGTTTCGATGATTTTCTGTGCCAATTCACCTTCAAACGGTTCTACCTGATCTTGTAAAAAGGCTAACTCCAATGCGATATCATGAGGTAATAAGTCGCGTCGAGTTGAGAGCATTTGGCCAAACTTTATCCACACAGGGCCAAGTTGTTGCAGAGCTAAGCGAAGTCTTAAGCCTGGGGGTTTATCTTTGTGTTGATTGCGTAACCAAAACAAGCTGCCACGTGCGATTTTAGCAAACCAGGGTACTTTGTGTTTAGGTATAAGCTCATCAAGTCCGAAGCTAAGCAGGGTTTTAGTTATGTAATACAGTCGGGCAGTTGACACAAAAAATCCTTAGCGCGTTAAAGGGCTTTAATTAGGGCGTTAATACGTTGCTCAATGGCGGCAACTTGGCCTTTTAGTGCTCTATTTTGTTGTTTAAATTGCTCAAGCTCTAATGGGTGAATGGTGATTGCCAGTTCGTCTTGGCACACACTAATAAAAGTACTGTCGAGCTGAGACTTTGCTTTTTTACCTTGCTGCTTAAGCGACTGCAAGTGCAAATAAAGTTGTTGTGCAGGCGCGTCGCCAATATGCTTGGCTAGTTGCTCTGGCCAATCAATATCTACACTTGAAAAAGCTGAACTATAGCTTTGGGCTATGTTTAAATCACCTTGTAAATCAAGCTTATCTTGGCGAATAAGTTGAGTCAGCATGGCTGGGTTTTTCAGTGCTAACAACGTATCTATATTGGCGCTGATCATACAATCAGCGTCAGCATGTTCGAATGCAGTGTAAAGATGTAGCTGCTGATTGGCATAAGTAATGGTTATTTTTTGCTGCCAGTCTCTAACCTCAACTAATAAGCGCTGATGCTCTACCGTTTTTAGTTTATCGAGTAAGCTCGGATCGAGTTTAAGTGCTTGATTTAATACTTGCTCAATAAGCGAAAGTACAAAGCTCGGTAGCATAAAAAAACTGCCTGCAGCCGGTTGTTCTTTACTGTGTTCTTCAAGCGCCATAAGTTACTAACCTTAGTATTTAAATCCACGATGCAGGGCAACAATGCCACCAGTTAGATTTTGATAAGTCGCTTGCTCAAACCCTGCTTCGACCATCATCGCTTTAAGGGTTTCTTGATCTGGGTGCATACGAATTGACTCTGCTAAGTATTGGTATGATTCACTGTCGTTAGCAACTAGTTTACCCATAGTAGGTAAGATGTTGAAAGAGTAAAAATCATACGCCTTGCTGAGAAGCTCTTGCTCTGGTTTTGAAAACTCAAGAATGAGTAAACGACCCCCTGGTTTTAAAATGCGGTACATAGAGCGCAATGCTTTATTTTGATCCGTCACGTTACGTAAGCCAAAAGCAATCGTAATTAAATCAAAACTATTATCAGGGAAAGGTAAGGCTTCAGCATTCATTTGTACGTAATCAATGTTGCCTACAAGGCCTAAGTTATGCAGCTTTTCGCGGCCTACTTTTAACATTGAAGAGTTTATATCACCTAAAACAACCTGACCGGTTTCGCCAACAAGCTGGCTAAACTTTGCAGTTAAATCGCCAGTACCGCCGGCTAAATCTAATACATGATGACCTTTACGAATACCTGAGCTGGCAATTGTTTGACGTTTCCATAAACGATGAATACCAAAAGACATGAGATCATTCATAACATCGTACTTTGTCGCAACAGAATGAAATACATCAGCAACCATAGAAGCTTTTTCGGTTTCGGCAACAGTTTTATAGCCAAAATGCGTGGTCTTTTCAGGGTTCTCGTTCATGATTAATCTCTATCGTGGTAATAGAGACTAGTGTACTTGATTGTGCACCAAGGGTGCAATTTGAATATGATTTATCAGCTAATTTATTGTGTGAACAGTGTGCTTTGCTATTGAGATGCACGTGATTTAAACGCCGCGTTTGAGGCACTTTTAACTAGTTGGTTAAAGTCGCCTTGTTGTTCCGTAATCCCTAATGAGAGAGAAATGGGAGGGAGTTTTAAATCGCTTTTTGAACTGATAAAACGTAGCTTTTCGACCCCAGCTATTACTTTCTCTGCAATCAATTTAGCTGTTTCGGGCTCAATGTTAGCAAGTAGAACGATAAATTGGTCTTTTGCAGAGCGCCCGGCTAAGCCACTTTGCGAAACATACTTTTGAACTTGCTTAGCTACTTTATTTAAAATCACTTCGCCAATTGCATCACCAAAGTTATTAATAAAATGCTCTAAATTATCAATTTGAATGGCAATTGCTGAAATTGACTTGTCTTGTTTTAGCCATAATTGTGTTTGCTTAGTTAAATAATGGCGTTTGTATAAGCCTGTTTGCGGATCAATGACATGTTGTTTGCGCAAGGTATTGAGTTGTTTTTTAGTTGTTTCGTGTAGTTTTTTTGCCTGACTTAGGTCTTGTTTAAATTGCGCTTGTTGCGAGAACAGTAACTGCGTTTGCTCATTAAGTCTTTCTAAGGCGATGCGGCTATTAGCAATATTATTTTCATCTAAAGAATGTAAGCAGTCATTAACATGACCTGCGAAATCGTTAAGTTTTTTTTCGGTTTGCTGTGCATTTCGCGATAGTGAGTTGATCACGCCATTGACGTTTTCAATCATTGCTACTTCGGTTTTATGACCCTGATTTAAATATTCAAAATAGAGTTGCTCAATAAATAGCTCATCAATATTTTGTTGGGCATCTATGGCTTCATCAATAGCATTGTTAAGCGCAAAATGGATTTTACTAATGTATGTATACACAACTTGAAAATTTAAGGGGGTAGGAGGCAAAACATGATGCTCTAAAAACATACATACTTTTGTCATTTTTTCTTGTGCTATAGCCATGGAATCATGGAACATCATTTGCAATTACCAACCAAATACGCATAAATGCTGATTTATAAAACTCGTCCAATGAGGCAATTTGCTTCCAAGCACAGATACAATAATCATTATATCTGTTATTTAAAAGTAAAATGAGTCGTAGTTGGCTAAAATGGCGCTATAATTTCAATAACCGTTGTTTTTTTGAGCAATTACTCTAATTGTTAAGTATTAACTTAAGTTAATAAAATGATTACTACCGTATATTTTCGCAATTGGTCGTATATTTATTTGCTATTTATTTAGGCTACGATAGGTTTATCACATCTGTAACGTCACTAAGCTCAATAACTATGAATTTATCTCTTTCAAAAAAAATGCGTCTTTCCTTATTAAGTGTCACCTTAATGTGTTCATTAAGCGCGTGTCAGCTAACTACAATTAACGCCAATCAGCAATTTACGCAAACGGCCGAAAATATCGTAAAACATCGCCAAAATGTAAGTCCGTACAGTAATCCTGAGGGTGTTGATGGCTATTTACTTCCTAACTTATCAGCTGACTTTTTAGCGCAGCAGTATCAAAAAAACACGCAGTTATTGGCTGATTTAGATGCAATAGATATGAGCAAGCTGAGTGACGAAAACCAAATTAACTACAGTATTATTCGAGCGCAAGTGCAAAATAGTGTTGATGAATATGTATTTAACGCACACTACATGCCTTTAACGTCAGAGTATGGCTTTCATTCAAGCCTATCGTTTATTGTTAATAGCTCGGATTATAAAACTGCACAAGATTATCAAAACTACCTAAAGCGATTACAGCAAGTGCCGCGCTTTTTTGAGCAAAACATAGGCTGGATGCGTAAAGGATTAGAAGTTGGTTTAACTCAACCCAAAGCGGTATTAATTGGCTACCAAGACTCTATTACTGCCTACATTGTTGACGATGTAACACAGTCTGAATTTTACAAGCCGTTTTTAAACAATACCGCTGGCTTAAGTGATAGTGCATTTGCAGCGTTACAACAACAAGCTAAAGCAATTATTAGCAGCCAAGTTATTAAAGCCTATAAAGATTACTTAACTTTTTTTAATACTGAATACTTACCTGGCGCGCGCAGTGATATTGGTATTTCGTCAACTCCTAATGGCGAAGCCTTTTATGCAAATCGTGCTAAGTATTACACCACGACACAAATGACCCCAAAAGAAATCCATGAGCTGGGTTTAGCTGAGGTGGCGCGTATTCGCAGTGAAATGGAAGCGGTCATCAAAGAGGTGGGTTTTAAGGGCACGTTTGCAGAATTTATCCACTTTTTACGTACTGATCCGCAGTTTTACGCCACAACGCCTGAACAATTATTAAAAGAGGCCGCGTACATTGCCAAAAAAATGGATGCACAGTTACCTAAATTATTTCATACCTTACCACGCAAACCCTATGGCGTAGCGCCGGTGCCCGCCAATATTGCACCTAAGTACACTACTGGGCGCTATTCAGGTTCGAGCCGTGATGATCAAGCCGGTTTTTATTGGGTAAACACGTACGCTTTAGATAAACGACCACTCTATGCTTTAGAAGCGTTAACGCTGCACGAAGCCGTACCGGGCCATCATTTACAAATATCACTCAATGCAGAGCTTGAAAGCTTACCTAGCTATCGCCGAGATGCCTATTTATCAGCATTTGGTGAAGGCTGGGGGTTATATTCAGAGTACTTAGGGGTTGAGGCTGGTTTTTATCAAGACCCATATAGCAACTTTGGTCGTTTAACCTACGAAATGTGGCGTGCTGCACGTTTAGTGGTTGATACGGGGATGCATATGTATGGCTGGAGTCGAGAGCGTGCAATGAACTTTATGGCTGATAATACGGCACTTTCATTACATAATGTAAAAACGGAAACCGACCGTTATATTTCGTGGCCAGCACAAGCGCTGTCTTACAAAATTGGTGAGTTAACAATTAAACGTCTGCGCGCAGAGGCTGAGCAAGCATTAGGTCAGCAATTTGATATTCGTGAGTTTCATCATCAAATATTGCGCCATGGCTCAGTACCTTTGTCGGTGCTTGAGCAACAAATACGTTTGTATATACAAGCAGAGTTAGCAAAAACAGATAGCTAAAAGCGCATTATTTTGAAACTATAAAAGTGTGGTGTTATTTGATGGCATCACGCTTTTTTAGCATTTAAGGATAAGTAATGAGTCAGTTTATAATGTTCAGTATCGATGTGTTTGCCAGCCTATTTATTGTTGCATTGGGATTGCTGGTTGTATTAATTGCTATTTTTTATATTCGAGATGTTACGCAAACAAAGCATGCTATTAGGCGTAATTATCCCGTGATTGGACGTTTTCGTTATTTCTTTGAGCGCCAAGGTGAGTTTTTTAGACAGTATTTTTTTGCCCTCGATCGTGAAGAAATGCCCTTTAATCGCGCCGAGCGCAGTTGGGTCTACCGCGCGGCTAAAGATGTTGATCACACGGCCGCTTTTGGTTCAACTCAAAGTTTAGAGGCCACAGGCACAGTCATGTTTATGAACTGTGCGTTTCCTACCTTAGATGAAGAAGCCTTAGCGCCGAGCAACATAACGCTTGGCCCTTACTGTAAATTTCCTTACACCACAAATTCGCTATTTAATATATCGGGCATGAGCTTTGGTGCGCTATCCAGCCCGGCTGTACGTGCACTATCGAAGGGGGCAAAATTAGCAGGATGTTGGATGAACACGGGGGAAGGCGGCCTTAGTCCGTATCACTTAGAAGGTGGCGCCGATATTGTATTTCAAATTGGCACCGCAAAATACGGTGTACGCGACGAGCAGGGAAATTTAAGTACAGAAAAGCTAAAAGCCGTTGCTGCGCATCCAGCAGTTAAAATGTTTGAACTGAAAATGAGCCAAGGAGCTAAGCCCGGAAAAGGCGGCATGTTACCTGGGCGAAAAGTGAATGCTGAAATTGCCAAAATAAGAGGCATACCCGAAGGGCAGGATTCTATTAGCCCAAATGGGCACCCAGAGATAAAAAATCCAAGCGATATTCTAGACATGCTTACCACCATCAGAACTGCAACGGGTAAACCAACAGGCTTTAAAGCGGTTATTGGTGAACATACTTGGTTAGAAAGTTTATTCGCCGAGATTAATCATCGTGGTATTGAGTCCGCGCCCGACTTTATTACTATTGATAGTGCGGATGGCGGTACCGGCGCAGCACCACAATCTTTATTAGATTCTGTAGGGTTACCGCTTAAAGAAAGCCTCCCTTTAGTTATACAGCTATTAAAGAAACATGGTCTTAGAGAGCGAGTTAAAATTATTGTTTCGGGTAAATTAATTGTGCCTTCCAAAGTCGCATGGGCATTAGCACTAGGAGCCGACTTTGTAGTTTCTGCCCGAGGGCATATGTTTGCACTAGGCTGCATTCAGGCTATGCAATGTAATAAAGATACTTGCCCAACAGGAATTACTACGCATAATGAACGTTTACAACGTGGTTTGAATGTTGAAGATAAAGCGCAGCGAGTTGCAAATTATAATAAATACATCCATTACGGTGCGGGGCTTATTGCACATTCTTGTGGCGTTACCAGTGCTCGCGAATTAAAACGCAAACATGTACGTATAGTACAAGAAAGTGGCCTTTCTGAGCCGCTAGATAAAATGTACGAGCATTACCATTAAATACTTGCTTGTTAGTTATCGATGATGAGGTGTATTGCTCGCTCGAATGCCGGTGATTTTTAATCGCTCTAATTCGCAGCTAAACAAAAACTCTAGTGCTTCTAGGTGGCGACGCACTTCAGCAATATTTTTGCCAACTGCATATAAGCCATGATCGCGAATTAATACACCAAATTTAATCGGTGAGTGCAAATGGTGATCGCTAACTAATAAGCTTAAACGGTCAATATCATGGCCGTTATCAAAAATAGGAATGCTTAAGGTTTCTAAATGAGACCACTGTTGTGGTAATCGATGGATATGCAATACAAGCAGCCTAATGGCGATAAAGTTATTCGTTTATGTTTTGCTTAAAACGATCAAATCCTAATAGAGGCGGCGCAGATTTTATGTCAACTTTAACTTTAGCACTATTACAAAACTCATTGCATTGGCTCGATAAAAAAGCCAATTTAGCTATGTTTGAACAACAACTTGCCAACATCACCAATAAACCAGATTTAATTGTATTGCCCGAAACCTTTGCCACTGGATTTGCGGTTAACCTTGATTGTGGTGAGGCTGAAAATGGCTCAGTACTGAGTTGGCTTAAAACACAAGCTAAACAACATAATGCAGTGATTGCAGGCTCAGTATTGGTAACCCAAGGAGACAAAAAGGCCAACCGGTTTTATTGGGTACAACCAAATGGAGAAGTGAGCTATTACGATAAGCGCCACTTATTTTGTTTGGGTAACGAGGGTGAATTTGTAGTGCCAGGACAAACCCGTAAAGTGTTTGAGCTCAATGGGTTTAAAATTTTACCGCAAGTTTGCTACGATTTACGTTTTCCGGTGTTTCAGCGCAATAACAATGACTACGACGTGATGATTAATATTGCCAACTGGCCTGCGGCAAGGCGTAATGTGTGGGACACTTTATTAATGGCGCGAGCAATGGAAAACCTGTGCTACGTGGTTGGCGTAAACCGGGTTGGCGAAGATGGCAATGGTATTGACCACAGCGGTGGAACCGCAGTGTATGACTTTAAAGGTGAGCCACTGATTAAAGCGCATGATGACCAGCAAGCATTATTAACAATCACGTTAAATAAAGCGCCGCTTGATGAGTTTAGAGCTAAATTTCCGGCACATTTAGATGCCGATGCTTTTGCATTGGTATAAATTAGCGCCCAGCCGATAAAGTGCTAAAATAACCGCTGATATTTTTATTGGCGGCTTTATGAATACAACCCTTATTACACCGGTAATTTTAGCTGGCGGCATTGGTACACGGCTTTGGCCGCTATCGCGCCAAGCAATGCCAAAGCAGTTTTTATCTTTGCTTGATGATAATAACCAGCAGTCGTTATTACAAAGTACCTTATTACGAGTTGCAACTGAGGGCTTTAATCCCGCTATTTTGGTCTGTAATGAACAGCATCGATTTATTGCCGCAGAGCAGGCAGCATTTGCAAAACCCTATGCCATAGTACTTGAGCCAGAAGGCAAAAATACCGCACCAGCTATCGCTCTTGCCGCGCACTATGCTTTAAAAAATAATATCACGGGCCCTTTGTTGGTGATGCCTGCCGATCATCATATTGCAGACTTTACCGCATTAACGGCTCAGTTATCCGATGCGATTAAACTTGCTGAGCAAGGTAAATTAGTTACATTTTCAATTACGCCGACAGAGCCACACACAGGTTATGGTTATATAAAACAGGGCGCAGCCATTAAAGATACCTGTTGCTTTGAAGTTGACCAGTTCAAGGAAAAGCCTGATTTAGCAACTGCATTAACTTATTTAGCTGAGGGCGGTTATAGTTGGAATAGTGGTATGTTTTTATTTACTCCCGCGGCATATCTAAAAGAACTGGAACGCTTTGCCCCTAAAATTGCTAAAAGTGTTGCTAGTGCCACTGACTTTAAACAAGACTTAGCGTTTACCAGAGCAAATGCCCATGCACTTGAATCTTGCCCAAATGACTCAATTGACTACGCTATTTTAGAGCGCAGCAATAATGTAGTGGTAATGCCTGTGGCGTTAAAGTGGAGCGATGTCGGCAGTTTTTCTGCACTGGCTGCGCTTGCAGAAAAGGATTCGCAGGGTAACAGTCAAAATCAGCAACATATTGCACAGAATAGTATTAATAACCTAGTTATTAGCGAAGATGGGCACACAATTGCTACTTTAGGTGTGAGCGATTTAGCGATTGTACATACTCATGATGCCACCTTGATTGCAAAACAAGATTCGCTTGAAGGCTTGCCTTTAATACTTAAGCAATTGGCAATTACGCAAAATGACAAACTGGCGCATCATCAGGTGGTTTACCGCCCTTGGGGACATTATCGTACGTTAATAGAAAGTATCGGCTTTAAAGTTAAAAAAATTACCGTAAAAAGTGGTGAAAAACTCTCAACCCAGCGTCATCAGCATCGTGCCGAGCATTGGGTGGTTGTCTCAGGTACTGCAGATATATGTATTGACCAGCAAGGCTTAACACTGACCCATGACCAATCTTGTTATATTGGTGCAAAACAACTGCACAGCTTAGCGAATAATCAGCCCGAACCCTTAATTGTTATTGAAGTGCAAACGGGTGCCATATTGGATGAAAGTGACATAGAGCGATTTGATGATGTATACGGTAGAAAATAACAGTATAAATAGTAAATATGGTTGATCATTTGTTACGGTCGTAAAACTTGGTAGCCCGTAACCGTATTACTCTAGCCCTTGGCGCACATACCTTAAATAGGCTTCTAAACTGTGTTGCCACAGTGTGCTGGCTTCATTTAATGAGTTATTTAATGGCTTTTTATCAAGCAAGCGTCGTTCTATTTTTTTCAGTGCCAGTCCATAGCTATTAAAACCAAGTTGCATTGCGGTGCTGGCTTGGCGATGTAATAACTTAATGCATTGCTCGGGGTCTTGCTCTAATAAAGCTTGGCAACGGCTCAGCTTATTACGCGCAGATAGGATAAACTCATTATAAATAGAAGATACTTCGTCAATACTAAAAGAGCTTGTTAAGGTCTCTGTTGCGGTTTCATCGTATAACGTATCAATCAGCTCGACGGCAATGCTAGCTGTTTGTGTTGACTGTGAATCACTCAATGCTTGGCGTAGTTTTTCTTGCTTTAATGGCTTGCCAACAATGTCTTTAATACCCAGTGCTAAGTATTCTTTTATTTCATCAGGGCTCAAACTGGCAGTAAAGGCCAGCACCGGAGTTCGCTGATTTTTATGCTCCACTCGCTTGAGTGTTTTTAGCACTTGCTGCCCTGTTAAATCGGGTAAGTTCATATCAAGTAACACCACATCAAAGTGGTATTTTTTCATCAACTCAATCGCACTTTTGCCATCTTTAGCGAGCTTAATTTTATGTTCGTCGTCAGCCATAAATTCAACGGCTATTTTTTGGTTTAAATCTAAATCTTCAACAAGTAACACATCAAGTCCGGTTAAATAATCCTTACTTTGATGGCGCTGCTCTACAAGGCTAAGTTCACCTATTGCTAGTGTCATGTTAAAGCTAAATACGCTACCCACTCCCAGCTCACTGGTGATTTCTAGTTGGCTATTTATTTTATCGAGAAGGCGACTAGTTATAGCCAGACCAAGCCCCGTTCCGCCTTTTTCCTTACCGGCGCTGCTTTGAATGTAGGGCTCAGTTAAGTAATCAATTTCATCTTTTTCAATACCCGGGCCTGAATCGAGTACGCTTACTTTAAGAGTATGATCGAGCTGAGTTTCATTAATTAAATCAATTTGCACTTTTACTGTGCCGGTGTCGGTAAATTTAATCGCATTACCAACAAGATTAATAATGATTTGTCTGAGCTTTTGTTGGTCGCAGTAATAACAGGCTTTATCAGGGATGTTACAGGCAAGCTCAAATTTAAGCTGTTTTTGTTCGGCCAGAGGACTTAACAGCAGGCATAAGTTTTGTAGCCAAGTTTTGAATTCTATGTCTTCTTCGTACAAGGCTTCGTCATGCTGATCTAAGCTTGCGTATTCCAGTACTTTATCTACTAGTAAGTTGAGCGACTCAGCTGAGTTGATAATGGCTTCGCAATAAGCTTTATTGCGGCTGTCGCTAGTTTGGTTTAACACCAGTTGTGCGCTGCCTAAAATGCCGTTTAATGGGGTGCGTATTTCATGGCTTATAGTTGATAAAAAGAGCCCGCGAATCTCTAAGTCTTTGTGTGCTTTTTCGGTAAGTTTATTAAGCCTTAATTCTCTGCGTTCATTACACAATAGAGCCATACCGGCTGCATAAAACATAGGGGCAATCACACTGTTCAAAAATAATAGTGAGTCAAACCATGGGTTTAATATTGCATCTTGTTGTGCAACGCGATCCATAAAAATAGTTCGAGTGATAAAACTGGCTGCAACCAAGGTTAAAATAATAATGTAAACAATACTGGCATTAGGATAAGGTTTTCGCGCATATTTAAAAAAAACAAATAGTAAAAAAGCGGCTTCTACAATATGTTGAAAGTCAGAAATATAAACCCGTGAGCGCATAGATGGCTGAAAAAAAGTGAAGTAAACAAGCAATAAAGCGCTGGCAGCGGTAAATAGGCAAACAAATTTAAAACCACGACCACGATAATTTAAAAACTGACTCAGCGATAAGCAATGCACAATGGACGCTAAAAACATCATGCTATTAGCAAAGGTAATGGCAAGCTTTTCAGGGATTTTACCTATGAGCGCAAAGCCCACAATGGCGGCTAATAGTAGTAAAGGGTAGGAGATATAAAGTAACGTGCCGGGGACATGCTTATTGGTACGCCAAGTTAAAAAGTTCAGTAACGTCATCACTGTCATAACAGCGATACTGGCAAAATAAAGCGTAAATGAGTCGAGCATTAAGACCCCAACAGCGATTTTTAAAGAAGATATAAAAACAGGCACCTGAAGTGCCTGTATTAAATTTATTTAAATAAGCCTTAACGAATTTCGTCAGGAATATTTTGTTGTGCCCAAGAGAGTAGTTCAATACGGTTACGGCATTTAGTTTTTCTAAATGCGCTGTATAAGTGAGTTTTAACCGTGTGTGGGCTAATGCTTAACTCTTCAGCAATTTCTTTATTTTTCGACCCGTTACTCATTAACGAGATAATCGCTTTTTCACGTTTAGTGAGTTTGATTGGCTCAATATCGCCATCAGTTAGCTTATGTAGTGCGTCTTTGTTAAATTGCAGCATACGGTTGAGCGCATTACACATAATATCACGACGATACCAAAGCTGATCTTCAAGTAGTAAACGAATCCCTTTCATTAATACGTCAGCATTATCGGTGGTGTAAAATACACCGCGAATACCACTGAGTAATGCACGATTAGCAAGCTCTGGGTTTTCATCTAAATTAAACAACACAATATCGCATTTGACGCGTAAATTAACGAGCTGCTCTTTTAGCTTAGTCCATGCGTCTTTACTTGATGTTTCAATGAACAATAAGCGAGTACCTACCGGAACATCTAAAATATTCGTACCTGTAGTTACGTCTAGGCCCTGCGTTTTTAACAAAGGCTCTAAAACGTTAATACCAATAGTGTTAATTGGTTCTTCATCTAACAACAAAAAGGCTGAACTGCTCATGTATTTTACTCTTTTATAAAGCTGGCTAATTAATCTTACCACGATCCCTGCACACCTTTTGTATTAGGGAGTAACAATTTCACTGGCGAAAAGGTGCGATTTACGATTATTTAAACATAAAATGTTGCAAATAAGTAATTGTTTTTTTGGTATATAAGAAAAACGCCGTATTTTTAATGTATTTTTTAAGATACAGGATTTAATGAGTGATTATAGCGCAACTTTTTTAGTGTTTTGATACGGAGGCCAGCCCATTTCTTTTCCCGCTAGCATATGCAAATGAATATGGTAAACGGTTTGTCCACCGTGTTCATTGCAGTTCATCACCACGCGGTAGCCGTCATCGCTAAAATTAAGTTGTTTGGCAAGCTTAGCCGCTACCACATATAGATGACCAACAAGATGTGAGTTTTCCTCAGTGACATCATTAATCGTGGCAATGGCTTGTTTAGGAATAATCAACGCATGAAAGGGTGCTTGAGGGTTAATATCTTTAAATGCAAGTGCTAGGTCGTCTTCGTAAATAATGTCAGCAGGAATTTCACGATTAATAATTTTAGTAAAAATAGTCTCTTGACTCATAATGATGACTCTAATTTTTTCGATTAATATGTATACCACTAATGACAAATTTTGCCAGCAGTGTCAAACTGAAATCAACTAAAGGAGTAATTATGCGTAAATCAATATTATTAGGCAGTGTAGCGGCGCTCTTGGTGAGTGCATCTAGTTTGGCAGAAAACATTCACTTTCCCGAGGAGTTTGTTCCTTTACAAGTGGGTGAACGAGTCATTGAAAGTTCGATTTTTAGTCGTGTTGATGATGTTGAGTTAGCACCGGGTACTTATCAGTTAAAGCTTAAATACACAGATTTATATGATTTAGGTTATGACGATCACGAAGTGATTGAGTCAGAGCCCTTTTGGGTCAATGTAACCGTTGAAGCAGGTAAAGATTACACCTTAGTATTTAATCGTGCTGAAAATGCGGTGGCAGCAAAAGTATTTGCTGAGGCACCGCAAGTAAGCTTAAAAGCAAAAGGCAGTACCTTAGCTGAGCCATTAAATGTGATAGCTGAACGACAACTACAAAGTTCACAGTTTAATCAGCAGGCCTCAGAAACCCCTGCCGGCCCACAAAAACCAAGTCGCCCAATTAAACCGATTGCGCCAATTAATGGTAAGGGCATGCCAAGCGCTGCCAATATGCTCGACTTTTGGTGGCAACAAGCAACGCTCGCTGAAAGGCAGGCTTTTTTAGATAAAGTAACAAAATAATTAAGCATTAAAAAAGGGCCAAGTTGGCCCTTTTTAATTTATTGATAACGCTATTTAAATAATGCGTCAATGGTACCTTGTGCCAGTGGGTGATAACCCGGACGTGCTTTTAAGTATACGCTTTGTGCCCAATCTTTTTTACCATTGGTAATAAGCGCTTTATAAAGCGGCACGATAAGCTTACGACGACCAATACCCGATAAATGCTTATCAAGCGCAGGGTAAATCGGTTGGTAACCATTACCTACTGCTAGCATGTACCATGCAAACGCACGTTCTGCGTTGGTTGATTGGGTTAAGTTAAACTCGCCGTCTAATTCAGTCATTTTTTCAATGCTTAAATCGCGCGGTAAGTTGTTTAAAAAGTGTAGCCACTCATGCACAGTCCAATTTGCAGTGGGTAATTGTGCGGCAGTTGTATCCCCTTTTAACCAGCTCGCTGTTACAGTATCGACTTTATCGAACGCGTCAGAGGTTGGGTTAGGTGCATCACTTGGTAAACCGGGCTGAAAAATCCACTCGTTTACTTTATCCATGCTCACTACGCCTGGATACTTTTCAATTAAGTTAGCTTTGATGTAAGAAACAAATTGCGCAGTGGTTAGCGATTTAAATGCAAACTCATTAAAATAGGTCTTAACAAAGTCATCAAACTTATCACGGCCGTATTTTTCTTCTAGGTAAATTAAAAATAGCTGACCTTTTGTGTAAGGCACTGAGCTAAACGCATCATCCGGATCACGGCCATTTAGTTTTAAATTAAGGCGTGTATCTGGGGCATCAATGGTTTTAAGTTGCGCACGTAGGCCAGCTGCATCAAGTGCTTGTTCCATAACAGCACGGTCACGCCCAAATACCTCTTCCATAATGCGGTTTTCAACGTAAGAGGTAAAACCTTCGTTTAACCATAAATCTTCCCATGTAGCGTTCGTCACTAAGTTGCCAGACCAAGAATGTGCAAGTTCATGCGCAATCAGATTAACTAAGCTTTTATCGCCAGCAACAACCGTAGGCGTAATAAATGATAAGCGTGGGTTTTCCATACCACCAAACGGAAAGCTAGGTGGTAGCATAAGTAAATCATAACGACCCCATGCATAGTCGCCGTACATGGCATTGGTTTTGTCGATCATCGCTTGGGTGTCATTAAATTCAGCAACCGAGGCGTCTAAAATAGTCGGCTCTGCAAAAATACCAGTTTGCTTAGACATGGCCTTAAATTCTAAGTTACCTGCACCAATTGCAATTAAGTAAGGTGAAATAGCTTGTGGCATAGTGAAGTGGTAATCACCATCTTTATAAAGAGCATCTTTATTATCAGCACTCATTACTGCACGAATATCCTCAGGGGTATGAATGCGCGCATTATAAGTTACACGCATTGCTGGGGTGTCTTGCACTGGGATCCAACTACGTGCATGAATCGCTTGTGACTGGCTATACATAAACGGGTGAGTTTTACTGGCAGTTTGCTCTGGCGTTAACCACTGTAAGCCAGACGCTTCTGGGCGGCTGTTATAGTAAATACGAACTTTTTGTGCTTGATTTTTAAAGGTAATAGTTAGTTTTGAGCCTTTAACATCATCGCGGTTAGCAAGGTTGAAACTAGCTTTATGCCAATTACCATTTGCCGTTTGATACATCACTTTATCAATATCAAGGTCACGGGTATCAAGTACTAGCTTTTTACTGTTGGCATTTTGCCACTGTAGCGTATGCTCAACAAAACCTTCCAATTGCTTATCAGCAAAGTCGATGTCTAAATCAAGGTTTAAATGCGTGGTGATAACATCATCAAGGTTGGCGTAGGAATTTTGATCAATAGCGCTGGCCATTGCTTGCGAGCACATACCTGCCATAGCTAGGCTTAAAAAAAGAGGTTTGATTTTCATAATTACCTTGAGTACAAATAAAAAAAGTGCAGGTTTTATATCATGATTGCTGCAGTGGGTTGAACAATTTTTACAAGCTGATGCGCAATTTGCGACGATGAGTTAAACTAGAGCGATTAATTTCTGCTACCTTTAGAGGGCTTTGTGCCGCACTCATTACAACCCTTACATACATTTGCATTAAGTAGCCAATGCCAAAATTTTGTCGAGATTACCGACTCAGCGCAGCTTAAAAGTCAGTGCTTTAAAGTCCCTTTTTGTTTGTTGGGTGAGGGCAGCAATACTATTTTTTTAAATGACTATGCAGGCACGGTCATTAAAATGGCAACCCAAGGCATTACTATAACTGAGCGCTCGCATGACTTTTTAGTTAGTGTAGCTGCCGGTGAAAATTGGCATCAATTAGTGACTTACTTGCTGGAGCAAGGTATCGCGGGGTTTGAAAATTTAGCCCTCATACCTGGTACAGTCGGTGCTGCACCAGTACAAAATATTGGTGCCTATGGCGTAGAAATAGCTCAGTTTATTGAAGCTGTTGACTATTTTGATATTGATAGCGGTAGCTTTAAATCTTTAACTAATCAGCAATGTCACTTTGCTTATCGTGAATCGGTATTTAAACACGCGCTAAAAAATAAAGCAGTGATCACCCAAGTGCACTTTAAGTTGTCCAAAATATGGCA
The DNA here is from genome assembly GCF_013394165.1 of Pseudoalteromonas sp. Scap06. Classification (NCBI taxonomy): domain Bacteria; kingdom Pseudomonadati; phylum Pseudomonadota; class Gammaproteobacteria; order Alteromonadales; family Pseudoalteromonadaceae; genus Pseudoalteromonas; species Pseudoalteromonas sp. Scap06. The sequence goes on along the minus strand of NZ_CP041330.1, from coordinate 3,228,038 downwards.
GCCAGTACTCAGTTATGGCCCGCTACAACAACTAAAAAACCCGACGCCACAGCAAGTGTGCGCACAAGTGATACAAACGCGTAACAGCAAACTCCCAAATCCCTATAAGCTGGCTAATGCGGGCAGTTTTTTTAAGAACCCTATTATCACCAATAGTGAATTAGCGCAGTTAATTACGACATATCCTGAGGTACCTCATTACCCGCATGGTGCCGGTCACCATAAAGTGGCTGCAGGGTGGTTAATAGAGCAAGCGGGATTGAAGGGATATAAAATTGCAGGTATAGAAGTGCATCAACAACAAGCGCTGGTACTAGTTAATCATGGTAATAGTACAGGGGATGATTTAATTAATATGATTGCTCACATTCAGGATATTGTTTTAACACGTTACAACATAAGTTTAGAACATGAAGTGCGGTTAATTGATCAACACAATGAATGCCATATCTCTTTGGAGCAATCAGTATGAAGGCACCTGATGGAAACAAGCTGGCTATTTTAAATGCACTGAATGAAGGTGGGTTCGTCTCTGGGCAAGCACTAGGCGATGAATTAGGAATAAGTCGCGCGGCGGTAAGTAAGCATATTCAAAGCTTACAGGCTATGGGCTTAGATGTATTTAAAGTTACAGGTAAAGGCTATTGCTTAAATAACCAAGTAGGTTTACTTAATCAGCAAAGCATACAGCAGCACTATGCTGAGTTAGGCGCTAATACCGCGAATATTGAAGTGCAACCACTGATTGATTCAACCAACAGCGAGTTAATGCGCCGCATTCAAGCTAAAGCAGCACTAAAATCGGGTACCGTGATTGTAGCCGAAATGCAGCAAGCAGGGCGGGGGCGTCGAGGCCGAGTATGGCAATCACCCTTTGGTGCAAACTTATACTACAGTTATTTTTGGCGCTTAGATGATGGTTTACAAGCCGCGATGGGCGTATCGATTGCTGTTGGTTTAGCGGTGTATGATGCGATAAAAGCACTTTATGGTATTGAAGTAGAGCTTAAATGGCCAAACGACATTTATATAAACAAACAAAAACTCGCAGGTGTCTTGGTAGAATTAGATGGGCAGCCACAAGGGCCATGTCAGTTGGTAATAGGGATTGGTATTAATTTAAATATGCCACAAAGTGCCAGTCAGTACATTGACCAAGCGTGGACCGATTTAAGTCAGCACACCCAGCAGCTAGATAAAAATCAACTAGTAGCTTCATTAACTTATTGTTTAGAGCAACGCTTAGCGCAATATCGTGAGAATGGCTTACAAACTATGTATCAACAATGGAATGCATTAAATGCATTTGCTGGTCAGCAGGTAGAGCTTAATACCGGACATCGAAGTTGGTGTGGCATTTGTGAAGGTATAGATGCGCACGGTGGTGTACGTATTCGCCAAGACGGTGAAGTGAAAAGTTATTATGGCGGTGAGATTTCATTAAGAAAGGCGCAAGCATGAGATTACTCATTGATGTAGGTAATACCTCACTCAAAGCTGTATTGTGGCAAGGTGGGCAAATACAGCCATGCGATACTAATAATATTCCATGGCTGCAAATTACGGTTGTTGTATACGCTTGTGTGGGCCGTAGTGAATTACTTAAGCAGCTATTAGAAAAAGCCCAAGCACAAAATATCGATTGCTTTGAGGCTACGGTTAGTCATGAACTAGGTACGTTACATTGCGCGTATCAACAAGTGGGTAATTTGGGTATAGATAGATGGTTGGCGCTCATTAGTGGCTACACGCTTTACCCTAATACGGCCGCAATTGTTGTTGATGCAGGCACGGCAACGACTATAGACGTCCTTAATATTGATGGGCAGCACTTAGGTGGTTGGATATTACCAGGGCTTGATTTAATGACTGCCTCACTCACCCAAAATACTCAGCGCGTATTTGATGATGCAAACACGCCATTTGCTAATGAGCTTGGCAAAAATACCCCTAACGGATTAAAAAATGGCGCTTTAGTGGCAACTATTGGCGCAATTGAACAAGCAAAGCTGCATTTGAATACAAAAAATAGCCTTTTAATTTTTGCTGGTGGTTATGGTCAGCTATTACAAGGGCATTTTTCAGACAGTATTTTCGACCCAATGCTAGTGATGAAAGGCTTAAATTACTGGTATGAGTTAGCTAAAAAGAGTTAAAAACAACAAAAAAACTGCTTTTTGCGCGAATAGTGAGCGTTTGAAGCATAAAATCACATTTTTTTTAATTTTTTGGTTGCATCCCAATAAACCTTACTCTAGAATCTCGCCCCGTACTAAAGCAGTGCCGACTTAGCTCAGCTGGTAGAGCAACTGACTTGTAATCAGTAGGTCAACCGTTCGACTCGGTTAGTCGGCACCACTTTCCTTTTACCGGAAGTGCTTAGTATAAAGAATTATCGTGGAGGGGTTCCCGAGCGGCCAAAGGGATCAGACTGTAAATCTGACGGCTCAGCCTTCGCTGGTTCGAATCCAGCTCCCTCCACCACTTTATTCTAGACGGTTAGAGGTAGTTTAAGAACAGGTTCCTTAAAGCGGGCATCGTATAATGGCTATTACCTCAGCCTTCCAAGCTGATGATGCGGGTTCGATTCCCGCTGCCCGCTCCAATTTGATGATGCTGATATAGCTCAGTTGGTAGAGCGCACCCTTGGTAAGGGTGAGGTCGGCAGTTCAAATCTGCCTATCAGCACCAGTCAATTGAATCTCCTTAAACACTTCCTTTATCTGTCAGAAAAAACTATTTGAAATTTGAAAAAATTAACTTAATCTACCTATGGTGGATTATTTTCATATGTAATCTAGATACACAAAACTGATAGGTTCCGTCATGGCAAAAGAAAAGTTTGAACGCGTAAAACCGCACGTAAACGTTGGTACAATCGGCCACGTTGACCACGGTAAAACTACACTAACTGCAGCAATCACTAACGTACTTGCAAAAGTATACGGCGGTGTTGCTAAAGATTTCGCATCAATCGATAACGCTCCAGAAGAGCGCGAGCGTGGTATCACAATCTCAACTTCTCACGTTGAGTACGATACACCTACTCGTCACTACGCACACGTAGATTGTCCTGGTCACGCCGATTATGTTAAAAACATGATCACTGGTGCTGCTCAAATGGACGGCGCTATCTTAGTAGTTGCTGCGACTGACGGTCCTATGCCACAAACTCGTGAGCACATCCTACTTTCTCGCCAAGTTGGCGTTCCTTACATCGTTGTATTCATGAACAAATGTGACATGGTTGATGATGAAGAGCTACTTGAGCTAGTAGAAATGGAAGTTCGTGAACTTCTTTCTGAATACGACTTCCCAGGTGATGACTTACCACTAATTCAAGGTTCTGCACTTAAAGCACTTGAAGGCGAAGAGCAATGGGAAGCTAAAATCGTAGAGCTTGCAGAAGCACTAGATTCTTACATTCCAGAGCCAGAGCGTGACATCGATAAGCCATTCATCATGCCTATCGAAGACGTTTTCTCAATCCAAGGTCGTGGTACTGTTGTAACTGGCCGTGTTGAAGCTGGTATCATCAACGTGAATGACGAAGTTGAAATCGTTGGTATCAAAGAGACTACTAAGTCTACTTGTACTGGTGTTGAGATGTTCCGTAAGCTTCTTGACGAAGGTCGTGCTGGTGAGAACATTGGTGCACTTCTACGTGGTACTAAGCGTGAAGACGTTGAACGTGGTCAAGTACTAGCTAAGCCTGGTTCAATCAACCCACACACAACATTCACTTCAGAAGTATACGTACTTTCTAAAGATGAAGGTGGTCGTCATACTCCATTCTTCAAAGGTTACCGTCCACAGTTCTACTTCCGTACAACTGACGTAACAGGTGACGTACAGTTACCAGAAGGCGTAGAAATGGTAATGCCTGGTGATAACGTTAAGATGACAGTAACTCTAATCGCGCCAATCGCGATGGACGAAGGTCTTCGCTTCGCTATCCGTGAAGGTGGCCGTACTGTTGGTGCTGGTGTTGTTGCAACTATCGTTGAGTAATCAACAGCTGTAATGCATTAAGCATTAAAAAAACCCGAGCTTAGTCTCGGGTTTTTTAATGCCTTCAATTTAGAGAATAAAGCATAAAGGTGGCTCTCTTACCTTAGGCGTAGGTGCTTTGTAGCAATGATCGTAGAGTAATCATCAGTTGTAATGTATTAAGCATTAGTAAAACTCGAGCTAAGTCTCGGTTTTTTTAATGTCTGTGGTAAAGTGTAAGTATTAATTTTATTACTGTAACAGAGCAGGAAAATGAACTTAATCAGTTAGTAACCAGCATTCTTACGTAACTCATCAAGCATATCTTGGTTACCCATCATTTCGTCAAGCGTTGCCCTGACTGCATTGCCAGAGCTATTGTCATAAACTGAAAGTAGATGCTGCGCCATTTGCTTCGTATAGCCATCTTGCTTATTTTGAGCTTGGTAGTATTGCGCCATTAACCCTTGTGCAGCTAAGCGACGGATATAATCATTCGTGTCTCGCTCTAACAAGTTTGTAAATTGTTCTGCAAGGCGGTAATCAAGTACCGGTGTTTGAGTTGTTAACTCAACAGCTTGAATTTTAAATTTTTCGTCACTACTGTTGTTCGCTAAATTTAAAATGTTACCTACTACTTCATAGTCATACTCAGGCATAGTAGATTTATTTAGAATATACATATTCATTTGCAGTTGGCTAAGTGCAGATAATCTATCTAAATCTGCCATGCTTGGATCTAAAGTTTGCTCTCTTAATTGAGAGTTTATTTGTTTAGCATAATCTGGTTCTGATTTGATCCTTAAATCATAGTCTTCTGGTAAATCTGCATAAAAACCATAAAGAGGATTTTGCTCGCGCAGTTCCTCAGCTTCTTGCTGCTGCTTTTCCTCAAGTACGTTAAGAACAAGTTCCTTAAATTCGTCGGTATCTTGTTCTTGATAAGAGCCATTAGCGTGTAGTTTTAAGTTAGCTAATTGGCGTTGTAGCGAACTTACTTTCTTGCTTAGTTCGTCAATTAAGGCTTCATTTGATTGCTGGTATTCTGTAGGAGTACTAATAGAAACTGTGGGGCTTAGCTGTTGCTGCTTGGGTTTATTAAGCGAACTTGGCTGATTTTTAAAAAATGTTCCGTAGCATGAAATTACCAAGGCAAGTGTTGCTATAGTAATCGCAATAGTTCCTTTGTTTATAGTCATAAAATAATCTGCCTCTAAAATGGGTAATTTATCTGTTTTCGAAATATAAGTCTGTTAAAAAGTGTGTTAAATGAAGATGAAATATACGGATTAATTAAGAAGGCGGGGCGTGAGTGGCGAAATACGGTGTTTTAAGTGGCTAAAAGCGCTAGACCTAAGCCTAGCGCATAAAGCTTAATGCGATTTTGCGTATTGCTCAGCTTGCTTCCATACTCTTAGTGTATTGCCGCTTAAAATCTTTTTAATATCGGTATCGCTGTAACCTCTGTCCATCAAACCTTGAACTAGGTTAGGGTAGCTAGATACATCTTTTAAGCCGATAGGCAGTGAGTCACCTACACCGTCGTAATCAGAGCCAATACCAACATGATCGATACCAATTAGCTTCACAACGTGATCAATATGATCAAGCACTTGCTCAAGGCTAGCAAATGGGAATGGATTTTTAGCGCGGTACATAGCATCAAAATCTTTAGCTACTTTTTTGCCTTCTTCAGTAATTGTTTGCTTTTTACTTTTGAATTGATCGTACCAACTTCCGGCTTTTGAAGTAACAAAACTTGAGCCAAAGTTAATTTGAATCACACCACCGTTCTTTTTAAGGGCTAACAGCATGTCGTCATTCATATTACGCTCAAAACCAGGCGTATATTTACGTAGTGAAGAGTGTGATGCAATAACGGGTGTGTTAGACAATTCCATTACTTGATAAAATGCATCGTCCGAAATATGCGATACATCAATCAGCATGCCGATGTTATTCATCTCTTTTACTAGCTCTTTACCGAATGGACTTAAGCCTTTCCACTTGCGACGAATATCGTATGATGAGTCAGAAATATGATTGCTTTGCGAGTGAGCTAGGGTGATGTAACGTACGCCACGATCAAAAAAGTGTTGTAGGTTTTTCATTTCGCCCTCGATAGGCGACCCGTTTTCCATGCCCATGGCGATTGATATTTTATTGTCCTTGAACTGTTGCTCAATGTCTTGTGTTGAGTCAGCAATGGCAAACTTATCTGGAGCACGAAACGCAATCGCTTCCATACCATCAATTAATTGATTCGCTAATTGGAAGCTTTTTCCTTTGCCTTCAAACTCTAAATGAGCAGGAATATAAATCGACATAAATGGCGCGTTTAAACCGCCTTTTACTGCACGAGGGTAATCAAAATCACCGCCCTCAGTGGCTTTAGTTACATCCGCCCATTTATCATGAATGCGGTAAGGTACATCAATGTGAGTGTCGATTAAAATGGTATCGTGAGCAAGCTTAATTGCTTTATCTGAAGGGGTTATTTCAGCGCTGACTGCGCCGGTTAATGCAATCGACATTGCAGCAACTAGTGAGCTTAGTTTTATCATTTATAATGGCTCTTTGAGTTAAAAAAACCATTGTCTATTTTTACGTCGTGTCTGACAAGTTTACTCGTCGAGTTGCGCTTCACTTTGCAGTGCTTTGAATTCACTTTTAGAGATTATGGTGACCGATTCGTGCAGTTCAGAGAAAAACACCATAGCTTCGCCGCTTTTTAATTGCTGATTTACTTGCGCCACTTTACTTTCAATACTGAATTCTTGTTCGCCATAATCTGTGCCTTCACGCAGTACATAGCTTTCAATTAGGTTGTACAGTGTGTCTTTATCAAGTTGTTCAAAAGGAATAATCATAGTCACTCTTTATCGGTGTTATTAAATACACATTGCTTAAAATAATCAGGCACCACTTGCTCTAACCAATACACCGGTTTAAACGGGTTGTTACCGCTAATAAAACCAACGTGGCCGCCTTTTTCAGAGATACGCAGCGTAACATGCTCACTTACATCCTGACTACTTGGAACCGCTTTAATCGACAGCATAGGGTCGTCTTTGGCATGGATAATTAGTGTAGGTGTCGCAATATCTTTTAAGTACGGCATCGCACTGGCTTTTTTGTAGTAATCGTGTGCATTCTCAAAGCCATGCAACGGTGCTGTAAGCTGGTTATCGAACTCTAATAAATCGTCAATTTCCATTAATTGATCAGTGGTGATCGGTATCTGTTGTTTAATTTGCGGTAATTTACGTTGCATCGACTTTTTCATTCGATCGAGCAAATATTTTTGATAAATTTTACCTAAGCTTTTACGAATAACATCACTAGATGATGATAAATCATAGGGCGCAGATATCACGGCAGCTGCGTTAAGCGGGCAGTGAATGTTTTCTTCGCCTAAATACTTAGCGAGTACATTACCACCCAATGAAAAACCCACCGCTACAATAGGGCGATTTGGAAATTGTTGTTTTAAATGATTTATAAAAAAAGCTAAATCGGCGGTGTCGCCACTATGGTAGGCTCTGGGTAAGCGGTTTACTTCGGTTGAGCAGTTTCTAAAGTGCATCAATGCGACAGCAAAGCCTTGCTTTTTTAATGCCTTCATCATGCCTTTGGCATAAAAACTGTTTATGTTGCCTTCAAGCCCATGAAGTACCACTGCGAGTGGTGCTTTTTCGTTATGCGGAAGTGACCAAGCAAGCTCAATAAAGTCTCCGTCGGGCGTATCAAGTTGCGCAAGTTCGTAGCGAGTATGATGAAAAGGGCGGAAAAAACGCGGTATTATGGTTTGAACGTGTCGGTTGGTCATCCACCATGCGGGTTTGAACTTAGGGATCATGTCTGTACTACGCACTTTGCAATTAACGAAGCGCTAGTGTAGCAAATTTTTTATATTTAAAAATAAAAAGCGCCTAATCAGTAAACTAATAAGGCGCTTTGTGCGTCGTGCTTAATGCTGTTCTTTAATGTCTGCATCGTGTACTTTTTTCATGAAAAAATACACAAAGAAGAGGCATAAACTAATAACGACGCCTAAAAATCCAAATGATAAAAATAGTACTGGGTCGCTAAAAAAATCTCTAAAGAATACGTCCATAATTGCCTCCTGATGTCTATGAGGTAATCATAGGCTGGCTCAGTGGTACTTGATATGATCCAGATCAAGCTATTTTACAGATTATAAAATGGGCAATGCAGATGTTGATTTTGATCAATAAAGTTAAGTCGATTTTGCACTTTTTAGTAAATTATCTGCGATTTTTTAATCACTTTTATAATAAAGATGGTCAGCAAAGTTCAGCTTTGAATAACCGTTGCTTTGTTTTAGGTTAAATAAAATAAACCTGGTGTTAAATATATTTGACATGGCTAAAAAGTGAACTTATAGTTTAAAAGTCAAAAATATTTTACTTGGAGTTAGCTTTATATGACTCGTTCAGAGCACTTTAAAGAACTTTTACAAAGCATAAGTTTTAGAGAACTGACGCTGAGTATCGATTTACTGGTAAGCGTGTACATATCTTACTTTTATGTAAACAGCCTAATGAATGCGAGTACGCAGCAGCTTAGTTCTGTTTCTTGGTTATCTGGCTTATTGCTACAGGTGCTAATTTATTCTGTGATACTTATAGTATTGAGCTATTTATTACTTACATTTATCAGTGATAATGAATTAAATCAGCCACCTGATGTGAGAGAAAAGCAAATAAATTTAGTGGGTTATAAATATAAGGCCATAATCTTACAGGCGGGAATTTGTGTTGCTATTTTTCAATATCAAATTGAAGCTAATAACTGGGGCCCAGCTATCGAATATAATATTCCATATTTACCAATGCATATCATGGTAGGCGCTTTTTTGATTGCCGAAATAGTCAATTACATAGCGCAGCTTTATAAAGGCAGAACGGGTGATATCTATGAGTGAGTATGCAATAACTAACTCTATTCGAACATTACGCTTTTTACGCGATGAAATGACGCAAAAGCAGTTAGCAGATGCTATTGGCGTAACGCGGCAAACGGTAATGGCAATTGAGGCAAATAAATATTCACCCACTTTAGAGGTGGCTTTTAAAATTTCTTTAGTTTTTAACTTACCTTTAGAAGAGGTATTTCAATACAAAACTAAAGATATATAGCTTGGTGTATAAAAGTAAACCAAAGTAACCATGTATATAAAAGCTAAAATTCATAATATAAATGGCGTTATGATCTGATGAAATTAATAGTGAAAAATTATGACAAATATTTATCGCTGTTATTGGGCGTTGCACAAGGTGTTAAATTCATACTATTAACTTCATCAATCAATATTATTTGTTGCTGCTTTTCTAATTTTAGCTCGGCACCGAGAAGTGCTTTTCGAATTGCGGCGTAATCTGTAATCTCGGCTTGATTGGCTTTTAAGTAGGCACGTGTGGCTCGTAGAGGCTTCAATGCCAGCTTATCAAACTCACTAATTGATTGTTCAAGCTTGTTTAGCTGTGTTTGGTTAATAGCTAGATTGAGAGAATCTAAGTAATACAGCAACAAGCATAGGTTGACGTTTTTACCTAGCTGGTTTTGATAATCCAACAGGCGCGTTTGCATGTCACCTTTGCTATAAAGGTTACATGCAAACTGCCAAAAATCGTTGCTTTTAAGCAAGTTCATCGGCGAATGCCTGCTCTTTTTGTTCCATTTCTTCAAGGGCCATAAGTAGCTCTTCTTCAACATCGTTAAGCTTAGGCGTGAGTGTGGCTTGTTTAGTAATTAACTCTTTAAGCTTGCCTTTATTTTCGTCGTTATAGAGAGTGTTATCGCCTAGCGCCTCTTCAACGTCAGCTAGTTCTGCAGCAAATTTATCTAATTGCTTTTCAAGTTTTTCAATTTGCTTTTTCAGCGGCTGAATCGCTTTTCTAAACTCGGCTTCTAAGCGCTTTTGCTCTTTACGGTTAACTTGTGAATGGGCTTTTGGCTCTTCGTAGGTGTCGTTTTTAGCGGCTTCTTTATTAGCATTAAGCAGCCACTGATAATATGCATCTAGGTCGTAGCCAAATTGGGTGACCTCGCCATTATCAACTAAATAAAATTCATCGGCGGTATTTTTAAGCATATGACGGTCATGCGATACCGTGACCATAGCGCCTTCAAAGCCTTGTAATGCCATAACTAAAGCGTGGCGCATTTCTAAATCAAGGTGGTTGGTTGGCTCATCGAGTAGTAGTAAATTTGGTTTTTGATAAACCAACATAGCCAGTACTAAACGGGCTTTTTCACCGCCTGAAAACGGTGCTACAGGGTCGAGTGCTTTATCGCCTACAAAGGCAAAACCGCCTAAAAAGTCACGCAATGATTGTTCGCTGGCTTTTGGGTTTAAGCGTTGCAGGTGGGTGACGGCACTGGCTTTTAAATCTAGAGACTCCAGTTGATGCTGCGCAAAGTAGCCAATGTTTAAGCCTTGATGCTGAAACACTTCACCTGCTTGAGGTTGTAAGTCACCTGATAGTAATTTAATCAGTGTTGATTTACCTGCGCCATTTCTGCCAAGTAGTGCAATACGGCTGCCTGGTACTAAGTTCAGCTTAATACTGTTTAAAATGGTGACATCGCCATAACCGGCTTTGGCTTTGTCGAGTGTCAATAGCGGATTGGGCAGAGCGGTTGGCTCGGCAAATTCAAAATCAAATGGCGAGTCAACGTGTGCTGGGGCAAGTTTTTCCATTCGCTCTAGCGCTTTAACACGGCTTTGTGCCTGTTTGGCTTTGCTAGCTTTGGCTTTAAAGCGGGTAATGAACTGCTCAAGATGCGCTATTTGTTCTTGTTGTTTTTCAAACATGGCTTGCTGCTGCAATAGGCGCTCAGCTTTTTGGCGTTCAAACTGCGAGTAGTTACCTTTGTACACATTAATAAGTTGTTTATCTATATGCCAAATTTGATCAACCACAGCATCTAAAAACTCACGATCATGAGAAATAAGTACTAGCGTGCCGGTGTAGGCACGTAAAAAACGCTCGAGCCAATACACGGCATCTAAATCTAGGTGGTTTGTTGGCTCATCCAGTAATAGTAAGTCGGCATCGCGAATAAGCGCTTGGGCTAAGTTTAAGCGCATGCGCCAACCACCCGAAAATGCACTAACCGGGTTTTCTATTTGATTATTAGCAAAGCCTAAACCATGTAAAAGCTCACCTGCCTTGGCTTCTATGCTATAGCCTTTAATGTTTTCAAGCTGAATATGCACTTTAGCTTGAGTGTCGCCATCGTTATTTTGCTCGGCTTCACGCAGCGCAATTCGTAGCGCATAATATTCAGGGTGGCCTTGCAGTACGTAATCTATGGCGCTTATTTCAAGGGCGGGGGTTTCTTGCTTTACCGAGGCCAGTGACCAATCTTTAGGAATACTGTAATTACCGCCATCTAACGAAAGCTCAGACTTTAATAAACTAAATAGCGTTGACTTACCACAGCCATTGGCACCAACAAGGCCTACTTTGTGCTCTGGAAATAATGTAGCCGATGCATTTTTTAATAAAGCTTTGCCACCGCGAAGCAGTTCTATTTCTGAGATTTGGATCATAAATACGTTACTTTACTGTGCCTTGATTGAATTGCCGCCATTATAACACGGATCTTATTAGCCATATCAATCGTATCAAGTAGGCAAATATTGCGATAAAATAACGTCAGTCAAAATGGTAGGAAAAGCGAAGTGAAACATAAAAAACGATTTATTGCTGGAGCAACGTGTCCTGAGTGTAAAACCATGGATATGTTAATGCTTTACAAAGAGCACGACGTAGAAAAAGTTGAATGTATGCAGTGTGGCCATAAAATGGCTCAACCAGAGCAGGCTGTGCAGGCATCAACACGCCAATTTGAACAGATCATTGGCGTGTTTAATCCAGGCGATTAGTGCCTTGTTAGTGCTGCTTAATAATGCGGCGGCGGTGGCTCTGGCATATTCGACATCATAGGCTGTGATGACTGCGACTCTTTAAGTTTTTCAGCCAGCAACTCGGTTTGGCGCTTTATTTTTGCCAACTGTTGCTGGTGAACTTTTATTTCATCATTTAAAATTTCAATCGTTTCGTCTTGAAAAGCCACTTTAGCCTCAAGTTCCATTAACCGATGTTCAATTGTGTTCATTTGGTTCTCGTATAATAAAGCGCTCAGCGATTCCGCTTGAGCTTTCAGTTAACAATGATTTACCGTTATCTGTAAATGTCACATCAAGTACCACTGCCGATTTTGGCCTACTGCCTTCTCTTGGGGTCACTTGCCATGTTTGAATTTTTTCACCACTGTTTAGCTGCCATAAATCCACCTGTTTGTTCGGTGAACCGGTTGCTAATAAAGTGCCTTGGTCGTTAAAGCGCACCGCAGTAAAAATTTTCTGACGCGCAATATACTTTAGTTTACTAACAAGGTCACCTGTAGTCAGCTTCCATACATTTGCTTGTGCCATACTGTCGGCGGTAAAAGCATAACGTCCTTGAGGATCTAAAGCGACTCGGGTTACTCGGGTTGGGTGATTAAAGCGATGAATAACTTGTCCACTTTGGGTATCCCATAAGTAGGCCACATAATCGTTTGAGCCGCTCAATGCATAGCGCCCATTAGGTGATAGGTCTACGGTGTTTACTTTATCTTGATGGCCTAAAAATTCAATGCGTCTGCCTGTGTTAAGGTTTATAAATACTACAACGCCATCGCTGCGCCCGTACACAACACTGTTGCCTTGGTTACTAATGGCAATATCGCGGATGCTGGCTTTTTGTATTTTATAAAAGCCTTTATTTTTGCCTGTGGCAATATCCCAAACGGCGAAGGTGGTTTTTTCGGCGGTAACAGCCACGCTATTATCAAAAGCAATGGCTACAGCGTAAACAAGGCTGTCTTGCGCTTGTTGTTGAAACCATTGGTATTTAAGGGCTTGCTGTTGATTATCCCAAAGTGCGACCCCATGATTGATAGAAGACACTAAGCTGTATTGACCATCATGCGAGAGTGCGGATGAGAAAGCACCTTGTGCCGTGTGCTCAAAACTAGCCACTGCTTGTTGTTTTTCATCACTACATGCAATTGTTAATAAACAGCAGGTAGCAACTAAAAAAGTACGAAATAACGACATATTACAGGTATTTCCTCTTAACTCTTCGTGACTGAGAGGTTAGACTAGGTTGCGAAAAACGCCTAGGTTGTTTGTCTAATCACTGGATATGTTTTTAGTTTAGCTATTAAACAAGCAGCCTACCATGTAGGCCGTTAATCTTTAACTAGTAATATTACAATAAATGACAACTGCAAAGTGTGTCGGAGATTTAAAATGAGAAAGACGATTAAATTGTCATTGATTGCAGCGTCAGTTTTAGCGCTTACAGCTTGTAATCAAGAAGCAAAAAAAGAGCAAGCAGACGTTAAACTAGATACTGTAGCGCAACAACAAGCTTACGGTATTGGGGCATCTGTAGGTAACTTTTTAAATAAAGACCTAGCGGATAAAAAAGAAATTGGTATCGAATTAGATCAAGCATTATTAATGCGTGGTTTTGAAGATGCACTTGCCGGTAATGCTAAAATTGACGAAGAAAAAATTCGTGAAGTATTAACAGCATTAGATGAGTCAGTGCGCACTAAACAAGAAGAAAAAGCAAAGGTTGAGTCTGAAAAAAGCAAAGTTGAGGGTGAAAAATACCTAGCTGAGAATGCTAACAAAGAAGGCGTAATGGTTACTGAGTCTGGTTTACAGTACGAAGTATTGAGCCAAGGCGAAGGCGCTAAGCCAGTAGCGACTGACGTGGTTAAAGTACATTATAAAGGTACTCTTTTAGACGGTACTGAATTTGATAGCTCTTATTCACGTAACGAGCCAACAACTTTCCCACTAAACCGTGTTATTCCTGGTTGGACTGAAGGCTTACAGCTTATGCCTGTAGGTTCTAAGTACAAATTTACCATTCCTTCAGACCTTGCTTACGGTGACCGTGATTTAGGTAAAATTCCTGCTAATTCAACACTTATTTTTGAAGTTGAGTTATTAGAAATTCAAAATGATGCAGAAGCTGCCGCTGCAGAATAAGTATTTATATAAAACAAAAAAGGGACCTAGGTCCCTTTTTTATTGCACTGAATAACTGATTAATCTGCGTGATTAGAATATAAGTTATCAATTAACTCATCTTCAAGTGCAAAGCGCGCTTCCAGTGCTTCACCCATTACCGATAGGTCATTATCAAATCCTACTAATAAATCTTCAGCGTCTACTTCAGCGTATTTATCGTTAAAATCCAGAGCAATGTCTGTGGTATCTGAAATACGTGGGTATATAGTATTTGCCAGTTGTTGGCTTTCTAGGCCTTTCTTTTCGCAAGCTTTAGCAATATCGTCGTACACTTCAAAGTGCCCAGCCGATAGATAATCCATCAATATTTGGCAAAAAGCTTGAATTTGAGACGGTTCAGGCAAAGACTGATCTTTTTTCTCGTAAGGTGAAAAGCCTGCAATTTTACAGTAAAGTACAATCAGCTCTTGGCGTTCGTTTAACCAATTGTCGATGACCGTATGGCTACCCCCCCACTTTTGTTGAGCTTTTTCTACACGCTTCAGCATAATTCTTCTCCTAAGCTGGGTTGGATTTTAAATTGGTAATAAAGTTTCTATCATCCAAGATATATTTAATTGGCGTGTATATCAACAAGTAAAATAGATGTAGTACCACAGAGGGTTTTGTTTACGGGTATAAGTTGTAAGTATTTATTGCAGGAAAGAAAAAACCACCAATTACGGTGGTTTAATTTCTTTATTGGACTTGTTTAAACAAGCATTCTTATTTTTATTAGAGATTTTTATTATTTTTATATTAACGATTATTGTTATTGTTATGTTAACGCGGGAGTAACAATATCAAGCTTTTATAAATGTTGCAAATAGTTTAATGAAAAGTTTTTATTATTAACGTTTACTTGATTGTTTTGTGTACAAAACGAAATGAAAACAAAAAATCACTTGATCTGGTGCTACTCTGTGGCGATTTAATCGCTTAGCGATAGAGGGGGGGCAAATATGGTGGTACAATCTTGCACAATTTCTAAAAGCCCTAGGACTCTATACGCTATGAGCGAATTAAAAAACGACCGTTATTTACGTGCCCTTGCCAAGCAACCTGTTGATGTCACGCCAGTATGGATGATGCGTCAAGCTGGACGTTATTTACCTGAATACCGTGCTACACGTGCACAAGCGGGCGATTTTATGAGCCTGTGTAGAAATGCTGAGTTAGCCTGTGAAGTAACATTACAGCCTCTGCGTCGTTACCCATTAGATGCCGCTATTTTATTTAGTGATATTTTAACTATTCCAGATGCAATGGGATTAGGCTTGTACTTTGAAACGGGTGAAGGCCCTAAGTTTGAACGCCCAATTTCATCATTAGCCGATGTTAAAAAAATTCCTAAACTTGATCCTACCGATGAGCTTGGCTATGTAATGAATGCTGTAAGCACTATTCGTCGTGAGCTTAAAGGTGAAGTGCCATTAATTGGTTTCTCGGGTTCACCTTGGACACTTGCAACTTATATGGTTGAAGGCGGAAGTAGTAAGGTTTTTGGTAAAATCAAAAAAATGGCATTTGCTGAGCCACAAACACTGCATTTACTACTTGATAAGCTAGCTGATTCAGTGATTGATTACTTAAACGCGCAAGTTAAAGCGGGTGCACAATCACTGATGATATTTGACTCGTGGGGCGGTGTATTGAGCCCGCGTGACTACAATGAGTTTTCACTACAGTATATGCATAAAATCGTTGATGGTTTAATTCGCGAAAATGATGGCCGTAAAGTACCGGTTACCTTGTTCACTAAAAATGGTGGCCAATGGATTGAGGCAATTGCAGCAACAGGTTGTGATGCAGTAGGCCTAGATTGGACTATTAATATTGGTGATGCAAAACGTCGTGTTGGCGATAAAGTGGCGCTACAAGGCAATATGGACCCTTCAATGCTACACGGCACGCCAGATCGTATTCGCCAAGAAGTGGGTACGATTTTAGAAGACTTTGGCACTGGCAATGGTCATGTATTTAACTTAGGGCATGGTATTACACCAGATGTTGACCCAGAAAATGCGGGTGTATTTATTAACGCTGTGCATGAGCTAAGTGCGCAATATCATAAGTAAGTTATGAACTAACAATAAAAAGCCCGCTAATTAGCGGGCTTTTTTGTGCAAACTATTTTACTTAAGCACTTATTTAAACAAGCGGTTTAAGCCATTTAATGCCGCAACTCGATAAGCTTCTGCCATTGTTGGGTAGTTAAACGTAGTATTTACAAAGTAGTCGATGGTATTGCCACCATTTTTTTGTTCCATTATAGCTTGGCCAATGTGAACAATCTCAGAGGCACGCTCACCAAAGCAATGCACCCCAAGTACTTCCTTGGTTTCTGTATGGAACAATATTTTTAAACTACCCACATCGGTACCTGCAATTTGTGCACGTGCTAAGTGTTTAAATTGCGCACGTCCCACTTCGTACGGTACTTTTGCGGCAGTTAATTGCTGCTCTGTTTTACCTACTGAACTCATTTCAGGAATAGTATAAATACCGGCTGGGATATCAATAATCAGCTTTTCATCGCAGTTACCACAAGCGATGGCATCTGCTGCAATTCGACCTTGGTCAAAGGCAGCACTAGCAAGGCTTGGGTAGCCAATAACATCGCCTACCGCATATACGTTGTCTATTTCTGTTTGGTAGGTTTCGTTTACTTTTACTTGTCCGCGGCTATCTGCTTTTAAGCCAATTGCTTCTAAATTCAATGTATCAGTATTACCAGTACGGCCATTGGCAAATAAAATACAGTCAGCCTTTACACGTTTACCCGATTTTAAATGCATAACAACACAGTCATCGCGGGTTTCAATGCGATCAAATTCTTCGTTATGACGAATAACAATGCCACTATTCCAAAAGTGATAGCTAAGCGCATCAGATATTTCAGCATCCATAAACGCAAGTAGGCGATCGCGAGTATTTACTAAATCAACCTTTGCACCTAGCCCTTTGAAGATAGATGCGTATTCACAACCAATTACACCCGCGCCGTATATAAGTACGCGATGCGGGTCGTGTTCAAGGCCTAAAATTGTGTCACTTTCATAAATACGCGAATGGGTGAAATCAACACCTGGTGGGCGATAAGGTCGTGAGCCGGTAGCAATAACAATAGTTTGTGCAGTTAGGCGTTCAGTTGAACCGTCATTACGTCTAATTTCAATAGTGTGCTTATCAACAAAGCTAGCATCGCCTTGAAACATATGAATGCGATTACGATCGTAAAAGCTGCTGCGTAAGTTTGATTGCTTTGAAATTACCGAACTGGCATGGCGCAAAATATCAGGAAAAGTAAGTCTTACTGGGCGCTCGCCTACGTTAAACAAAGGGTTTGCTTTGTATTCAATGTAGCGACTAACCGAATGACGAAGTGCCTTTGAAGGAATGGTTCCCCAGTGAACACAACCACCACCAACAGCAGTTTGACGTTCAATAACCGCTACTTTTTTGTTGCTTTTAGAGAGGTTCATAGCGGTCCCTTCACCGCCAGGACCCGTGCCAATAATGATTGCATCATATTGGTAGCTCACGGGTACTTTTTTCTTTTCTGGTTGTTTGGCCACAGCCACTCCTATTTTAACTAAAAGAGGCTTTTAATAACCTCGCATTAAGTGCTAGCCATGCCTGCTTTTGTGTTTCCCAGGCGGCTTCAAGCTCGTGATATTGTGCCATTAATGCCGACTTTTCACACTGCTTTGCCATATTATTTTTTTTAGCTTCCAACACTTGTTTTTGTAATGAGCAATAATTTTGCAGCTTTTTAAGCAGCAAATCGTACTCTTGTTGTAATAATGTAAGCTTATCTTGCGCTAAAGGCAATTTTGCAAGACGACCTTGTGTTTTACTCATTAAGGTTTCTGCTTTAGCTTTTTCAATGCGCTCAACCGGTGTGCGCTTTAATTTACTCGCTAAACCAATGGCTGCGAGTGAGCGGATCATCCATTTTGTTGGGTCGTAATGAAACCATTTAATGCCATTGCGGTAATCGCTGGCAAAAATATGATGGAAGTTATGATAACCCTCACCGTAGGTAAACAGTGCTAAAAAGCCATTGTCTCTCGCGGTATTTTTTTCAGTGTAAGGACGTGAACCCCAAATATGTGCTACTGAGTTAATAAAAAAGGTAAAGTGCTGACTCAGCACTAAACGCAATAAGCCTGCTAACAGTAACATGCCCCATACATCACCAAGCATTAAGCCGAGTACTAGCGGTAAACCAACATTCATGGCAATTACCAATTTTAAGTAATGCTTGTGCTGCCACATAACAATTTTATTTCGCTGTAAATCACGACAGTTGCTGTAATCATCGTAGCTGTCGCCTTGGTAGTCGCGAAGCATCCAGCCAATGTGACTGTACCAAAAGCCATTAGTGGCGGCATAAGGGTCTTTAACTGGGTCATCAACTTGACCATGGTGAATTCGATGATCGCTGCTCCAATGCAGCGCACTATTTTGTAGCGCAAAAGCACCACCAAGGGCAAAAATAAATTCAACCGCAGGGTGTGCGTTATAGGTTTTATGTGCCCATAAACGGTGGTAGCCCGCGGTGATCGATAATCCCGCAAAAAACATGCAAGCTACAAAAGCAACCCACTGCGTGCCTGTAAAGCCATAGTTAAACCCATACCAAGGTACAAGTGTAATAGCAGCCAAAAACGTCAGGCTAAAGAAAAGGACGTTGGTCCATATAATTGGTGGTTTTTTCATGTTTATCATTTCTCAGCGTACAACTGTAAGCTAAAATAATATTTCAATCTGCTGCCGTCAAGTATTAGACTGTACTATTAGCTATTTTTTTAATTAAAAATTTATTACAAACTCACTCAGGGAGCTGTTGATGTCGGGTGTTAGAGCACAACAGAAACAAAAAACACGACAAGCATTAATTGAAGCTGCATTTAATCAGCTTAGTGCTGATCATAGCTTTTCTAATTTAAGCTTGCGTGAGGTTGCACGCGAAGCAGGTATTGCGCCTACCTCTTTTTATCGTCACTTTAAAGATATGAACGAGTTGGGCTTAACCATGGTTGATGAAGCGGGTTTAACCCTACGCCAGCTGATGCGCCAAGCACGCAGACGAATAGCCAGTGGTGGCAGTGTAATCAACACCTCTGTGGTTACTTTTATGGAGTTTATTGATAACTCAAGCAATCAGTTTAGACTTTTGTTGCGTGAACGTTCAGGTACCTCAAAAGCATTTAGAGCAGCAGTGGCGCGTGAAGTGAAACACTTTATTTTAGAGCTCGCACATTATTTAGAAAGTGAAACCCCCTGCGATGCTATTCATGCGTATATTCAGGCAGAAGCCATGGTTACTTTGGTATTTAATGCAGGCGCTGAAGCGCTTGATATTGAAGGTCAGCAACGCGATGAACTGATAGAGCGAGTTATATGGCAGTTACGTTATATTACGCGCGGCGCGTCAAATTACGTACGTGCTGAAAATAAAGAATAGATATTAAAAAAAGTTAAAATAAGCGCTGTATTTTACAGCGCTTATTAATTTAAGCCTGCTCCAGGTTTAAATTGGATGTTTTATTCTGTTTACAAGTTTTATTTGAATTTTAAATCCCCAGAAAGTCCCCTTTAATTATTTGTTTGGTATTTTTATGCTTGCGCCAACTGCGTTGCAATGATAAAAATAAGCCTCATTGGACACACACACAAGAAAACAGATGCAAACTATTCGCTTAATTACACTAAACCTAAACCTCTTACTGCTGTGGCAAGTGAGCGGGGATTAGTGTGTTTGCATTGAGTTAAACATTAAAAACCCCGCAACCGCGGGGTTTTTTTTATCTCGCTGTAGGGATAAATCGAAATTTGGGTAACACAGCAATTGAGGGGCAGCTATGCAACAGCAAGATAAAGTATGGATTTTTGATACCACCTTACGTGATGGTGAGCAGGCACTAAAAGCAAGCCTAACAGAAGACGATAAAGTTCAACTGGCGCATACCATTAGCCGCTTAAATGTGGATGTAATGGAAGTGGGGTTTCCGGTGTCGAGCCCAGCTGACTTTCGCTCAGTGCAACGTATTGCCACCGAGGTGAAAGGCCCTATTATTTGTGGCTTAGCTCGCTCGGTTGCCAAAGATATCGAGGCCTGTGGCGATGCGCTGCGCGCTGCACAGCAAAGTCGTATTC
The DNA here is from genome assembly GCF_013394165.1 of Pseudoalteromonas sp. Scap06. Taxonomy (NCBI): domain Bacteria; kingdom Pseudomonadati; phylum Pseudomonadota; class Gammaproteobacteria; order Alteromonadales; family Pseudoalteromonadaceae; genus Pseudoalteromonas; species Pseudoalteromonas sp. Scap06. The sequence goes on along the minus strand of NZ_CP041330.1, from coordinate 3,207,778 downwards.
ATACTTTTATTGCCACCAGCCCGCTTCATCTTGAACACAAGTTGCGTATGAGCCTTGATGATGCAACTGCAATGGCTGTTAAATCTATTAAATTAGCGCGTAACTATACCGATGATGTTGAGTTTTCCTGTGAAGATGCTGGGCGTACACCGCATTGGGATTTATGCAAAATTGTTGAACAAGCAATTAACGCCGGTGCATCAACAATTAATTTGCCAGATACAGTCGGTTTTGTAACTCCAGATGAATACGCAGCAATGATCCGTCATTTAATGAATAACGTGCCAAATATAGATAAAGCGCGTTTAAGTGTGCATTGCCACAACGATTTAGGTTTAGCCGTTGCCAACTCCGTGGCCGCAGTGCAAGCCGGTGCACGCCAAATTGAATGCACCATTAATGGTATAGGTGAGCGTGCGGGGAACTGTTCACTTGAAGAAGTGGCAATGATTATGAAAATGCGCAAAGACCACTTAAACGTATATACCGACATAAAAAGCGAAGAAATTTATCGCGCTTCTCGCCAGGTAGCCAAAATTTGTAATATGCCGGTACAGCCAAATAAAGCGATTGTTGGCGAAAATGCGTTTGCTCACAGCTCAGGTATTCATCAAGACGGTGTATTAAAAGCGCAAAACACTTATGAAATTATGTCACCAGAAAGTGTTGGCGTACCAAGTAATCAGTTAAACATGACCTCACGCTCAGGCCGCCATGTTATAGAACACCGCTTAGAAGAATTAGGCTATCAAAAATCAGATTACGACATGGATAGCTTATACCAAAGTTTCGTTGCGCTGGCTGACCAAAAAGGCACAGTATACGACTATGACCTAGAGGCAATGATTTACTTTAATCAAATTAACGATAAAGACGAAAAGTATCAGTTAGAGTTTGTTAACTCTGCGTCTAATTCACAATCTGTGGCCAGCTCAACCATAGGCTTGCTGATTGATGGCGAAGCAAAACAAGAAGCGGCCACAGGTAATGGCCCTGTTGAAGCTTCGTTTGCTGCTATTGAGCGCTTAACAGGTATGAGTGTTGAAATGATTGAATACAATTTAGAGGCAACTGGCCAAGGCGCCAGCTCATTAGGGCAAGTGAATATTATTGCTAAATATGATGGTCGTCCCTATCACGGTGCTGGTATTGCGGCCGATGTGGTCGAAGCCTCTGTTCGAGCTATGGTTCGGGTTTATAACTTAATTTATCGAGCACAAAAAGTGTCTGATTTAAAACAACAAAGGAAAGCAGGATGAGTAAAACACATTACAGCGTTGCCGTATTAGCAGGCGACGGTATTGGCCCAGAAGTTATGGCAGCTGCAGAGCAAGTACTTGACGCAGTCAGTGATAAATTTGGTTTTACTTTGAACCGTGAGCATCACGCGATTGGCGGCGCAGCCATTGATGAATTTGGCAAAGCACTTCCTGATACAACTTTAAAAGCCTGTGAAAACGCCGATGCTATTTTATTTGGTTCAGTGGGCGGTCCTAAGTGGGAAAACTTGCCACCGAATGAGCAGCCAGAGCGCGCGTCATTGTTACCACTACGCAAACATTTTGGTTTGTTTTGTAACTTACGCCCTGCTCAATTGTTACCCGCATTGAGCGCTGCATCACCACTTCGTGCTGATATTAGCGAAAAAGGCTTTGATATTTTGTGTGTGCGTGAGCTAACCGGCGGTATTTATTTTGGTGAAAAAGGTCGCAGTGGCGAAGGTGCTGAAGAAGCGGCATTTGACACCCAAACATACTCGCGTAAAGAAATTGAGCGTATTGCACGTTTTGCTTTTGAGGCCGCTAAATTGCGCAGCAATCATGTAACCTCGGTTGATAAAGCCAATGTACTGGCATCAAGTGTACTGTGGCGTGAAGTAGTCACCGAAGTGAGTAAAGAGTTTCCTGAGGTGAGCTTAGATTATATTTATGTAGATAATGCAGCGATGCAGCTAGTTAAACAGCCTAGCCAGTTTGATGTATTACTGTGCGATAACTTATTTGGCGACATTTTATCTGACGAATGCGCGATGATCACCGGCTCAATGGGGCTATTACCTTCGGCTAGCTTAAATCAATCAGGCTTTGGCTTGTATGAACCCGCGGGTGGCTCAGCGCCCGATATCGCCGGAAAAGGGGTTGCTAACCCTATTGCACAAATTTTAAGTGCCGCATTAATGTTACGTTATTCGTTAGGACAAGATGAAGCGGCTCGCACCATTGAAAAAGCAGTTGCAGAGGCGGTTGAAGCGGGTGTGGGGACACCTGATATTTATCCGCAGGGCGGCTATACCACCACCGATGTTGCAGCGGCTATTGTTTCACGCATTTAACTATTAAAGCCACAGCACCGTTAGGCTGTGGCTCAATCAGATCAGGGAGTTAGCAAGTGGCTCAAACTTTATACAATAAAATTTGGCAAGCACATACGGTTGCCAGCATCAACGAGCAAACCGATTTACTTTATATTGACCGTCATTTAGTACACGAAGTGACGTCGCCACAAGCATTTGCAGGTTTACGTGAAAAAAATCGTAAAGTGCGCTGTCCAGAAAAAACCATTGCGACCATGGATCATAATGTTTCAACTAAAAGCCGTTCATTAGATGCAGCCAGCGAAGTCTCTAAAAATCAACTAATGGCACTGGATGCAAACTGTAAAGAATTTGGTATTTTGCTGTACGACCTAGATTCAGTAAATCAAGGTATAGTACATGTGATTGGCCCAGAGCAAGGGATCACTTTGCCAGGCACCATCATAGTATGCGGCGATAGTCATACCTCAACCCACGGCGCGTTTGGAGCGCTTGCCCATGGTATTGGAACCTCAGAAGTTGAGCACGTATTAGCTACGCAAACGCTACAGCAAAAAAAGGCTAAGTCGTTAAAAATTCAAATTAACGGTGTGTTACGCCCAACAGTAACTGCTAAAGATTTAATTATGGCGGTTATAGGTAAACTAGGCACTGCTGGTGGTACGGGTTATGTGGCTGAATTTTGTGGTGAAGGCATTGAAGCGCTATCAATGGAAGCGCGCATGACGTTGTGTAATATGAGTATTGAAATGGGTGCCAAGGCCGGTTTAATTGCCCCAGACAAGGTAACGTATGACTACTTAAAAGGGCGCCCATTTGCACCAAAAGGCGCTGATTTTGACGCCGCTGTTGCCTACTGGGAAACTTTAAAAACTGATGATGGCGCAACCTTTGACTTAGAGGTAGAGTTAGATGCCGTTAATATTCAACCACAGATCACCTGGGGGACTAACCCAGAGCAAGTGATTGGCGTTGACGAATGTATTCCAGATCCAGACAAAGAAACCGATTTAATTAAAGCTGATGCCATTCGTAGTGCACTTAAATACATGGGTTTAAAAGCGGGCGATAAGTTATCAACTGCCAAAGTAGACACAGTATTTATTGGCTCATGCACCAACAGCCGCATTGAAGATTTACGCGCCGCAGCAAAAATAGTTGAAGGCAAGCAAGTGGTTGCTGGCATTGAAGCATTAATTGTTCCAGGCTCAGGCTTGGTTAAACAACAAGCAGAAGATGAAGGCCTTGCCGACATATTTAAAGCTGCAGGATTTGAATGGCGTGAGCCAGGTTGTTCTATGTGTTTAGCAATGAATGACGACCGTTTAGGCGCAGGTAAACGCTGTGCATCTACATCTAACCGTAATTTTGAAGGACGCCAAGGGCGAGGCGGGCGTACACACTTAGTGAGCCCAGCAATGGCGGCAGCGGCAGCAATACATGGCCACTTTGTTGATATTAGAGGAGAAGCCTAATGAGCATCTATTTTAGTGGCTTAATGGCCCCACTTGATAAAAACAACGTCGATACCGACCAAATTATTCCTAAGCAGTTTTTAACTTCAACCAGCCGTGATGGTTTTGATGCTGCGCTATTTTACGATTGGCGTTATTTAGATAATGGCGAGCCAAACCCTGATTTTATTTTGAACCGACCCTGCTATCAAGGCGCGCAAATACTACTAACCCGTGACAACTTTGGCTGTGGTTCATCACGTGAACACGCCCCATGGGCGCTTAAACAATACGGTTTTGAAGTGATTTTGGCTGAAAGTTTTGCTGATATTTTCTTTAATAACTGTGGCAATAACCAAATGCTTGCCATTGCACTGCCAGCGCAAATCTTAGAAGACTTATTTGTGTTAAGTGAGCAGCATGACGATATTTACATTGATGTGGATCTTGAAAACCAGCAATTATGCAGCAATAAATTTGCGCCAATCAGCTTTGATATTCGCAATGATGTGAAAGAGCGTTTATTAAGTGGCTTAGACTTTATTGGTGTAACCGAGACCCTAAATCCGCAAATTGATGCGTTTGAAGCAAAACTTGCCGCTGAGCGTCCTTGGCAATAACCTGATTTTTCCATGTGAACCTAAACGCGGCGAAAGCCGTGTTTTTACTTGTATGAAAACCTAAAATTTTCAGTTGAAACTATATTTCTAATCAGTTTACGTTAAACATATTAAGGTGTACTCTTTTCATTAAGTAAAGGGAAAGCCTCTAGCAATTTATCACTTCATTACTGCTTTTCTTAGGATAATTTTAATACTTAACTCTATCAATAACAAAGGATGTAAAATATGCAATCAACTGAACGACGCTGGGTTTATTTTTATGATTTTCATTTGAGGTCTTACCCTGATGATGCCCCTCAATTCGATTTTGATGAAGTGTTAGATAAAGTTGAGCATATTTGGAAAAATGGAAAAGCTGTACATCAATATAGAAAAAATGAAATAACTATAAGGGTCAAAGATTTCAAAAGAATAGATGGATTTGTGATGCTTTTACTGCATGCATCTGATGTCAAAGCTACTGATCCAGCATTTTCGAACACTCAAACTGGTGCCGTTAGAGTTGAAGTCAAGAAAAAGTTTGAAGGTATTGGCGCAGCCTGTCATGTTTTATTTAGTCTTGATTGTATAAAGGAGAAGAAAGGTTGGCACCTCTCTGTAATTGAGGAAGTTACAGGTTTACCAAAGTCTACAATTGAACAGTTTTTAACTCGCCTCTTTCAAATAAGTTGTAAGTCAACCTATAAAAAGCCAGGCAGTAAAAGCAAGGAAGGGAATATCTGTAGGCCTATGGCTTCTTTTAATGGCCACGCTAGCTCTACATTGCAGAACTCTCTAAAACATAGCTCTTTGCAAGGGATAACTTTATTAAATAATAATGATGGCAATTTTATTGATGATAATAAAGAACTGAGAATGTCAGAACAAGCTATCAAGTTAAGAGTTTCAGGGAAGCCAACAGGAAGCAAAGCATTGGAGTTGATAAAAAAAGCTACAAGTTTTGGTAAGGAAAAAAATTACGACGAAGTGAGGGTGCAGTATTCTGAGGTCGTATCCGAAGAGGTAACAACGAATGAAAAAGGTGAGAAAAAGACTAGGCAAGTAAAGAAACAACGAACTATGCCTTTCAATTCCAAAGAAGCTGACATTGCGAACTTACTTTTTACTAAGTCAGAACTAATTGAATTAAATAATAAAATAGGTCAATGTGAAAATAATATACACAAAGAGCTCGCAAATAATATGAAGAAGATGCTTGAAAAGGCTATAAAATAAAATGGATATAATATGCAAGTTACTTGCCCCAATGCGCTATTTGAAGATTAGTAATAGGCAGAAAAGGTTAGTTGACTTTGTGATTCCAATCATTATAGCAATTTTAACCTGTCTAATATTTTATTTCCTACCAAGGCCGATTGCTGTATTGGGTGATAAAGGAATGATTCACTCAGTGAGTGGTTTTCTGCAAGTGTTGACCGGTTTTTACATTGCAGCCCTCGGCGCAATAGCTACTTTTCCAAACCCCAACATAGATTCACCAACTGATGGCATACCTTTAAAACTTGATGATAAAGTGTTAAGTCGAAGACAATTTTTATCATACATGTTTGGTTTTCTATCATTTGTTAGCTTCCTATTGGTATTTTTTAGCAAAATAGTTATTAGTGCAGGAAGCAATATCGAACTACTTTTAAATTCTTTTAATTCTATCTACTTAAATACACTTAAGTATTTGTTTTTATTTGTTTATGTATATTCTATTTCATTGATTATGTTGACAACTTTTTTTGGTCTTTATTACCTAACGGAAAAGATACATGAAGAGAAGACTGAATTTACAAGTGAAGTTGGAGACGTAAAAGGTGAACCAAAGAATAAAAGTGAGTTTTAACAATTTAGAGCAGCTTTAACGAAACTAATCATTATGGTTAGATTTATTCTTACTCGCCGTATAGCAGCTTATCGTAATTGTTTTCTTTATGTCCATTAAACCATTAGCCTAAGCTAAAATTTTATTTAGGGATACATTATGAAATTATTAACAGCTGCAGCACTAATGCTTGCATCAACCGCTGCAATAGCACGCCCAGCACCTTTAGTATCAATTCCAAGCCATGATGGCTTTTTTGATAACATTGCTGCCCATTGTGGTAAAGCTTTTGAAGGTAAAGTAACGGTTGATAATGCCACAGGGCCGAGTTCATTTGCCGATAAAAAATTAGTTATGCATGTGCGTAAGTGTAATGAACGTGAGCTACAAGTGCCGTTTCATGTGGGTGATGATGCCTCACGTACGTGGATCATTACTAAAACAGGCAGTGGGTTGAGTTTAAAGCACGATCACCGCCATCAAGATGGCAGCGATGATGTGTCTACTATGTATGGTGGTCATACGCTTGATGCGGGTTTTGCTAACATGCAGTCATTCCCTGCTGATCAGTATTCAAAAGAGTTATTTGTTAGCCAAGGCATACCACAATCGGTAGGCAATACATGGCAAATGTATATTTATCCTGAAAAGTTTACTTACCGACTCATTCGCCAAGGTCGCGAATTCCGCGTTGACTTTGATTTAACTAAGCCTATCACACCACCGGCTGCGCCGTGGGGATATAGCGTTAACTAAACTCAGCGTCAGTAAAGCCACTGGCTGTTTTAATACTCAGTGGCTTACTGAAAAGTAAAGAGGGGTTATTTTTTTGAGGTTTTTTCTGCGGGTATTTCACACTGCACAAATACACTCAGTGGTGGCTGATAAGCGCGTGGTTTAGTTGGAAAACGTTCATACTCTTGCACCCCTTCGGTTACTTTTAACATAAAAGGGTTATCGCGACATAAGCGGTTAGCGTGGCGCAATAAAAACACACTTTGGTTTTTAAAATGTGGGTAGTCATCAGATTGGATCTCTAGATGATAGTTGTTAGTGTCTATTTGAGTTTGTTTGTAATGCACCTTTTCATCAAAGTCATATAGCCGCTGCATTTCAGTTTGTTCTGCCGACACATTCAAACATGCTGTTAAAAACACCCAGCTAATACTTCCATATAGATAATGATTAGCTTTTCTACTCATAAACCTTTAACTCCATCTTGATATTGGGTAGTGTGATCAGCATATCTATTACACCCGTTATTATATAAGTCTAACACCCAAAAAGGGGAAATGTGATGTTCAAGCAAATTAAACAGCTTTTTTCGAGTATTGATCAGCAAGATTATGATATTGAACAACATGATTTAAAAACAGCGGTTGCAGCGTTATTAATTGAAGTAATGCGAGCGGATAACGATTTACAGGCAGATGAACAACATACGCTAAGTCTGACATTAAAAAAATATTTTGATTTAACTGATGAAGCAGTAGATGAGTTAACCGAACAAGCAAGCTCAAGTTTAGATGATGCCATTGATTATTTTCAATTTTCTAAGCAAATTAATAATCAATGCAGTGCACAGCAACGTATTGATATAGTTGAGCTACTTTGGCGCTTGGCGTACGCGGATGGTGAACTTGATCCTCAAGAAGAGTACGTTATTCGTCGTGTTGCAAACTTGTTGTATGTTACCCATGAAGACTTTATTGCTGCAAAGCTTGCAGCAACAAAGTTATAGCCGCTGCTTATTTTAGCTTACTCGCTACGCTAACTAACTGCTGTGCAAGGCCGGCCACTTTTTCAGCGGTAGCGGGGTCGTTAATACGGCCATTTTCGTCTAATAAAGTATGAATAGCCGGTACTGCCAGTTGGTTAGCTAATACTAAGCTGCCAATGCCAGATAAAATATCACGCACGTGATTCAACCCACGTAAGCCGCCAAGTCCACCCGGTGATGCTGCATATAAAGCGGTTACTTTATTTGCAAATGCAGGCTCTGCACCTTGTTCGGTGCGCGACGCCCAATCAATGGCATTTTTTAACACTGCGGTGATAGAACCATTATATTCTGGGCTGGCCAGTAAAATACCATCTGCTGTGCGCAGCTTGTCTTTTAATTGTTGTACGCCGGCCGGTGTGCCTTGTGCTTCTAAATCTTCATCAAACATAGGTATGGCTAAGTCTGCGAGTTTGATCACTTCCACTTCAGCGCCACTTTCTAGTGCAAAACGAGCTGCTTCATTAATAAGTTTTTGATTAAAGCTGTCTTTACGTAAGCTACCTGCTAGGGCAATAATTTTTGGTGTAGTCATGAGCTGATCCTAATGTTGATTGTGTACAGCAGTGACTTTAACAAATAATTGCTTGCAGAAAAGCCAAATAAACGCAAAACTTGTGTGCGTATATGCACAATTTAAAAAGTGGTTACTATGGCAATTCAATTTGATGATTGGCAAGATCTTAAGGTTGCTTATGAGGTGGCGCGTTTAGGCACTTTAACTGCAGCTGCCGAAGCACTAGATATTCATCACAGTACGGTGCTCAGGCGAATAAATAACTTAGAGAAAAGCTTAGATGCGCGATTATTCCACCGACATGCTCGTGGCTACAAAGTCACAGAGATTGGCGCTAAGTTATTTACCACAGCACAAGCAATTAATGGTGAGCTAGAACGCTTACACAGTGACATAATTGCAGCAGATAGTACCTTACAAGGTAGCTTGTTACTTACCACTGTGAGTGGTTTTATAGATGTATTAAGTGAGGTATGTGAGCAGTTTCAGACCTTGCATCCGCAAGTGCAATTACAAGTGATTATGGATCAAAAGCGTTTGCGCTTAGACCATGGCCAAGCACATATCGCTGTAAGAGCAGGGCCCAGGCCGGATGAAGGTGATTATATTGCTCAGCATTTAGCGGCACTCTCGTCAGGATTTTATGCTTCAAAACATTACATAAATCGTTATGGCTTGCCACAAACGTTAGCACAACTCTCGGTGCATAATTTTGTATCAGGAGTCGCGGGTTATAATGGCAAAGTGCCTTATTTTGCGTGGGTTGATGAAAATATTCCCTCGTCGCAAGTTAAACTTAGAGTATCAGAAACCTCAGAGGCTACTCGCGCCATCGTTAAGGGGCTAGGGATTGGCGGATTACAACATGATGTTGCAGCGCAATACTCTGATTTAGTGCCTGTATTACCTAACGAACTAAGTTGGCCTACTGACTTATGGTTAGTGACGCACCATTTAGTGCATCGTACTGCGAAAGTGCAAGCGTTTAGTCAGTTATTAAAAACCTATTTTAAGCAGCGTAAATTAAGTTAAAAAAGCTACAACGACTTTTTTATAGAAATACCCAAGCGCTTGGCTAGCCGCGTTAAGTTAGCGCGGTCGACCTGTAAACTTCGCGCTGTGCTTGCCCAGTTATAATTATGTTGTTTAAGTTGCTGTATAATAAGCTGCTGAGTGTAAGTATCGGTGGCTTGTTTTAACGAAATGTTGTTTGTTAAAGGTGTGGTTGCAAGCTGGTTTGAGTGTTCAAGATCTAAGGTGTTAATAGCGTTTAAATTTAGCTCGCAATGCTCTGGCTCAATAGTAATAATTGGCTGCTGCCATTGATGCTGTTTAGCTTTTAATGCGGCGCGATTAATAACATGTTCCAGCTCTCTTACATTGCCAGGCCAGTCATATTTTTTTAGCAGTAATTGCGTTTCAATGCTGAGTTTTAGCTGTTTAATCGCAAGCTTGCGAGCTGTTTTTTCCAAAAAATAACCGGCTAATAAAATAACATCTTCATCACGGGCTTTTAAAGGCGCTACGCTTAACGGGTACACACTTAGGCGATGATATAAGTCGGCGCGAAATCGCCCCTGTTCTACTTCGTGTTTCAAGTCACGGTTAGTGGCTGCAATCACTCTAACATCAACATATTTAAGTTCGTCTTCACCAACGGTTTGTACTTCGCCACTTTGCAGTACCCGTAATAATTTACTTTGCATTGCCAGTGGTAGCTCGCCTATTTCATCCAAAAATAAGGTACCGCCATCGGCTAATTGAAACTTACCTTGGCGAGCATTTTGTGCCCCCGTAAAGGCGCCTTTTGCATGGCCAAAAAATTCACTTTCGGCGAGGTTTTCAGGCAGTGATGCACAATTTAAATGGATCAATGGCTGATCTTTGCGTGCTGAATGCAAGTGAATATTACGCGCCACCAACTCTTTGCCGACCCCAGTATCACCTAAAATTAATACACTAAAATTAGAGGCTGCAACCAGCTTTATTTCGTTTTTAAGGGTTTGTATTACTGGGCTTTGGCCAATAATTTCACCACCATCACGCTTGAGCGCCTCACGGTTTAACGCTTGTACTAATTCACTTGAGTGCTGGGCATGTTGTTTGTAATGGGCAAGCTCTAGGGCTGTTTTAAAGTGCGCACTGCACAAGGTTTGTAAGGTATTAAGCGTATCAGCGGTAATGCCGTCAAACGCATCAGCGTTTAGGCTATCAAAGGTCAAAATACCAAGCAGCGAATCTTTATCATAAAGCGGTAACCCTAAGCAGGCATGCACTGGAATATCACCCGTTTTAGCTAGTAGTAAGCCGTCATATGGGTCTGGGAGCGGGCAGTCATGTGCAAATTGCAGTGCCAAGCGGTGATTACAAATAGCATCAAGGCGAGGATGCTCTGCAATGTTAAAGCGCCTGCCTAAGCTATCAGGCATTAAACCTTTAATCGCTAAAGGCTTTAATTGCTCGCCTTGGCGAATTAACAAAGCGCTAGCATCACTTGGAATAACACGTTCAACTGTGGCTAAGAGCTGCTCAAAACTGTGGGCATGTAAGGTGCTTTGTGCAAGCTCCAAGGCAACTTGAGTCAGGTTGAATTGCTGGTTCATGTCAAAATGACCTGTTAGTGTATTTAATTGGTTTTTATAGTAGGTCATAAAGACTCTTTTTGTAAAGTGAAATTAAATAATGCATTGAATTTAAAGTGTTTATTTAATTGGCATGGTCTGTGTAATAACAAAATAACGAAAGCAGTTATTGGGGTTGTTATGAGCAGTATTTTTTTAGGACAGGTTAATTATTCAGTGAAGTCTAATTCTCTGTATTACCGTTTGCTATCTCATGCAAATAAGATGCTATGTATTAGCGTATTTGGGGTGTTGATTACGTTGTTAATAAGTTATCCCTATGCAGGCTACTTTTCTATACCGGTACAAATTTTTGCACACATTAGCACGATTGTCCTCGCGGCGATTGTCAAAGTGAGTTACGTACTGCGCTGTGTGGCGCAGCATGGACTGGGGCAGGAGGTGCGCTAATGAAGCCCATAAACTTAGCCGAACCTATGCCAGCGCAGGTCGCATTTCATCAGGTATCACAATGGTCATTATGGATGTTGGCATTTAGACCCTTTTTTTTAGCTGGTGGATCACTAGCGTGTTTATCTGTGGGTTATTGGTTACTTATTTTAAGTGGCGATGCACAGTGGTATTTAGTTATGCCTGCTAATTTGTGGCATGCACATGAAATGTTATTTGGTTTTGCGGGCGTGGTTGTGGCTGGCTTTTTACTTACTGCAGCACAAACATGGACCGGTGTTGCAAGTATTAACGGTAAACCATTGATGTGGCTTAGCCTAATATGGCTTAGTGCACGGCTTAGTTTTTTTGTAGTTGTGCCTAGCATTGATCAGTTTAATGTTTATGCGGTACTGATTTTACAAGTTGTTTGGTGGCTCTCGGTAATCATAGTGTTAGCCAGCATGTTGATAAAAGCGAGCAGTAAACGCAACTACTTGTTTTTATTTATTCTTTCATTTTTATGTACGCTCAATATGTTGTATTTAATACTAGTGCTAAAAAACCAAACGCAGCTAGCGCTTGTAATGGTTGATACCGCAGTACTGGTTATAAGTTTGTTGGTGGGGGTTGTAGCTGGGCGTGTATTACCCTTTTTTACTGCCAAAGGGCTGGGCTTATCTAAGCAGGTACGCACACCAAACATAGATAAAGCTATTTTATACTTATCGGTATTGGCGATAGCATTATTTTTTATTAGTAAATTATTTTTCACTGTAATTAACCCGGCACTAGTTGTGATGAGTGCAGCGTTTTTGCATTTAGTTCGCGGTGTTTGCTGGTGGAACAAGCAAGTCCTAAAAGTCCCATTATTATGGTCGTTACACTTTGCGTATTTAGCTTTAGGTATAGGTTTAATGTTAGTGGCAATCAGTTTTTATAGCAGTGCAATACTGTTTAAAGACGCGCTGCATTTTATCACTATTGGTGGTATCGGCATGATGATTTTAGCCATGATGACACGGGTATCACTAGGACATACCGGTCGCTCACTTAGTATTCCTGGTTTTATGAATCTTGCATTTGTATTGGTGTTTAGTGCCGCAATTATTCGTGCTTTTCTCCCGTCTTTTATTGGGCCACACCTAGCTTGGCAGATCAGTGCTGTGCTTTGGTTACTGGCCTTTTTATTATTTTTAATTCACTGCACTCCTATATTAACGCGGCGTCGTGTTGATGGGCGTCGTGGTTAGTTCACCCATAGGAAACCAAAATGTTATCTGAAAAAACTATTGAGATTGTAAAAAGTACAGCTCCATTACTTGCAGAAGCGGGCACAGCCGTCACCGATCATTTTTATAAGCGCATGTTTAGCCATAACCCGGAACTTAAACATATTTTTAATATGACTAACCAAGAAACGGGTCGTCAGCAATTTGCATTATTTAATGCCTTGGCTGCGTATGCGCAAAATATTGATAATTTAGCCGTGTTAAAAGAGGCATTAGCTAGAATTAACCATAAGCATACCAGCTTGAATATTTTACCCGAACACTACCCTATTGTAGGGGCGCATTTGATCGGCACACTTAAAGAGCTTATTCCTGATCAGTTTACAGCTGATGTTGAATACGCATGGCGAGAAGCTTATAACCTACTGGCTGATATTTGTATTACCGAAGAAGCAGCGTTGTATACACACAGTAAAAATAATCATGGTGGCTGGGTAGGTACACGGAAGTTTGAAATTACTCATAAACATGTTGAGTCTGAATTTGTAACCAGCTTTATCCTCACACCTTTAGACGGCAAAGCTGTTATTTCCCACAAGCCAGGACAATATCTTGGCATTAAAGTTAAGCCTGAGGGGGCAGAATATGAAGAGATCCGCCAGTATTCTATTTCGCAAAAGAGCAATGCTAAAAACTATCGTATTAGCGTTAAAAAAGAGTGCCAACCACAGCCTGGCGTGGTGTCTAACTATTTACACTCACTAGAGCAGGGCGCACGAGTAGAGCTATACCCACCAGCAGGTGATTTCTTTTTGAAAGATGCAACAAGCCCCGTTGTGCTTATTTCTGCAGGTGTTGGCCAAACCCCAATGATGGCTATGCTGCAAACGCTATTGAGCGACAATACTAATCAAGCGATTAGTTACTTACACGCGTGTGAAAATAGCTTGGAGTATTCATTTAAAGACTACCTAGCTCAGCAAACGGCTATGCATCCACAACTAAAAACCTTAACCTGGTTTAATCAAGGTGGTGGGGGATGTGATTACACAGGTCTTATGGATTTATCTGTGCTTGAAGCATCACTGCCTATTAGCGAAGGGGCATTTTATTTGTGTGGACCAGCTTCATTTATGGCTTATGTAAAAGGCCAACTACTTGACTTAGGTGTACAGAGCTCGAATATTCATTACGAAATATTTGGACCACACCAAGCATTATAAACATAAGTTACAGCTTTTTACTGTCGGTTTTTGCGGCATAAGCTTGTTGTTGCCACGCATTAAACAGCTTTTGTTGTTGATTTGATATTTTTAAACCATAAGTTTTTTGCATGTAAGCGTATGCATCGGCAATACGTTTACGTGCATAAACCGGAGGCTCTATAACGCGTTGTTTAAAATTAACCTTAACCTCACAGCGACCATATTGATTAGCATTTTGGGCTAACATGCCAAAGCGATAGTTTGAACGATCAGCGTTAATTTCACCGATTGCGGGAGCTAAATTGTTAATATCAGCTTCCATCATGCGAAACTTTGCACTTACTTTACGGCAATTTTTACGTCCACCATCTTGCCAGCATTGTAACTGATGACCGAACTCCCAAGCGGGTACAATATGTTCCCATTCTATTCGCAGAGCGCGTTGGTTCACGTTACCTGAACGGGTAAATGTGTTGCGTGGCACATAACCACAATGGGTTGCATCGGGTACTAACTTTTTGCCTTTACGTTTTATGTCGCAACCACAATAGATACTTTTTGCATTGGTTGGTAAGGTTTTAATTAAGTGTTTTTTAGCACTGGAAAAACGAGTAAATTGCTCAGCATTAATAGTAAAGCTGATAACGCAAAGCAATAACGCAAAAATAAAATGCGGCATATCCTATCACTTTAGTGAACTACAGGAGCCGCGATTTTAAAGAGAATAACCTAAATGGTAAATCAGTTTTCTGTACAACCTGCTTAAAAACTCAGGATAGCTTACGTTTTCTTGTTCTTAATCGGATGTTTTGCAGTAATAAAATAAAACCAGTAAAACTAAAAAACACACTGCTGGCAGCAAAGCTAATGAGTAACGGGTTGTTAAAATCCTCGCGCTCATCGTAATCCATAATGTGTAGCATCCAAAAGAAGTCAAACACTCGCCAAATATCACTGCGAACAGTAATCACTTTACCTGTGTCTGATGACAAATAGAGGGTGGTGTTAAATGTATCGTTAAATTTCACTTGCCATATATTTGTTTTATAACCGCTTTCTCGTGGGCTTGTAGCTAATAAAGCAGCGCTTACTCGTTGAGCATTAATAAGTAAGTGTGCGTGTGCATTAGCAATTATTTGCTGTTTGTTAGGTGCTTTAAATGGTTGCCCGGTAATGCCATTAAAACTTTGTTGGTTACCGGCACTGGTTACAGTTATAAGTGGGGTGGATAAAAAATGCGTAAAGATTATTTTAGTCGGGTTGGTTACTTGGGATACGATATCATCAATTGATGCGACGTAATCATGGCTTTTAAAGGGGTTGGTTAGGGTGCGTGTTGCTAGGTGATTACCATGTACTTTTTCAAGCGGAATAGCGCTCATAATTAAACCGCCAAGCAACCAAGCTAAAATTTGTAAACCTAATAAGTAGCCCAACCATTTATGAAGTTTACGTACTGGTTTAAATATTTTTTTCATAGGTGTTTATCTTATTACTTTTAATAAACATTTTACGCGAATGGTAGGCAGGGTGGGTGCGACAAAATGTCGCACTAGTGCATTCAAATTGAGTTTCAGCACAATAGTGCTAATAGTAAGTCGCAATAACATCCTAAAATAAGAGTATTAACTGATAAAGTGTCTATTTATAGGGTGTTGATTTGGTATAACGATAAAACTGCGTTAAAGTTTGCAAGGTAACCATTAGAGGATAAATACGAAACAATGTCGGAAATTCAATTTTTAAATGTAGATCTCGAGCTTGAGTCAAAGCAAGATATTAGCGTATTAGTTGCTGATTTAAAAAAGGTCGCAACCATTTTACATTATGATAAAGACGAATACCGCCAACTGGCACGCATCGAAGTAGCTGGTGAAATAACCACACCCGATAAAGCAATTAATCATTTATGTGAGCTAATTGAGTCGTGTTCACGCAATGCATTAAAGCAATGGTTAAGTTGTTCTCGTAGAACCTTTGATATGGGGTTTGAGTCGGGTACGTCGCCAAAATGTTTTAATCAGGCCCTACATGCAGATACCTTGTTACGCATATCTGCAATTGGCGCAGGCATAGAAGTTACTATTTACCCTCTGGAAAAGTAATTTAACCTTTTCGTTCGACTACTGCTGCGGTCATTCTTGATACGCAGCAAAGCTCATTGCGGCTATTGGTTATTTTAATATCCCAAACCGAGCTGCGTTTACCTATATGATAAGCTTTTGCGGTAGCCGTTAATGTGCCGTTGCGTGACGCTTTTAAGTGACTGGCGCTTATCTCTTGCCCAACACAATAAAATCGACTGAAATCAACTACAAAGTTAGCGGCATAACTTGCTACGGTTTCAGCAAGCACTACATTGGCACCACCATGCACTATACCCATAGGGTTATGATGCTCTGGAATTGCCGGCATAGTGGCCACTAAGTAATCGTCACCAATTTCACTGATTTCAATTCCCATGGTCTTCATGAGCGTGCCTTGGCCAGTGATCCCTTGATCTAATTGCTTACAAAACTCTAATGTAATTGGTTGATGCCAAATGCTCATACTCGCTCCTAAAAGAATGTTTAAAAATATAAAATTGAGCTCATATTAAGGTGAAATTTAAATCTTGTCGTGAGTGATAGCAAATAAAATTTTTTTAGCTTAATTTAAGCAGGTCGCCATACTACGACGCCTGCTTATGTAGCTTGCTTATTATTGGTAACTAGCGACCAGTTCTACATTATTATAAGCATCAAAGCCTTTGAGCATGACAGAGTAATTTCCACTGCGAGTATCACTGCAGCTCTCATTATTGCCATTTCTATATGGGCGACAATCAAAATTATTTGTGGATGCCGTTTCGTTAAATTTTACATATATATCAGCATCACCACTACCACCTGATGTTCTAAAAGTAACTTGTGTTGCTTCACTTGGTACTACAAATGTAAATAATTTTTCGCTATTCTTTGCACCATTAACCATAATTGCTTGGTTATTTTGGAGTACATTGTCACCAGGAATTGGGGGGGTTGAAGATCTAAAGTTTGCAATAATAGGGTTAGTTAAGTTTAACACTCTGGCATTGTCATGTTCTGCCGAAGTCCCCATTACATCTCCATTGTATGATTTATTAGGGTTCGACCAGTAATTAATACGTGTACAATTACCTGGACAATTATATGCCATCACTGAACGCCATTGCGATTGAGGTTGTTGGTAACCATGTCCAAATGAATAAGGAGTTGTTGAAGGATCGTTTTCTGGATTATGGCGAGCGCCTTGTAAGTGCCCAATCTCATGACCAAAGGAGTAGTAGCCTGTCGCACAATCATAATCGACCATAGCAAAAGCGCTTTGAGCATTAGCGCCAATGGCTTTGGCCTGGCCACAGTAACCATTGACATCATTTACTAATATAACTACATCTGCACCGAATTGATCGCGTAATGTATGTGCTTCATCCATATAACCATCGTTCTTAGCTGCTAAACGATTTAAATCAGTACTTGAGTTTGCAGCTTCAGTATAATTAATTTGGCTCATGTGGGCTATGCTAACAACTGCGTTGACGCCTGAGTTTTGATAACCTTGGTTGGTTTCAACAATCGCAAGATCAATTAAGCTATTTATATCCCCTGATTTTTGAGCTGCTGCTGGGGTATATAAAACTAATAAACTAATATTACTTTGCGTTTCGTTAGCCATTACCGATTGAGTGTTTTGAGCTGTTAAAATTTGTTCACTCATAAACTCCAAGTTATTAGACTGTTTATAGTCGGGAGCATGTTCAGCTGGCTGCTTTTGGGGATCTAATTCAATGAAATTATGACCAGAGTGCCTATTTGGTTGTAATTTATATATCTGTTCACCTACTTTTACAGTACCCGAAATGCCTTTTGCAGATTTAATAAGTGTTATTTCGTCATCTTCTAAACTTTTACCAATCCAAATTAAGCTTCCCGTTGCTGACAAACTTGTTGAACTTTTTATAAATTCAATGTCGTTACCTTTAACAGGTAAAAGAAAGGTATTTGTGCTATTTGTGAGCTCAAAAAGAGGCTGGCCAAACTGTAATTGATTACTTGTTTGTGTGGCCACGCTTTGTGGCTCATTAATATATTGCACTTCAAAAAGCGGAACTTGAGCTTGTGTATAGCCGCTGAATAGGAGCCCAATAAATAAAGGTGAGTATTTTTTCATTTCATAGTCCTTTTACATTTGTTTTGTCCACATAAAGTGTACACGGTAATATTTTTATTTCAATTAATTAACATTAGCGCTCATTAAAATTAACCATTGTTGTAAATTTTAAGATACATTTTTTATTTTTACTGTTGATGGGTTGCTTTAATCAGTGCAAAAATAATTTTAAGTAGTTAAGAGCGGGTTATATTCTTAGTGCGATAAGCTAATTATTATCAGTGGAGCTAACTTAATTTATATTTGCGATTTTAAAATAACTGTATATACTCACAGTTAATTGTACTGTATGGAAAACCAGTTGTATGCGACCATTAACGAAACGCCAAGCGCAAATACTCGAACTTATCAAAGTGTTTATTAAAGATACTGGTATGCCTCCTACACGTGCCGAAATTGCACAAACACTGGGTTTTAAAAGTGCGAATGCTGCAGAAGAACATTTAAAAGCACTGGCTAAAAAAGGTGTGATTAAAATGAAGCCGGGCGCGAGTCGGGGCATTCAGCTTGTTGAAGAAGAAGAGCCAGAGCAACTGGGCTTACCTTTAATTGGTCGAGTTGCTGCGGGTGAGCCAATATTGGCGCAACAGCATGTAGAAAGCCACTGTAAAATTGACCCTTTAATGTTTAAACCTGCGGCTGATTTTTTACTGCGCGTTAACGGCATGAGCATGAAAGATATTGGCATTATGGATGGCGACTTACTCGCTGTACATAAAACTCAAGTAGCTGAAAATGGTCAGGTTGTTGTTGCTCGAGTGGATGATGATGTTACGGTTAAACGTCTAGAAAAAGCCGGCAGAAAAGTATTACTGCATGCTGAAAATGACGAGTTTTCAGCCATTGAAGTTGATTTGGAAAATGAATCTTTCAATATTGAAGGTTTAGCGGTGGGTGTTATTCGTAACGCTGATTGGATGTGATAGTTAAGCATAACCTAGCGCTTAATATTGATTAGGCGCTGTTTTTACATGCATTATTTTTGTACGATATTGCTTGTGAATCGCTTTTTGTTATTTTTAAAAATCGCTAAATATTGTTATAAACAAACAAATTTATTTTAGGGTCTGTTGACCTTTCAAGGTTGAATTTGCAGCAGTCTGTTTGGTATTTAGGCAAGACAGAGCCTATGTGGTGTGGTTATTCCCCATAAATAGGCGATAACGCAGCATCAATGCCAAACAGGCGCTGCCCGAAGGATTCTGCCTAGGGGCGATTTACTCTTTGTTGCTCGGTTTTGACTTAGCCCACTAGGTTACAAACCTCGCGCCGCGATTAAACCGCCCCTAGTTTGAACAAATTTTAATCCGCAAAGGTCAACAGACCCTAGTTATTTTTAAATCATAAAATTTTATATTTTTTCCGCTGTTATTCAAGCTACCCCTTACTAACCCTGACTTTGGGATTAATTACCTCATTAATTGCTATTTTCTTTGCTGCACTTTTTTAAGTAACCTCTTGTTTATTTTTCATACTCACCTTGCTTATTGTTTATTTTTTAACTAGTTATTAAAGAGCTGGAATAAAAATAACTCACAGCCTAGTCGTTTTGAGCACACACATTTAGTAACTCCAGCACCCTTATAAAAAATAAAAATAACGAATGGGCGTTTAAGCCGTATGCCTCTTCGCTTTGCGTCAGCAATAGCATCAAAGGAGCCGTCACATGGGTAAGCTGAGTTCTTCCTTGTGGCTTATATTGTTAGTTTTTTCGCAAAATGTGCTTGCTAATAGCCAATATAATATGCGTAAAGGCGTAACTGATATAAGTAATAATGTATACCAACTGCACATGACCATATTTTTAATATGTTGTGTGATTGGGGTGATCGTGTTTGCCATTATGTTTTGGGCACTCATCCATCATCGCAAGTCTAAAGGGGCTGTCCCTGCCCAGTTTCATGAAAGTACCAAAGTAGAAATACTCTGGACTGCCATTCCTTTTGTCATCTTAATTGTTATGGCCATTCCTGCGACTAAAACGTTAATTGCGATGGAGGATGCCAGCAAAGCTGATATCACCATAAAAATTACTGGATCACAGTGGAAGTGGCATTACGAGTATATGGGGGAGGACGTTGAGTTTTATTCAATGTTAGCGACTCCTCAAAATGAAATAACGAATCTTGCCGATAAAAACCCGAATTATTTACTCGAAGTAGATAAGCCACTAGTGCTACCGATTAACCAAAAAGTTCGTTTTTTAATGACTTCAGATGATGTAATTCACTCATGGTGGGTACCTGATTTTGCAGTTAAAAAAGATGCAAACCCTGGGTTTATTAACGAAACATGGACCAATATTAATGAAGTAGGTACTTACCGCGGGCAGTGTGCAGAGCTGTGTGGTAAAGATCATGGCTTCATGCCTGTTGTGGTAGAAGCAAAAACAGAAGAAGACTTCAAAACGTGGTTGGCAGAAGCTAAACAAGCTAAACAAAAAGCGGCTGAAGCAGACGCTGCGTTATTAGATCAAGTGGTACCAAAAGAGGAGCTGATGGCTCTTGGTGAGCAAGTTTATATGGCGAGCTGTGCAGCGTGTCATCAACCTACAGGTTTAGGTTTGCCGGGTGTTTTTCCAGCACTTAAAGGCAGCCCAATAGTTATAGGTGATATCAAAGGTCATATCGATATCTTACTTCATGGTAAACCAGGTACAGCGATGCAGTCTTTCGCAAAGCAATTATCTATTAAGCAGATAGCAGCCGTTATTACTTATAAGCGTAACGCATGGGGTAATGACACCGGAGAGGTAATTCAACCAAGCGAAATACAAGCGGCACTGGATGCTGATGGGGAGGCTAAATAATGAGTAGCATTGCAGAACAACCTAATTCCAATGAGGCTCATCATGGCCATCAACCTTCAACAGGCTTTAAGCGCTGGTTATTTACAACCAACCATAAAGATATCGGAAGCTTATATTTAATTTTTTCTCTCACCATGTTTTTGATTGGTGGAGCAATGGCCATGGTTATTCGGGCTGAGTTATTTCAGCCGGGTTTACAATTGGTTGATCCTCACTTTTTTAATCAAATGACCACAGTGCACGGTTTAATCATGGTGTTTGGTGCAGTAATGCCTGCATTTACTGGATTGGCAAACTGGATGATTCCGTTAATGATTGGTGCGCCAGATATGGCATTACCGAGAATGAACAACTGGAGCTTCTGGATTTTACCATTTGCGTTTTTGATTTTGTTAGCGTCACTGTTTATGCCTGGTGGCGGTCCTGCATTTGGGTGGACCTTTTACGCTCCGCTTTCCACCACTTATAGTAACGACAACACAGCAATGTTTGTATTTGCGGTACATATAATGGGTATCAGTTCGATTATGGGTGCCATTAATGTGGTGGTCACCATAGTGAATATGCGTGCTCCGGGTATGACATGGATGAAACTGCCGTTATTTGTGTGGACATGGCTGATCACGGCTTTTTTACTTATTGCAGTAATGCCGGTACTTGCTGGTGCAGTTACTATGGTACTCACCGATAAATACTTTGCGACCAGCTTCTTTGACGCCGCTGGTGGTGGCGATCCGGTAATGTTCCAGCATATATTTTGGTTTTTTGGTCATCCTGAAGTTTATATTATGATTTTGCCTGCCTTTGGCATTATCTCTACGATTGTTCCTACTTTTTCACGTAAAAAACTATTTGGTTATGCCTCTATGGTGTACGCCACTTCTTCGATTGCCTTGTTGAGCTTTATTGTGTGGGCGCATCATATGTTTACCACAGGTATGCCCGTGGCGGGTGAGTTGTTTTTTATGTACGCGACTATGTTGATATCGGTACCTACCGGCGTAAAAGTATTTAACTGGGTAGCAACTATGTGGCGTGGCTCTATTAGCTTTGAAGTGCCGATGCTGTTTAGTATCGCATTTATTGTGCTGTTTACTTTAGGTGGTTTTTCGGGATTGATGTTGGCGATCACACCTGCTGATTTTCAATACCACGACACCTACTTTGTAGTTGCACACTTCCATTATGTGCTGGTGACGGGCGCGGTATTTTCTATTATGGCGGGGGCTTATTATTGGTTGCCAAAATGGACCGGAAATATGTTCAATATTACTTTGGCAAAATGGCATTTTTGGTTGTCCTTGGTAAGTGTAAATGTGCTGTTTTTCCCAATGCATTTTGTGGGGTTAGCTGGTATGCCACGTCGAATTCCAGATTATGCACTGCAGTTTGCTGACTTTAACGCCATTATTAGTATAGGTGGGTTTGCCTTTGGTTTATCGCAATTACTGTTCGTTGTTGTTGTGTATAAATGTGCAAAAGGGGGCGATAAAGTGCCTGCAAAAGTTTGGGATGGGGCAGAAGGGCTTGAATGGGACGTTGATTCACCAGCGCCATATCATACGTTCTCAACGCCGCCGGACATTAAATAATGACTCACTTGCCGTTATTAAAAAAGCTGGTGGTTATTTGCATTGCAATGTTTGCTTTTGCATTTGCCATGGTACCTATATATGACGTGTTTTGCGATATAACCGGGCTTAATGGTAAGCCCTCGCTAGAACAAGCACAGCAAAGTACCTTGGTTACTGAGAATAGAGAAGTCAGCGTTAGTTTTACCACCCATGCCCAAAGTGGTGCGCCTTTTGAGGTTAAATCTAAAGAATACAGTGTAGATGTAAAACCAGGGGCCATGCGTGAGGTTATGTTTAGCGCTAAAAACAACAGTAATGAAGACAAAGTGATGCAGGCTATCCCCTCGGTAGCACCGGGCAAAGCAGCTAAATATTTACACAAAATAGCGTGTTTTTGCTTTGACCAGCAACCTTTGAAGGCTGGCGAGGAGTTAGAGTTTAAATTACTTTTTTATGTTGATACTGAGTTACCCAGTGATGTGGAGGAGTTAACTCTGTCTTATACCGTATTTGATATTAGCGAGAAGTTAGTAGCCAGTAATAACTAGCTTATAAAACTAGTGAAAAACTAGGAGCAAATGAAATGAATCAAAAATATGAACATTATTATGTACCTGATCAAAGCCCATGGCCAATAGTTGGCGCAGTGGCGCTATTTTTTATTGCGGTAGGGGCAGCCTTAACAGTTATGGATATGGGTAAAGAGGGAGGCAGTGGTATTTACATACTGTATGTGGGTATTGCCGTATTGCTTTATATGCTGTTTAGCTGGTTTAAAAATGTGATTGAAGAGTCGCATCAAGGTTTATATTCTGCCCAAATGGATCGCTCATTCAGGCAAGGTATGAGCTGGTTTATTTTTTCAGAAGTCATGTTTTTTATGGCCTTTTTTGGCGCCCTTTTTTATGCTCGCATGTTCTCTGTACCTTGGCTTGGAGGCGCCGATAATAACGCCATGACTAACGAAGTGTTATGGCCTACTTTTGAGGCTGTGTGGCCATTGTTAAATACCCCTGGGGGCACCACGACGCAAGCAATGGGCTGGCAAGGGTTACCACTGATAAATACCCTTATTTTATTAGCGTCGTCGGTAACTCTGCATTTTGCTCATGTAGCGATGGAAAATAACAAACGTACTCCACTTAAGGTGTTTTTAGGCGTAACTATTTTGCTGGGAGTATGCTTTTTAGGGCTCCAAGTAGAAGAATATATTTATGCTTATAATGACCTTAATTTAACCCTTGATGCGGGAATTTACGGTAATACCTTCTTTTTGCTAACCGGTTTTCACGGTATGCATGTCACCTTAGGTACCATTATTTTATTAATCGTTTTCCTACGGATTTTAAAAGGCCACTTTACAAAAAATAAGCACTTCGCGTTTCAAGCTGCGGCGTGGTACTGGCATTTTGTTGATGTTGTTTGGCTATGTTTGTTTGTTTTTGTATATGTACTGTAGTGGGCAAAGGTGATTGATTTGCCGTAATTAAACCGAGCTTTAGTGCGGCAATTACCATCACTAATACCACAACAGAAAATAACACCCGACGCCCTAAAAAGTGAGACATGGGGCGTCCATTGGTTTTTCCCGACACCATAATAAATAAAGCACGAAATAAATTAAACAATATAAATAATAACAGTAGAACAATAATAATTTTAATAATCACTGGATTTACCCTATGCAGTTAGTTGTATTTAACAAACAAAAGCTTAGCTCAATAATCACAGTTTGCCTGGTTGTTATTGTGGTATTAGTTTGTATGCGTTTAGGGTTTTGGCAATTACAGCGCGCAGATCAAAAGCAACAACAGCTTAATGCCATTGAAAATATTCAACAGCAAGGAGTTATGAGCTGGGCACAGTTGCAACAACTGCCAAAAGAGTGGAATAAAACCGGGGTATTAGTTTCGTTGAGTGGTTATTTTGATACCAATAATTATTGGCTGCTCGATAACCAAATTTATAATGGTCAGGTTGGTTACGACTTACTGACATTATTAAAATTACCTGATGAGTCGCGCTTTTTATTAGTTAATTTAGGTTGGGTAAAAGCTGGCCGCTCAAGAGAAATCCTACCAAACGTGACAATACCTAGTGGTAAATTTACGTTAACGGCACAAATTAAAGAAGATAATTTAAGTGGCTTTACCTTAGCTAATAGCAATACTCAGTCAGATTTAGCTAAACGAATTCAAATCATTGATCTGCAATCACTCAGTAGCCAATCTCAGCGAACTTTAGTGGATTTTATGGCCTATCGCCAAGGCGGTGAAGATGAGATTGCTGCTCCCCATTATGAAGCTGTTGTGATGAGTCCAGAAAAACACTATGCCTACTCAGTGCAGTGGTTTTTAATTGCGATTGCCTGTGTGGTAGTTGCTATTTTTGCAAGCAAGAAGAGGATAGATAATGAAAAATAAACCCCTGTTGCTCTTTGTTGTATGCTGCGCTATCCCTTTAGTGCTGGCTTACAGCGCGTTAAAACTTGATTGGCTACCTACAGCAATTACTAACCACGGTGAATTTTTAGAGCGTGAAATTAAGCTAGACAATTGGCAGCAGCATAATCCAAAACAATGGACTATTGCTTTAAATTATTCAGCACAATGCGAAGAGTCTTGCTCAGAGCAGCTCGCCGCTTTAGATAATTTATATGTTGCCCTTGGCAAAAATCAACACAAAGTAGATATGGCGATAATGGGGAGACCCAAAGCTGCGAAGCCGCATTGGCATATGATTGCTGAACAACAGCAGTTAAAACCCGCGAGTTTGTATTTAATCGACCATATGGGACTGATTGTGTTGGAATATCCATTTAACCCTCAACCACAAGAAAACCGTTTGATACAAAAGGGGTTATTGAAAGATCTAAAAAAATTACTTAATTACTCTCGATCAAGCTAAGTAGAGGCTGCTATGTATAAAAATTATAAAAATTTGGTATTAGCAACGAGTTTATTCGCACTAATTGTGGTAGCTCTAGGCGCATATACACGCTTAAGTGACGCAGGGCTTGGTTGCCCCGATTGGCCTGGTTGTTATGGCTTTTTAACCGTACCAAAACATGAAGCTGAGATTGCGCATGCGATTCAAAGCTACCCCGATATGATATTTGAAACAGCAAAAGCATGGAAAGAAATGATTCATCGCTATTTTGCTGGCACGCTCGGAGTATTAATTTTAGTGTTGTTTATTTTGGCTTTTGTAAAACGCCAGTATCCAACTACGCCTGTAAAATTACCGATGCTACTGCTTTTGCTTGTTATTTTTCAGGCCGCGCTAGGTATGTGGACGGTGACTATGAACCTGCAGCCGTTAATTGTGATGGGGCATTTACTCGGAGGGTTTAGCATTTTGGCGTTATTAACGTTGTTGTACTTAAGGCTGACCAGTCAGCCTATTACGGGTGGGGACGCAGGTGCAAAACCTCACTTTAAACTAAGCTTGGTGGCGCTCACGGTACTTATTTTACAAATCGCCTTAGGTGGCTGGTTAGCGGCTAATTATGCCGCGCCACATTGTAATGGTTTGCCGCTATGTAGTTATGCTCAGCCATTTTCGCTCAGTAGTGTTTTTCAGCTACCGTTAGAGCACAGTAATTATGAGTTTGGCGTGTTGTCACAACAAGCGCGTATGTCTATTCATTTACTGCATCGTATGTGGGCACTGGTCACTTGTATTGTGTTGGCACTTGTTATGTGGCGTATATATAGCCATGCCTATTCACAAAAAATTAAAAGCTGCACAGTGAGTGTATTGGTAGCGTTATTTTGCCAGATAGCGTTGGGGTTAGCAGTTGTGTACTTTCACTTCCCAATTAGTGTTGCGCTGGCGCATAATTTAATGGCTGCCATACTGTTATTAACTATGGTTAGGTTATGTTATTACCTAAAAGTACGTACTTAAAGGGGAATCGTTATGGCACTTACAATTAACAAAAAAGCAATGCAGCCCGTTTATAGCCCATCGTTATTGACTAAAAGTTATCATTTAATCCAAGATTATTTGGCAATCAGTAAATTTAAAGTAGTGGCTATGCTGGTGTTAACGGCATGGGTGGGCTTAGCCCTCGCCCCTGACGTTGGCAGAGGTGTTGGGGTTCAGTTCATAAGTTTATTAGGGATTGGTTTACTCTCTGCGGCAGCTGCCGTTATCAATCATGTGGTTGATAGTGAAATTGATAGTAAAATGGCACGTACACGCCACCGCCCAGTCGCCAAAGGGCGCTTAAGTAAATTACACGCATTGAGTTTTGCTGCTGTTATTGGCGTGGCAGGGTTTATTATGTTGATGTTGTGGGCAAATACACTCACTGCCATACTTACCTTATTTGCACTTGTTGGTTACGCATTTATTTATACGTCGTTTTTAAAACGCGCCACGCCACAAAATATAGTGATTGGTGGTTTGGCTGGCGCCATGCCACCTTTACTTGGTTGGGTGTCTGAAACCAATCAAATGGCAGCCGCTCCTTGGTTGTTGGTTATGATTATATTCACATGGACTCCTCCGCATTTTTGGGCGTTAGCAATCGCGCGTAAAAGTGATTACGAACGCGCTAAAATCCCTATGTTACCTGTGACCCATGGAATCGAATTTTGTAAAACCTGTGTGCTCGCATACTCAGTGCTATTAGCCATTGTGTGCGTACTCCCTTATTTGATAGGTATGTCGGGGCTTATTTATTTAAGCGGGGCATGTATCCTCAATGTGGTATTTATATACAAAGCAATTAACTTAAAATTTGCCGCTAAAGAAGACACCGCAATGGATTTATTTCGTTTTTCGATTGTTCATTTAATGATACTCTTTGTTATCTTATTTATAGATAAATGGCTAGTTATATGAAGCAGTTATGGTGTGGGTTAATTGTTTTTTCGGTGCTTTTTTTATCGGCATGTGGTGATAAAAAAAGTTTACAGGATCTTGATGCATTAGTGTACGAAACAGCAAAACCGTTATCTGATTTTTCGTTGAATGATCAACAGGGGGAGTTAGTAACCAAACAGCAGTTTTTGGGTCAATGGAACTTAGTTTTTCTAGGCTACACAAGCTGCCCTGATATTTGTCCAATGACGCTTGCTAAGCTCAACAATGTCTATAAAAACTTACAAGCTAATTATCCCCTGCAGGTGTGGTTTATATCTGTTGATCCTAAACGAGATATTGCTCAAAGGCGTAAAGAGTACATAGATTATTTTAACCCTGACTTTTTAGCTGTATCTGGGGAGCATAAAGACCTATTTCCATTTGTACGTGAGTTGGGATTAATTTATGCAATTAGTGATAGTGATGAATCTGACTACGCGGTGGATCATAGTGCATCGGTTGCACTTGTTGATGGCAGTGGCGCACTAAGAGCTATTTTTAAGCCTGAATTTAAACAAGGAGATGTGCCTTTGGTTAATACTACAAAATTAACGGCAGAATTTATTGAAATTGCAGATTTTTACAAAAACTAGCTTTTAATGACTTAACGATTTTAGAGGGGCTTTGTGCCCCTTTTTACGTTTTTTAACAGCTAATTTTAATTAATTAGTTATTTTTTAGTCGTTTTTATGGCGTTTTCATTATCTCGGTCTAAGCTTTTGGTATGGATCGAGTTGATAAGGAAAAGCTTAAAAATGCTTAAACTACCAAATGAACTTTCAATTGTTCAAGTTGACGTTTTACATCAAGATTTATTAAGCGAACTTAATAACAGCCGAGATATTTGTCTGGATATTAGCGATGTTATGTCTGCTGATACCGCCTCGGTTCAACTTCTTTGTGCCCTACAAAAACACCTTCTTACTATTAATCAAAAAATTGCCTGGGTTGGCAGCAGTGACGCATTAAAAAATGTCATTGAACAACTCGGTTTAAGTGAATATTTAGCTTCAGAAAGTACTAACTAGAGGTTTATATGAAAAGAATTTTAGCTGTCGATGATTCTGCATCAATGCGCCAAATGGTGAGCTTTACGTTAAAAACAGCAGGGTTTGATGTTACCGAAGCCAAAGATGGCAGCGAGGCATTAGCCATTGCCAAGCAACAAGGTTTTGATGCAGTTATTTCTGATGTAAACATGCCAATTATGGATGGGATCACGCTTATTAGAGAGCTAAGAGGGCTACCAGATTACAAGTTTACACCGCTGCTTATGTTAACTACAGAGTCGGGGATGGATAAAAAAGTAGAAGGTAAAGCTGCAGGGGCAACAGGATGGATTGTAAAACCTTTTAATCCAGATCAGCTATTAGCCGTGCTAAAAAAAGTAATCCGTTAACTTAGGAGTGCACTGTGAGTATTGATTTAAGCCAGTTTTTTGAAGTGTTCTTTGAAGAGAGTTTTGAAGGCCTCGATATCATGGAGACTGAATTACTCAACTTAGTGCCAGGCGAAGAAGACTTAGAAACCATTAATACTATATTTAGAGCTGCTCATTCAATAAAAGGGGGCAGTGCTACTTTTGGATTTAACTCAATTGCAAATTTTACCCATGTATTAGAAACATTATTGGATCAAATTCGTGAAGGTGAGCGCAATATAACTAGCGAGCACATTAATTTATTACTTAAATCAGTGGATTGCTTAAGGGCTTTGCTAAGTTCGCTAAAGGTACAGGAAGAACCAGATTTAGCCCAAGCAGATACTTTACGAGAGCAGTTCGAGAAATTACTAGGTATGCCAGCTGGTGAAGAACAAGGTGAAGAAACACATCATGAACAGGTTATAGTTAATACTTACCAGATTGATTTTAAGCCACATTTTCATCTATTTAAAACCGGTAATGAACCTTTGTTTATGATCAGCGAATTAGCCGAGCTTGGTGAGTTAGAAGTACAGGTATTCACCGATGCCATACCTGATATTAAAGAATTATCCAGCGATGAGTGCTTTTTATATTGGCGGTTTTTCTTAAACACTGAGCGAGATGAGCAAGCCATTAAAGAGATTTTTGAATGGGTTGAAGATGATGCAGATATTAAAATTGAGCTATGCGGTGGCTTATTTAATGATGCTAAAGCCGGATCAGAAGAAGTAATTAACGAATCGGCTGTTGTGGAGGAAGCTCCCCAAATTGCTGAGCAACCCAAAGCAAATAAAGCAAAGGCAGTTGCCAATGCGCCCAGCGCAAAAGCTGCACCAGAATCAACCTCTATTCGAGTTGGTATCGATAAGGTTGACTCATTAATTAATATGGTGGGCGAGTTGGTTATTACCCAAGCAATGTTAAATCAGCTTAGCGAACAGGAAATGACAGCTACTGCAGTAACCTCGCTTCAAGAGGGATTAGCACAACTAGCGCATAATACTCGAGACTTACAAGAAAACGTGATGCGTATTCGTATGCTGCCAATTAATTTTGTGTTTAGTCGCTTTCCACGTTTGGTGCGTGATATTGCTCAAAAGCTCAATAAAGAGGTGGAGCTAAAGCTGATCGGAGAGCAAACCGAGTTAGATAAAACTGTGATGGAAAAAATATCTGATCCTATGGTGCATTTAGTAAGAAACTCACTGGATCATGGTATTGAAACTGTTGAAAAGCGTATTGCAGCAGGTAAAGATCCTGTGGGTAAGGTTACATTAAATGCTTTTCATCAGGGAGGAAATATCGTCATTGAAATTATGGACGATGGCCAAGGCCTTAACACCCAAAAGATTAAAGAAAAAGCGATTGCCAACGAACTTATTGCTAGCGATAGCGAGTTAACAGATGATGAAATTAACGAACTTATATTCATGCCAGGGTTTTCTACTGCTGATGAAGTAAGTGACTTATCTGGCCGGGGTGTGGGTATGGACGTGGTGAAACGCAATATCCAATCATTAAATGGCTCGGTAGAAGTGACATCCGCTGCTGGAATTGGTTCTACCTTTACTATTCGGCTGCCGCTTACTTTGGCTATTTTAGATGGGCAATTGGTTAAAGTAGCCAAGCATACTTACATTATTCCACTGATCTCGATTGTAGAATCGCTGCAAATTGATATTGCAAAAGTAAGCCGTGTTGGAAAAGACCTAGATGTCCTCAGATTACGTGATGAATACATTCCTATTCTGCGTTTATACGAGATTTTTAACCATCAAGATGCGATTGAATCATTAGATAAGACCTTATTGGTTGTGGTGGAAAACGACAATCAAAAAGTAGGAGTGCTCGTTGATGATTTACTTTCACAACAACAGGTGGTTATAAAAAGCTTAGAGGCTAATTACCACAAAGTGGACGGAGTTTCTGGGGCAACTATTTTAGGTGATGGTCGCGTTTCGTTAATTTTAGATATTAGCGGTTTGATTAAGCTTTCAGGGTTAAAAAAGCCTGGCAGCCAAGCATTGAGTATTGAGCCATCAGCGACTCTGGAGGATACATGTTCTCTGAATCAATAGCATTAAATAGCAATATTGAGCTGCAGCGCAAAGAGGGGATTAAGCAGTTTCTTACCTTTATTATGGCTGAAGAAGAATACGGAGTAGATATATTAACGGTGCAAGAAATCCGCAGCTGGGAAGACATAACCGCACTGCCAAATGCCCCAGATTATGTAAAAGGCGTTATTAATTTACGCGGCACTATAGTGCCCATTATTGATTTACGCTTAAGGTTTGGCTTACCCACTATCGCCTATGGGCCATTAACAGTAGTGATTATTGTAAAAGTAGAGTTTGAGCAAGAAAGTAAAGTAATGGGTATTACGGTAGATGCAGTGGCTGATGTTTATAGCATTGCAGAGCAAGATGCTAAAGCTGTGCCGAGTTTAACCCAAACTAATGAGAGTGAATATGTAGCAGGGTTAGTCAATGTAGGCGAAAAAATGGTCGCCCTAATTGATTTGCCAGCAACCATGGATATTTAGCGGTAATAGTAACTAAATAAAGTAAATAACTTAAAGGTGGT
This sequence comes from Pseudoalteromonas sp. Scap06, assembly GCF_013394165.1. NCBI lineage: Bacteria > Pseudomonadati > Pseudomonadota > Gammaproteobacteria > Alteromonadales > Pseudoalteromonadaceae > Pseudoalteromonas > Pseudoalteromonas sp. Scap06. Next base: position 3,176,374 of record NZ_CP041330.1, on the reverse strand, counting down.
GATAAGCATGGGATGGTTTAGTAATTCAAAACAGTCTAAATCAAGCAATGATTTGATCATAAATGCATTGCATAAATCATTAGCAATAATTGAATTTGAGCCTAATGGAAGAATAATTACTGCCAATGTTAATTTTCTTCGTGTAATGGATTACTCACTTGCTGAGGTTCAAGGTCAGCACCACTCTTTATTTGTTAGTCCTAGCGAAGCGGAAAGCGATGAGTACCATCAGTTTTGGCAGCGATTGAGCGCGGGTGAATTTATTTCAGATGAATTTAAGCGGTTTGGAAAAAATGGTAAAGAAGTATGGATACAAGCCACGTATAACCCTGTTATAGACTCTCAGGGGCAAGTAATTAAAGTGATTAAGTTTGCTACTGAGATCACTTTGCAAAAATTAAAGGCAGCCGAAGCGGCCGGACAAGTTGCAGCAATAAATAAGTCGCAAGCGGTAATCGAGTTTGACTTAGATGGCACAGTGATTAATGCCAACAAGAACTTTTTAGCCACGTTTGGCTACCAACTTGATGAAATACAGGGTAAGCACCATCGTTTATTTGTTGCACCTGAGTATGCAAATAGTGCGGATTATCAAACTTTTTGGGCCAAACTGGGTAGAGGTGAATACGACCGAGGTGAGTATTTACGATTTGATAAACAAGGCCGTGAAATTTGGATTAATGCTTCTTACAATCCCATTTATGATATGGACGGAAAATTAATAAAAATCATAAAATACGCAACGGACATTAGCGAACAAAAAGAACTAGAAAAAACCTCTAAAAAAACTGCCGACTTAGCCAGCGCCCTAAAAGTATGCCAAGCGAATGTGATGATTGCTGATAATGACTTAAACATTATTTTTGTCAACGAACAAGTTAAGCAAATGCTAAAAGCACGCGAAAGAGATTTGCAATCGGTATTACCTAACTTTGCTGTAAGTGACTTAATCGGCACATGTGTTGATGATTTTCATCAACATCCAGCGCATCAGCGCGAGCTATTAAAAAAATTAGATGCGCCCCATAAAGCGACACTTAAATTAGCTGGTCTTATTTTTGATTTAATTGCTTCGCCATGGTTTAACGAAGAAGGAGAGCGCTTGGGAACAATTGTTGAGTGGCAAGATATTACTGATGAAGTATTTAAGGCCGATGCAGAGCGTGCCAGAGCACAGGAGAACTTACGTGTTCGCCGAGCGTTAGACACTGTAGCAACAAACACTATGATTGCAGATGCATCGAATGTGATTGTTTATATGAATGACGCGGTGAAAAATATGATGAGCAATGCTCAAAATGATATACGCATTGATTTACCTAACTTTGATAGCAAAAATCTACTGAATCAAAATATTGATATTTTTCATAAAAATCCAGCCCATCAGCAAAATATGTTGGCTAAGTTAACGGATACCTACAACACTGAAATTAAAGTGGGAGGCAGAACCTTTGGCTTAGTTGCTAACCCAATTATTACGCCAGACGATGAGCGAATTGGAACTGTAGTTGAATGGGAAGACAGAACAGCAGAAGTAGCCATAGAAAAAGAGGTTGCTCAGCTGGTCAGTGCCGCAAGTAAAGGAGAGTTAAATAGCCGTGTGGTTGAGCAAGGAAAGGATGGCTTTTTCCTACGTTTAGCTCAAGGTCTTAATAGTTTAGTTAAAGTGGTTGACGAAGCGGTAACTGATACTGGCAATATGCTTGATGCCATGGCTACTGGTGATTTATCTAAACGGATCGAAAAACAGTATCACGGCTCGTTTGAAAAACTGAAAACAGATGCAAATGCGACAGCAGATAAGCTAACTGAGGTTATTAATCGAATTAACACATCAGCCACTTTGGTGGCCAGTGGAGCAGAAGAGATTTCACAAGGTAATGCTGATCTAAGTCAGCGCACAGAGGAGCAAGCATCATCATTAGAGGAGACGGCTTCTAGTATGGAAGAGATGACCAGTACGGTTCGTCAAAATGCTGATAATGCCAAGGTGGCTAATGACTTAGCTGAAGAAACCTGTGATAAAGCAGTTCAAGGTGGCGAGGTTGTGAATAAGGCCGTAACCAGTATGTCTGCAATTAATGAATCGAGTAAAAAAATTGCTGACATCATAGGTGTAATAGACGAAATAGCATTCCAAACAAACCTACTAGCTCTCAATGCTGCTGTAGAAGCTGCAAGAGCAGGTGAGCAAGGCCGAGGTTTTGCGGTTGTTGCGGGTGAAGTGCGTAACTTAGCTCAGCGCTCAGCTGGTGCAGCTAAAGAAATTAAAGAGTTAATTAGAGATAGTGTTGGCAAAGTTGCTGATGGTAGCGCTCTTGTAAATGAATCAGGTGTGACGTTACAGGAGATTGTGGTGTCGGTGAAACGTGTGACACAAATGATAGCTGATATAACTCAGGCTTCTGAAGAGCAAAGTGCAGGGATTGAGCAAGTAAATAAAGCTGTATCGCAAATGGATGAAATGACTCAGCAAAATGCGGCATTGGTTGAAGAGGCATCGGCTGCAGGTGAATCTATGGCAGAGCAGGCTAATGAAATGCGCCGTTTACTGCACTTCTTTTCACTAGGGCAGCAAGATATGGCGGTGGTATCGCCCACCATTCGCACCCCTGAAATAACGCATAAGCAAGAAAATAGCTTTGTTAATAACAAAAGCAAAGGTGAAAACTTTGTAGACTCAGCTGAAGAGTGGGAGGAGTTTTAACCCTATTTTAGATGGTTCAAACAATGAGGTTAGTTTGAATCTATCTTTATATTTATTTGAGAGTGCATAATGAAAGAGTTTTTATTAACGGATAGCGATTTTAAGGAAGTGGCTCATTTAGTGTATAACGCTTGTGGTATTGTGCTTGGGGAGCATAAGCGTGAAATGGTTTACTCACGATTAGCAAGGCGAATTCGTGAGCGTAAATTAACAAACTTTTCTAGTTACCTAGATTACTTAAAAAATCATAAGGATCAGGAGTTTGATGCATTTATTAATGCCATTACTACCAATCTAACCTCTTTTTTTCGTGAAATTCATCACTTTGAGTTTATAAAAGAGCAGTTTATACCAACGCTGTTAAAAACAAATAAACAGACTAAGCGCGTTCGCATTTGGTCTGCTGGCTGCTCTACCGGTGAAGAGCCCTACAGTTTAGCTATGACGTTACAAGGGGCTTTTCCAAGTGATTGGGATGTGAAAATTTTAGCAACTGATCTTGATTCTAATGTATTAGCTAAAGCTCAGAGCGGTATTTATACTGCGGCAAATGTGAATGGATTGGATGATGCACTGCTCAAGCGCTGGTTTTTAACTAGCAAAGACGGTCAAAGTTATAAAGTGAAACCCAAGCTACAGCAATGTATTTCATTTAAGCGTTTAAACTTACTCCAAGATTGGCCTATGAAGGGTCCATTTGATTTGATCTTGTGCAGAAATGTAGTGATTTACTTTGATAAAGAGACAAAGGATCAGCTTTTTAACCGTTATGCCGATATTTTAAATAACCAAGGTTATTTATTTTTAGGGCATTCAGAAACCATGGGAAAAGAGCATGTCTTATTTAAAAACTTAGGGAAAACCATGTATCAAAAAGTAGCCCATGCAAACACAATTTAAGCCAGTATTAGCGGGATTTGAGCATATTAAACGTTATTGGGATGCCACGCGAGATCAAGTGGTCGCTAAGGTATTGCCAGGTGAATTTTATGTTTCTAAAAACGATGAGCTGATCACTACCGTGCTCGGATCGTGCATTGCTGCCTGTGTTTACGACGATAAGCTAGGCATAGGCGGGATCAATCACTTTATGCTACCTATTCAAAAAGGTGAACGAATTGACCAAGCGCATAGTTTAAATTGTCGTTATGGTAACTGGGCTATGGAATATTTAATTAATGAAGTGCTTAAAAATGGCGCTTCTCGGGCAAACTTAAAAGTAAAACTGTTTGGGGGAGGCAAAATAATTAGCGCAATGACAGATATTGGTATTGGCAATATCAGTTTTGCCAATGCATATATAGCAGAAGAAGCGCTAAACTTAGTGGCGCATGATATGGGCGGACCTTGGCCGCGCAAAATATTTTTTAATCCTCATAATGGAAAAGTACAGGTTAAAAAGCTAAGAAATTTACATAATAACACTATTGAAAAACGTGAAGTGCGTTACTTACATAATCTTGAACAGCAAACTAAAGCCACGGATATAGAACTGTTTTAAGGATGGCTATGATTAGAGTATTAATAATTGATGACTCGGCACTGATCAGGCAATTACTGACAGAGATACTGCAACAGGCAAAAGACATTGTGGTAGTGGGCTGTGCACAAGACCCATACGAAGCCAGAGAGATGATCAAAAAGCATAATCCGGATGTACTAACACTGGATGTTGAAATGCCAAAAATGGACGGCATTAGCTTTTTAAAAAACTTAATGCGCTTAAGGCCTATGCCCGTAGTAATGATTTCCACTCTTACTCAAAAAGGCTCACCTATCACCCTTGAAGCGCTTGAACTGGGGGCGGTTGATTTTATTGCAAAGCCAGTAGTTAATGTTAAACAACAAATGAGCCAATATGCTGATATTGTTCAGCAAAAAGTAAGAGTAGCGGCCAGTGCGCGAGTTCGAGGCCACAAAAAAAATAGTACTGTAGCAGAGCCTATCCCCACTAATGCCGAATTTTTAGTAAATAAAGTGATAGCGATTGGTGCGTCAACAGGGGGAACCGAGGCGATAAAAGAAGTGCTTATACGTATGCCCAAAAATTGCCCTCCAATTGTAATTACTCAGCATATTCCTCCCGTATTCAGCACCTCATTTGCAGAGCGGATGCAGCGTACTTGTACTATTAACGTAAAAGAAGCCCAGCAAGGTGATAAATTGCTAGCAGGTTGCGCTTATATAGCCCCGGGTGGGCTTCATTTACGAATTAATAAACAAGGTAGTGCTTTGTATTGTCAGCTTGATGATGGAGAAGCTGTTAATAGACATAAACCCGCGGTGGATGTTTTATTTGACTCATTACTGGAAATTGGTGCAAAACATATTGTTGCCACACTATTAACCGGTATGGGAAGTGATGGTGCAAAAGGATTGCTCGCATTAAAGCAACAAGGTGCATACACACTTGCGCAAGATGAGTATTCGTCTGTGGTATGGGGTATGCCCAAAGCTGCTATTGATATGGGGGCAGCAAATGAAGTCGTACCGCTGGAGAAAATGACCCAGCGGTTATTAAATCAAGTTATAAAAAAGTAAAACTTAGTTGATCACCCAAGGCTGCGAAAACCAATAATAACTGCCAGCTTGTTTTATTGACGGAGCAGTACAATTAAAGCGTGAGCGGCCTTTATTAAGTTGTTTTGGCGATGTTACCTCAACTGTATTATCGTCTAACCAATCTAAATTAGCTTGACCAACGCTTGATACATAACAGGCAAATTGACTCTTATGAAAGTCGTCTGTCTTAAGTTTTATAGTGAGTGATGGTGGATTTTGTGAAGTTACACTATCTTCATAGGTTAGCTTATTAATAGTAAAGGCAGTCGAATTTATCTTGGTAATTAACGTCTCTAGTTTGCTATAAAAACCAGAGGCAGGGAAGCGCGGTAAGCGGCTAAAGTCAGAGTGTTGATTAACGGCTCCTGAGTGTTGGCCAATACCAATAAAACCTAATTCAGTGACGAGTGCTTGCAGTTGATTGTTAAACTCTCCGTATGGATAGGCAAGGTATTTGTAATCGTGACCTATTTCATCTTTGATGCGCTGTTGAGAACTAAGAATGTCTTTTTTAGTGCGTTCGCGCCATTGGCTAGGCGATTCATTCTTGCGCTTTTTATGTAGGTAGTTATGCTCGGCACTATGATTTGCAATAAGCGCCCCTTTTTTAGCAAGCTCCCTGAGCTTATCCCACCCCATAACGTAACCCGCCTGTTCATCAATGAGTTTTGGGTTTATAAAAATAGTGTACGGATAGCCAAACTTCTCTAGGATAGGGGCAGCTTGGTCGTAATTATTGTTGTAACCATCATCAAAGGTAATCGCGATTGTTTTGTTCTCTAAAGCCTTACCTTGTTGTAATGCACTAATCAGCTCATTTAATGGAATAACGTTAAAGTTATGCTCTTTTAAATAATTTAAGTGTTTAGTAAAAGTATTGGCACTCACGCTGGTGACAGCGGGAAGGGTTTCACTGACGTGATGATACTGTAGAATAACAGCTGCTTGCGCGCGCAAAGAACCACAAATCAGGAATAATAATACTAAATGAAACAATTTCTTATACATAATAAAGCACACCATAAAAGCTTGTTGTTGTTAGCCGGTCCGATGATATTATCAAATATTACCGTCCCGTTGTTAGGAATTGTTGATACGGCTGTGATTGGTCATTTGGGGAGCGCGCATTATTTAGCCGGTATTGCTTTGGGTTCAACTGTGATCTCTATTTTATTTTGGCTCGCTGGATTTTTAAGAATGAGTACCACTGGGCTGGTGGCGCAGGCTTATGGTCAAAATGATTTAACTCAGCTGGCAGCCTTACTTAAACGCAGTTTGTTATTAGCCAGTAGCGTAGCTTTAATTCTGATTTTATTATCCCCCCTTATAAAACACGCTATTGCCTATTTATCTGCTGCCAATAGTGATGTGCTCAATGAAGCCTATCGCTATTTTAGTATTCGTATTTTTAGCGCCCCTGCAGCGCTATGTAATTTAGTTTTACTAGGCTGGATGTTGGGCGTGCATTATGGACGAGGGCCATTTTATTTACTTTTAGTCACTAACATTACTAATATTGTGCTCGATATTTATTTTGTAGTGTACCTTGATTGGGCGGTTGTTGGGGCTGCGTGGGCATCACTTATTGCTGACTATATCGCGCTTGTATTTACTTTATTGCTAGTGGCTCAACTTGCTAAAAAGCATGGTATGAGTTTGGCTGTAGCAAATTGGTTTAGTGTGGAAAAAATGGCAGGACTTCTGAGCTTAAACCGCGATATTTTTATTCGCTCTTTAGTACTGCAATTATGTTTTAGCTTTATGACCTTTTATGCAGCCCGCTTAGGTGAAACCACATTGGCTGCTAATGCCGTTCTACTCAACTTTTTAATGTTAGTTAGCTTTGCACTTGATGGAATTGCCTATGCAAGTGAGGCCAAAGTAGGTCAAGCTAAAGGTCAACAAAGTGTCGAGAAGATAAGGCTATGGGTAAAAATCAGTGTATTTTGGGGCATGTTATTTGGCATTTTATATAGTGTGTTTTTTATAGTATTTGGCAGTAGTATTATTAAGCTATTAACTAATGTACCAGAGGTTATTGACGAGGCCATTCACTACTTACCTTGGGTAATAGTATTGCCTATTTTAGCTATGAGCTGTTTTTTGTTCGATGGTATTTTTGTTGGTCTGACCCGCGCTAAAGCGATGCGAAACAGTATGTTGCTTTCAGCGATTGTAGGTTTTTTTGGGGTGTTTTGGCTATTTCAGGATTGGCAAAATAATGGGTTATGGTTAGCTATGAGTTGTTTTATGCTTATGCGAGGCGTTACGCTTATCGTTAAATATCAAAAACTAAAAGCTAACAATCAATTACTTAAATAAGCGAGTTGATATAAACCGTTACTTCCACAGATCGGGGTCGTTATTTTTGGAAGGGATATTTTTTAATACTTGAGAAAAGCGGTTAGCAAAAATACCCGCATAGCCCCAAAAAGCAAAAAATAAAGCGGGGGCTAAAATAACCAAGCCAAGAACTTGTAAACTGTAATGGCTGTAATAGCCCACAGCGATAAATATCACGGCTAGCACAAACAGTGCTAGCCCGCGAAAAAAGCGCTTTAAACTCAACTTAGGGTCACTCCCTAAGCGGTAAATAAGTGGCTTTAGCATAATAGATTAATGCTTAGTAGTAAGAATGCTCGCCTGCTTCATGATCGGTAATGTCAGACACACCTGTGATCTCATCAAATTTAGCAATCATTTCTTTTTCAATGCCTTCTTTTAGTGTGACATCGATCATAGAACACCCATTACAACCACCACCAAACTGAAGTACAGCAACACCAGCTGCAGTGATCTCTACCAAGCTAACTTGGCCGCCATGGTTGGCAAGTTGTGGGTTTACTTCAGTTTCTAGCATGTGTTGCACACGCTCATTCAAGCTGGCATCTTCACCTAGTTTACGTGCTTTAGCATTAGGTGCTTTAAGGGTTAGCTGCGTGCCCATTTTGTCGGTAACAAAATCAATTTCAGCTTCGGCTAAGAAAGGCGCGCTTTCAGCATCAACAACTGCATCAAAGCCGTTAAAATTTAGGCGAATATCGCTCTCTTCTACCGCGTCTTCTGGACAATAAGAAACACCACATTCAGCTTGTGATGTACCAGGGTTAACAACAAACACACGAATATTCGTTTGTTGAGATTGATCTGCTAATAGCTTAGCAAAATGCGCTTGCGCTGTTTCGGAAATAGAAATCATAATACCGTCTATACTTGACTAAATTACTCGGATACTGCATATCATACTCCGCTCATCGTGTTGCGGCTAGTGTTGAGCGTAAAAAGTTGGCATCTATTTTAAGCAATGGTAGCGTGCATTTAACAAACATTTTTAGAGTGATTTATATGCGCTTCATATTAACAGTAGTGGTGGTGCTGGCCAGTTTTTCAAGTATGGCAAAGCCCCTATCTTATTATTTTGAGCAACAGGTTGAATTTGATTCCACCATACCAACACCACAAGAGGTACTGGGTTATCAAGTGGGTGAGTGGCATGTAAGGCATGACCAACTTGTTCGCTACATGGAAATTTTAGCTCAAAAAAGCGATCGAATTAATTTTGAAGTAATAGGCCGAACTCACGAACAGCGCCCGTTAGTTATGCTTACGATTACAGCGGCTAACAAATTAAAAAATATAGAAAAAACTCGCCAAGCACATTTAGCTCGCCTAAATAATTCAAACAATAAAACAGCAGAGCAGCCCAGTGTCGTGTGGATGGGTTACAGTGTTCATGGTAACGAATCATCAGGTAGTAATGCAGCGTTACTAGTCGCTTATTATTTAGCTGCAGCGCAAGGCGATGAAATAAATGAGCTACTTAACAATACGGTTATTTTACTCGACCCGTCGCTTAACCCAGATGGACTAGCACGTTTTGCAAATTGGGCTAATAGTAATCGCGGTATGAACTTATCGTCAGATCCGCAAACCCGAGAGCATGTAGAGAGCTGGCCAAGCAGCCGTACAAACCATTATTGGTTTGATTTAAACCGTGATTGGTTGTTGTTACAGCACCCAGAGTCGCGGGCTCGGATTGCTAAGTTTCATTATTGGAAACCTAATATTTTAACTGACTTTCATGAAATGGGGCCAAATAGTAGCTACTTTTTTCAACCGGGTATCCCAAGTCGTAAACACCCAATTACGCCTGAAGAAAATGTGAGCCTTACCAAAGCGATTGCAAATTATCATGCTAAAACATTAGATGAAAACAACGCGCTATACTTTACAGAAGAAAGCTTTGATGACTTTTATTATGGTAAAGGCTCTACCTACCCCGATGTAAACGGGGGTGTGGGTATTTTATTTGAACAAGCAAGTTCTCGTGGCCATATTCAAGAAACGATCAATGGTCCGCTAACGTTTGCGTTTACAATTAAAAACCAACTTTTAACGAGCTTATCAACGTTTAAAGCGGCGATTGATAACCGCCAAGCTTTGCTTGAGTATCAAGCTAACTTTTATAACAAAGCAGTTGAGCTTGCCAAAGATGAAGACTATCAAGGCTATATTGTTCAAGCAGATGAAGATCATACCCGTACTAACGACTTTTTAAGCATACTTAAACAACATCAAATTAATGCTTATCCCGTTAAAGAAGGGCTAAAAGCTGAAGGTAAAAACTTTACCGCTAATAGTTATTTTGTACCGCTTGCGCAACCACAATATCGATTAGTTAAAGCTATTTTTAGTGAGCAACAAAACTTTGCCGATAACACCTTTTACGATGTGTCGGGTTGGACATTAGCGCATGCGTTTAATTTACCATTTGCTAAAGTAAACAGCCGCTGGGGATTAGAGGTAGAAAAAACAGCTTGGCAAAAACCAAAGCAGCCAGAGTTAGCGTCACTGACTAACAATTACGCCTATGGATTTGCATGGAATGACATGCAAGCCCCAAAAATGCTCAATAGTCTGTTACAGCAAGGCATTAAAGCTCGTGTTGCATTAAAACCATTAACAGCAGTATCAACCAATGCAGAAGTAAACTTTGACGCAGGTAGTATTATTATTCCAGCAGGACTTCAAACTGACACCAACTGGGTGACAAAGTTAAACCAAGCACAAAGCCAGTTTGGGATTGAAGTTAAACCAATTACTACCGGTTTAACTAGTAAAGGTGCTGATTTAGGGTCTCGCTCTATGGCTGTGGTTTCTGCACCTAAGGTGTTATTGGTTGGTGGTAAAGGCGTGAGCCAATATGAAGCGGGAGAAGTGTGGTACTACCTAGACCGTTTTGTGGGTGTAGCGCCAACCATTGTTGAAATGGAGCGTTTAGCGTCTTTAGAGCTCAGTAATTACAGCCATATTGTGTTGCCACATGGTAATTATTCTACTTTATCTGATTCCGATAAAGTTGCTATAAAAAGCTGGGTAAGGAAAGGTGGTGTTATTTGGGGACATAAAGGCGGGGCGAAGTTTTTAGCCGATCAGCAGCTATTAAAAGCAAGCTACTTATCGCGTAAAGATGTGGCTGGGGCATTCGATACTCAAGGTTTAAAATATGCAGACAAAGACCACTTAGCGGGTCGCCAGCGTATTGCCGGTGCGATATTTAATACCAAGGTAGATACAACTCACCCTCTGACATTTTCATTTAAGCGTGACACACTACCTGTATTTAAAAATAGCACCTGGCTATTGGAAGCCTCGCAAGCACCGTTTGTAAATATACTTACCTACACACAGCAGCCGCTCCTTGCTGGTTTTACCGATGCAGTAAATGTAGAGCAAGTGGCCGGTGGAGCTGCGTTAATGGCGCATTCTTATGGGCGAGGTAGTGTTATTGCGATGACTGACAACCCTGTATTTAGAGGGTACTGGTATGGCACCAGCCGATTGTTAAGTAATGCTTTATTTTTCGGCCACACCTTTCGCGTGAGTGGAAACTAACACGCCCTAAAGTGGCGTTAAGCACGTGGTAAATGCCCATACGTGTTTAGCGCCCGCTTCTTTTAACGATAATGTAGCCGCATTAAGAGTTGCTCCTGTAGTCATAATATCATCGATAATTACTACCGTTTTTCCCTCTAAATTAATTTTGCATGAAAAAGCCTGCTGTAAATTTTTAACTCTTTTAGCTTTGCTTAATTGTGATTGTGCCGAGGTGTGTTTATGGCGAAGCAACGCATTATTTAATACTTTATTTGACCCTAAACAGGGCTGCCATACTTGGGTGACTTGATTAAACCCACGCGTTAAAAAGCGCGCTTTATGTAAAGGTAAAATTATAAATGCATCAACAGCGGCAGGGTGTTTAGTCATAAAAACCCTAAGTTGTTTTTTTATGACTTGCTGTAGTGCTTTTTTATAATGGATTTGATTATTAAATTTAAGCTGCTTTAACCATAAATCAAAAGGGGGCTGGTAAAAAGCACAGGCAAACAGCTTTTCAAAGTTGCAGTTAGGAAACATTTCTACAATATCAGGGCGGTAAAATAAATTGTCATGCTCGGCCAAATCTAGCAATGGCAAGTCATCTAAACAAAATTGACACAGTCCCATTGAGCTATGAATCTGACTTTGACATAACACACAGTAAGAGGGGAATAGCCAATCACTTAGGCTGAGTTTCATTCGCTGATGATCCTCATTACAAACTCCTTTTAAAGCGCTATCATAGAACTCAAGTTTGGTTAAGGTTAGGCAAATATGCAAAATGAATGTGTGTTGTTACATGGTTGGGGAATGAGCCAAGGTGTGTGGCAGTTAATAAAACCAGAATTAGAGTTTTTATATTCAGGTAAAGTGCGCTGTTTGGATTTACCCGGTTATGGTGATAATAACGCCTCTTTAAGCCCATATACATTACACGATGCTGCAAAGCAGGTGAGTGAGCAGTTAAAGCCACAATCGGTGCTAATGGGATGGTCTTTAGGTGGGTTGTTTGCTATTTATATTGCCAAACATTGGCCTGAAAAAGTATCAAAAGTCATTTTAGTTGCCTCAACGCCCTTTTTTGCAGAGCAATTACCATGGGCTGGCATTAAGCCTAAAGTATTAACACAGTTCAAAGAGCAGTTGTTGCAAGAGCGTTCAAAAACGATAGAGCGCTTTTTGGCAATTCAGGCAATGGGCAGTGAGTCGGCTCGCGATGATGTAAAACAGTTAAAGCAGTTATTGAGTCAGTCACCGCCTCCGAATAACGAGGCTTTAAGTGCAGGGCTAGACATACTGAAAAATGAAGATTTACGCGAATTATTTGCTCAATGTCCAGTGACTCTTCGCGGCATTTTTGGACGCTTAGACTCTCTCGTTCCTTATCGGGCCATTGAGAAAATGGTGGCACTTAATGCTGACTTTGAATACGAAGTGATAGACAAAGCATCACATGCGCCTTTTATTTCTCATAAAAGTGAATTTTTATCTGCCGTTAAATCAATGCTTTGAAGCAAAGCCATGATTACTGCGGTTTAAAGCTTTATTTTGCGTGATTTTTGAGCGATAATTAAACAATATTTATTTGCTGGAGGTTTATTATTATGCCAATAGGATCTGTATTCAATAGTGGTGTTGAAGGGTTTAATAGAGCCAGCCAAGGAATTGAAAAAGCCAGCGCTGAGATTAATCGTGCCAGCATAGAGCAGCAAGACGACTCTCAACTAGCGCAGCAACGTCAATTAACGGCCGCTCGCCCTGAAGAAGCAGTCACCGCGCCAGTATCTCAACCTGCACGAATTGATGATGCGTTAGTAAACTTAAAAGTTGAAGAGTTTAATGCTAAGGCAAACACGCAATCTATCCAAACTGCAGATGACGTATTAGGCACTTTAGTTGATATTAAAGTGTAATTTCTCATGAATATTGTCACGCCGTTTCCGTCTATTAATATAAACACCGCAAATGTTTATACGGAGACTGCTCGGCGTGACAACCAGCTACGTGAAGTCATTCCCCCAGCCGCTGCGAACACCGCTGGTAGCACCGAAAACAAAGCTCAAAGTGATGCAGAAAAAGCCAAACTGCCAGGAAATAGCGACAGCTCAACCTACAATGCGAGTGGCAAAATTGCAGACGATAAAACGATTGCGCAACGCGAAGGCAATGCTGATAGCGATCAAGATAATGCCGAGCAAGAAAAACAACAAGCTGCAGAAGAAGTTAGTGAGCAAGAAGAACTGCAACTTGAGCAAGAATTACAGCAAATTAAAGAACTTAAAGCGCGCGACACTGAAGTACGAACACATGAGCAAGCGCATGCCGCTGTGGGTGGACAATATGCGGGCTCTCCTAGCTACGAATATCAAAGAGGGCCCGATGGTACTAACTATGCGGTAGGTGGTGAAGTACCGATAGATGTTGGGGTTATCAATGGCGACCCTCAAGCAACTATTGAAAAAATGCAAACGGTACGTGCTGCAGCACTCGCGCCGGCTGAGCCTTCAGGTGCCGATAGGGCAATTGCGGCAGATGCCACTCAAAAGATAGCCGCAGCACAAGCTGAGTTAGCTTCAGCTGATGACGAAGATAGCAGCGAAGATAAAAGCAGAGTCAGTGCGTCGTTTTCTAACAGTGAAAGTTCAGAAGTAAAAACTGCTAAAAGCGAAGAGCAATCGCGTGATGTTGAAGTAGAAGCGCGTGCTGGGCGCATTGCTAGTTTTTATCAACTGGCCACATCACCTGCGACTCAAAGCCAATTCTCAGCACAAATTTAAACTAAACCTTATATTTAATAGCCATAAAAAAACCGCCTAAGCGGTTTTTTTATGGGGTCATTTTATTTTTTCACTTTCGCATTTGCAAAGGCATCAGCAAACGCATTTCCCATCATGGCATTGCCTGTGTCGCGCTTAGGTTTGGGCGCTCGCGATTGGTTTGCATTGTTGCCACGTGGCTTTTGCACCGCCGCAGGGGCAGCTTTATTGCTAGTGTCTATCTCGTCATCTAGGCGCATGGTAAAGCTAATACGTTTACGTGCAGCGTCAACTTCAACCACTTTCACTTTAACGATGTCACCAGCTTTAACCACTTCTCGTGGGTCTGAAATAAACTTATTAGTAATAGCCGAAATATGCACTAGTCCATCTTGATGGACACCAACATCCACAAATGCGCCAAAATTAGCTACGTTCGATACCACGCCTTCTAAAATCATGCCTGGTTTTAAATCACTAATTTTTTCAACGCCTGCTTTAAACTCAGCAGTTTTAAATTCAGGGCGCGGATCACGACCTGGCTTATCAAGTTCGCTAATAATATCGGTCACGGTAGGCAGACCAAATTTATCGTCAATATAGTCATTTGCAGCGAGCTTATTTAAAAACTCTTTGTTACCAATGAGGTTATTTACGTCTACCTGATTGTGCTCACAAATACGCTTAACGATAGGGTATGCTTCAGGGTGAACTGATGAGTTGTCTAGTGGATCGCTGCCATTGTTAATGCGTAAAAAGCCGGCTGCTTGTTCAAATGCTTTTGGCCCTAAGCGCTCTACTTTTTTCAACTGACTACGTTTTGTAAATGACCCATTTGTATCACGGTAGCTTACAATATTTTGCGCTAAGGTTTTGTTTAAACCAGAAACACGTGCAAGCAAAGGTACAGAGGCCATATTTAAATCAACACCCACACTGTTTACACAGTCTTCTACCACTGAGATTAGGCTTTGTCCTAGTTGGCTTTGTGATACATCATGTTGATATTGGCCTACACCAATAGACTTAGGCTCTATTTTAACCAGCTCAGCCAATGGATCTTGAAGGCGACGTGCAATAGATACGGCACCACGTAAAGATACATCTAAATTTGGAAATTCATTAGCAGCGAACTCAGAAGCGGAGTAAACCGAAGCGCCGGCCTCACTGACCATGATTTTATTTAGTTTAAGCTCAGTATTGGCTTTGATAAGCTCGCCAACTAGTTTATCTGATTCGCGAGAAGCGGTACCGTTACCAATCGCAATGAGCTCAACTTTATGCTGGCGACATAATTGCTCGAGCGTGCGTAATGATTTATCCCAATGATTTTGTGGTGCATGTGGGAAAATCGTTTGGGTAGCAAGCAGCTTACCTGTGCTATCAACCACGGCAATTTTACAACCGGTACGTAAACCAGGATCTAAGCCTAACGTAGTGCGAGGGCCAGCAGGGGCTGCCATTAATAAGTCTTTTAAGTTTTTAGCAAATACATCAATGGCACCGGTTTCGGCTTTTTCACGCATTGCGGCTAAAAATTCATTTTCTAAATGTAATCCAAGCTTAATTTTCCACGCCCATTGCACTACAGTTAATAACCAAGCGCTGGCAGGTTTGTTTTTAATATCTAGGCGGTAATGATCGCTGATCATCTGTGCACACAATTGCGCTGGGTTTTCAGCGTTAGGCTCAGGATTAATAGTTAACTGTAAAATACCTTCGTTACGTGCTCTTAGCATGGCTAATGCTCGATGCGAGGGGACTTTTTTTAATGGTTCTTGATGTTCAAAGTAGTCTCGGTATTTAGCCCCCGCTTGTTCTTGGCCATCAATAAGTTTACTTTCAATCGCTCCATTTTGACTAATATGACTTCTAAATTTAGCGAGTAATTTAGCGTCTTCAGCAAAGCGCTCCATCAAAATAAACTTAGCACCATCAAGCGCTGCTTTAGTATCGACAATCGCTTTTTCGGCATTAATAAATTTTGCAGCCTCAGCGTCTGGGTCAAGCATTGGATCGTTAAATAACGCATCAGCTAGTGGTTCTAAACCGGCTTCAATAGCTATTTGACCTTTAGTGCGGCGCTTTGCTTTATAAGGTAAATATAAGTCTTCTAGTTCGGTTTTACTTTGTGCAGCTTTAATATCAGCCGCTAATTCAGCACTAAGCTTATTTTGTGATTCTATCGTCGACAGGATAAATCCACGACGCTCTTCAAGTTCACGCAAATAAGATAAACGTTGTTCTAGAAGGCGTAGTTGGGTGTCATCTAATCCACCGGTCACTTCTTTTCTGTAACGGGCAATAAAGGGGACGGTTGCGCCTTCATCAAGTAACTTTGTTGCTGCAACCACTTGTTGCTGCTGTGCATTTAGCTCCGTTGCTAAACGTGCAGAGATATCGCTCATGCAAAAACCTTTTAATACAAAAAATAAGACCAGCTAAAAAGTTAACTGATGCGTCAATGTCTTGAATAATATCACAGGGGAGGGTAATAAAAAGCTCTTAAAGCAAGCTATTTTACTTGCTTTAAGATGCCATTGCTGGGGCAATAAAAAGCGGATTTAGTGAGGGTGCTCTACACTTTCGAGTACTTCACTAAATGTGTGCGCTATTGGGCTAATATGAACAGGAATTTGCAGCTTACGTGCTATATCGCGTGCTGAAATTAAACCACTTATTTCATTATTAGCCGCAGTAACTAATATAAACATAGCGCCATGATGCTCCATAGTTTGCAGTGCATCACCGATACATGAATAGCTTAAGCTTTTCATACTTACACCCATTAAATTACTCAGCGGTGTCATTAAATAGCGTAAGCTAATTTCACTACGAGGCAAGCCTAAACGCTGCGATAAAATCATGATTTTTGAGCTTTGTAAATCAGCACTTGCGACAATACCAATTAGTTTTTGTTGTTCGTCAGTCACTAAAATAAAATCAGAGGGCTGAGCATTTAACTGTTTTGATGCTTGTTCAATGGTTGTATCAAACGCTGCGCGCATAGGACTTGTTTGAGTAAAGCTAGTTACTATACGTGTTGCTGGAGAGGTTAAATCAATCACAGCCTCATTAGTAAAAGTATCAGCAATAGTGCCATGCGAAATGTCTTGGGTACGGAGTTCTTTAAAGTTAGACATAATATCCACCTAAATAAATAGTTATAAAAATTTAATAATGTTTAAAAGCAAGTTATTAAATTAAATAACGGGTGGCGCTCGCGGGTTTGCATTACTGTAGGCAGTGGCTAAAAATCGACTTTCATAATGAAAGAAAAACGCTAAAGAAAGTGGTTGGATTTCTCTAAGCGCAATAACACCATCAAGAGAATCTATATCGGTGTCGAGGTTTGCTTGGTCAGGGGAGTCACAAACAATAAATTCAGCTGGAGCAAAACCAGCATCAAGTTTGTTATTTTTAGGTGCGCCATGCAATGTCAAACTCACACTCATGAAGAGTGCAAACACGAGAGCATTTTGTAATATGCGCGCTGTTATGTTTGACATAATGGTGACCTTAATTAACTACTCTCAAGTTAATACAACATTACTTGAGTAACTTTAGTTATAGCTTACTCAGATAATATAAACAATAAAAAGTTAATGTGATCTGAATCAAAACTAAGCGATGTCATTTTTGATAGGTAATGTTATTTACGTACCACTGCTTAGCACCTTGAGGAGTCATGACCTCAAAATCATCGTCTACTTGTTTTTTTAATAGCGCTCGCGCCATTGGTGAATCGATAGAAATATAGTCGTTGCGATCATAAATTTCATCGGGGCCGACAATTCTAAAATTTTTACACTCACCGGCCTCGTTTTCTATTTCTACCCACGCTCCAAAAAAAACTTTGCCGTCTTGTACGGGTGAGTAGTCAACAATTTTTAGATCGGGGATGCGTTTTCGTAAATAGCGAACACGACGGTCAATTTGGCGTAGTAAACGTTTGTTGTACTGATAGTCTGCGTTTTCAGAGCGATCACCTAGACTAGCAGCCCAGCTCACTATTTTAGTTACTTCTGGGCGTTTTTCATTCCAAAGATGATCATGTTCTTGCTGCAGTTGTAAATAACCTTCGCGAGTAATTAAATTTGTTTTCACGCTGAGTTCTTGTTTAATCTTCATGTGTGGCAAGGTATTAAAATAAAGGCAGCTTGTCGAGATAAAATAGCTATCAATGAATTTGAAATGTTCAGTAACAATCTAAGCACTTAATTAGTTTTTTATTATTAAGTTTTTCATTTATATTAACGATTAATAAATTATAAAAATAAGCAACAAATTATGGGACAAGAGACAGTAAAAGTATTGGTGGTTGATGACGATAAACGTTTGCGTAGTTTGCTGGAACGCTACTTGGTAGAGCAAGGGTTTATTGTCAGAACAGCTGCGGATTCAGAGCAAATGGATAGACTAATTGAGCGTGAAAACTTTCATCTAATGGTACTTGATTTAATGCTGCCCGGCGAAGATGGGCTTTCTATTTGTAGACGTTTACGCCAAAAAGAAAACCAAATCCCTATTGTTATGCTTACCGCCAAAGGTGATGAAGTAGACCGCATTATTGGCCTAGAACTCGGCGCTGACGATTATATTCCGAAACCATTTAACCCTCGCGAGCTATTAGCACGTATAAAAGCTATTTTACGTCGCCAATCAAAAGAAGTACCAGGGGCGCCTTCAGCGCAGGAGAACTTAATTGCGTTTGGTAAATTTACCCTAAATTTAGCCACCCGCGAAATGAGTGAAGGCGATAACACGGTGTCACTCACTAGTGGTGAATTTGCGGTGCTAAAAGCGTTAGTGTCTCATCCGCGTGAGCCATTAAGTCGTGATAAATTAATGAACTTAGCTAGAGGGCGAGACTACAGTGCGCTTGAGCGCAGTATTGATGTTCAAGTATCACGTCTTCGTAGGATGATCGAAGTCGATGCCGCTAACCCACGCTATATTCAAACGGTATGGGGTTTAGGTTATGTATTTGTTCCTGACGGTGAAAAGTAATCATTATGGGAATGTTTCCGCGTAGTGCGTTTGGACAAACCGTATTTTTGGTTGCCGCTTTGTTGCTTATTAACCAAATAGTCTCCTACGTCACGGTAAGTTTATATGTGGTTAAACCCACCATTGAACAAGTTAATTTAATGCTGGCTAAGCAAATTAAAACCGTGTTTATTGATTGGGAAGATGGCGTTGAAGTCACCGATGAAGTCTCTGAGAAGTTTTTTGAAATAACCGGCATTGAAGTAATGACTCAGCGTGAAGCTATGCGTCATGGTTTAGGCCAAAGTCGTGAGTATTCTGGGCTATCGCGTAGTATGTCTGAGCAATTAAATGGCTTTTCTCGGGTGCGCATTAGTCAAACTGATCCGCTTATTTATTGGGTAGAAGCCCCGCAGGCGCCGGGTTATTGGGTCAAAGTGCCGCTCACCGGATTTAAAGAAAGTAACCTTGAGTTTTTAACCTTTTATCTTTCTAGTATCGGCTTTTTAAGTGTACTAGGAGGTTGGTTATTTGCCAGGCATTTGAACCGACCACTAAAAGCATTACAACAAGCTGCGATAAAAGTAGGGGTAGGCGACTTTAGTACCAAGTTACAAGAGCAAGGGTCGAGCGAGGTTATTGAGGTAACGCGCGCCTTTAATCAAATGTCGCGAGGTATTGCTGCCCTTGAAAACGACCGTCGATTACTTATGGCCGGTGTTTCTCATGATTTACGCACACCGCTTACGCGTATTCGTTTAGCCACAGAAATGATGGTTGATGAAGATGATTATTTACGTGAAGGCATTATTTACGATATTGAAGATATGAATGGCATTATCGATCAATTTATCGAATATTTACGCCATCATAAACGTGAAGAACAAACCTGCGAAGATATTAATGCGCTCCTTGGTGAAGTCGTACAAAGTGAGCTTAAGCATCAACGTGCGATCACGTTTAAACCGAATCCTAATATTGGAAAAATTCCCATAAGTAGTGTCGCGATTAAGCGAGTAGTGACCAATATGATAGAAAATGCACTACGCTACTCAGAGGGTGATATTGAAGTACTCAGTTATTTTAATTCCAATAAAAAATATGTGGTTATTGCGGTCAACGATAGTGGTCCGGGTATTCCTGAAAGCGAGTTGGAGTCTGTGTTTGAGCCGTTTAAACAAGGTGATGCAGCTCGCGGTAGTGAAGGTAGCGGCCTAGGCCTTGCAATTATTAAGCGTATTATCGATATGCATGGCGGCAAGGTGGTGCTCTCTAATCGCCCTGAAGGTGGTTTAAGTGCGCAAATATACCTACCAATAAAGGTTACTAATCCAAGCTAATAACGCTATCTGCATGGTTGCAGATAGCGTTAATTTATTATCTAGAGTTCAGATTAACTACTAGAGAGCTTTAAAACGAATGGCTGTACCGCCACTGGTGGCCAATTTTAATGTTAGCTTATCGCTTGCGGTAACAGTGCGTTTTTCAATGCTTAAATCATAAGGATTGTTCTTCCACTCAGCGTTTTTACCGTCTTGGTAGATTTGCGCTTCAAACTGTTTATCTTTATCTAAAAAGTCGAGTTTAATCTCAATGGTGCGGGCATTTTCGTCAGTCACTGCACCTAAGTACCAATCGTTCCCTGAATAGTTATCGCGCTTGCGCTCTTTGCGTGCAAATACAATAAAGTCGCCTACTTCACCATCAAGCGCAATACTTTGCTGCCAATCGGTTGGTACGTCTTGAATGAACTGAAAAGCATCGGGTTTAGCTAAATAATTCCGTGGTAAATCCGCCGCCATTTGAATTGGGCTGTACATTACTACATACAATGCTAATTGCTTTGCTAGTGTTGTTTGTGGGCGATTTGTCTCGTCCCCTAAGCCATTAAAGCTCATATCAAAAATACCAGGGGTAAAGTCCATTGGTCCTGCCAGCATACGCGTAAAGGCAAGCATGGGAATGTGTTCTGGTGGATTGGGTGGTGTGCCCCATGCGTTAAACTCTTGACCACGCGCACCTTCACGGGCAATCCAGTTAGGGTAAGTGCGGCGCAGACCCGTGTCTTTTATTGGTTCATGTGTGTTGATGCTTAGCTTGTATTTAGCGGCAAGTTTAATGTTATGTAAGTATTCATTTACCATAAATTGGCCGTCATGCCATTCAAAGCGGGCAATGCCGTTTTCATCTATGCGTTTTATATTGGCACCATCGGCCACATAACCAGTTTTTATTTGGCTTACATTCGATTTTTCATAAAGCGCAAAAGCATCTTCCATTTGGTCGCGATAATTGCTGACATTGCCAGAGGTTTCATGATGACCAATTAACTGCACCCCTTTTTCTTTACTGTACTGTGTAAGCGCTACAATATCGAAATCGTCATAAGGCTTAGTAAAGCTAAATACATCACCATTATAAAACCAGTCGCCATCCCAACCTGTGTTCCAACCTTCAACTAATACGCCGTCAAAGCCATACTCAGCGGCAAAGTCCATATAGTATTTAGTATTTTTTGTGGTGGCACCGTGTTTTTCTCCACTGCCCCAAGTTGTTTCATTGATGTGCATTCCCCACCAAATACCTACATATTTACCTGGTTTAACCCACGACACATCACCGAGTTTATTTGGCTCATTCAGGTTTAAAATAATATCTGAATTAACTAAGTCTATCGCTCGCTCACCTATTTGAATGGTGCGCCAAGGAGTATTGAATGCGCCGCGCTTCTTAACCGCAATGCCATCAGACCACGGTGTTAAATCGGCACTAAACGTACCTGGGCGACGCTGGTTAAGCACCATCCCTGCATAATCTACCAGAGCTGCTTCATGAATGCTGACATGTACACCGTTACCATTTTTAAAGGTAAAAGGGGTATGAACAAGTGCAGCATCTTGTAAGTCTGTAGTGTTATAGACATATTCATAACGGTTCCAACCGCGAGCAGGTATCCACCATGCGGTGGTTTTATCTTTTGCGGCAATAGCAAATTCGGTCAGTTCTTTAGTAATTTCAGTTTTTTCAAAATCGGCTTGCTTAGGGACTTCATAGCGAAAACCTACACCACTATCAAAGGCTTTAAATCGTACAGTGTATGTGCCAGCGTGGGGCGCAGGTTTATTGAAGGTAACGGCAATTTCATTGTGCTTATCAACAACGGTTTGACGCTCTCCCCAAGGTTGCTGCCATTGGCTATCGGTTTGTGAACGAGTTACTTCACTAATAACAAAGCCGTCATCAAATGGTGCTTGGCTTTTAAACCTAAAACCTAAGCGTGACTGCTCAATAACAGGCTTACCATTAAAGCTAATAGAGTAATGAGGGGATGATGATTGATCAGAAATGGTAATTTTAATTTTTTGATCAGGTGATTTCAGCGTGGCTTCTTTTGCAAAAGCACTGCTTGCAAGTAAAGCAACTAGTAGTAAAGGTAATCTCATTGTGTGTCCTTGATGTCAAACCGTAGGTTATGAGCATAAAGTGATGAACACACTATTACGAGATAGCTGCATACGTATTCAATTAATTAGCTAAAAAAGAGTGTGTTAATTAATCTGCAAAACTTTATGAAATTAGTTCTATAATAAATAAAAAGAATTTAACAAGAAGAAAATATGCTGAAAATTTTACTCGCTATTTTAGGTTGTATCATTGTTTTTAAGAGTAGTGCAGCAACGGTTACTGTTTATAATAACAACCAAAAAGTTCAAGAAAATGTTGTTGTTTGGTTAGCTCCAGATCAAGCCTCTGGCGTGAATATAAATAAATCACTTTTCACTATGACACAAAAAAATCGCCAATTTACACCACATATCTTAGTCGTTGAAAAAAACAGCCAAGTTGAATTTCCTAACGCTGACTCGATAATGCATCACGTGTATTCATTTTCTAAAAGCAAAACATTTGAATTAAAGCTTTATCGAGAACAACCACAAGATCCAATTACATTTGAACAAACAGGAGTTGTGGAGCTTGGTTGTAATATTCATGATTGGATGTTGGGTTACATTGTTGTTGTGGATAGCCCATATTATGCAATCACCAATGAGCAAGGAGTAGCATCGTTCGATATCCCAAATGGAGCCTATAAACTAAATGTTTGGCATGAAGGCTTTAGAGATATTAGCAACATAGAGTCGCAAAAAGTTGTTATAACTAACAATAAATTAAGTTATCAGTTAAAACAAAAACTAACTTTGCCTATTAGGGTTGAAGTTGATGAGTTTGACGATTATGAATAGTCTATTGGGCTTAGCCGTTGTTATTTGCTTGTTGAGTGTTTTTTCAGCCAACGCACAAGTTAAAGGTTTGCTGCAAGTAAGGGCAGTGCAAGCTGATTCACAACTAAGCTGGCAAGAGGGTGGAATTGGTTTATATCGCCATGATGCGGCTAATCAAGGTGTGGTTTTATCTCAGGGAATTATTGATTTAAGTGCAGATATAAGTTCTAGTTGGTCTGCCCATGCTGTAGTTAATTTATATCAAGACCCAAAAAGTACCTTGGGGGTTAGTCAGGCTTATCTGCAATATAAACCTTTAGTTCGCAGTGATTATAAATGGCATATTAAAGTGGGTGGCTTTTATCCACAATTGTCATTAGAAAACCCTGATATGGGCTGGTTATCTGCATATAACTATACCAATTCGGCAATTAACTCTTGGGTAGGTGAAGAGCTGCGAACGCTAGGTGTTGAAGCAACAATTAAACGCCCAGCCCGTAATTTTAATAGTGCCCATAGTTTTAGTTTGGTTGGTGCGACATTTAAAGGTAACGATCCTGCGGGGACATTACTCGCTTGGCGAGGCTTTGCTTTGCATGATCGCCAAACAACACTTAATGAGGCTCTCGCTTTTGCGCCTGTTGCGTCTTTAAATACTCCACAGTTACAATTTCAAGCAAACCAAGTTTTACCGTTTGAAGAGGTCGATGGGCGATTTGGTTATTACGTTGGTGGACATTGGGATTATTTAAAAAAGTCTCAGTTGCGAGTGTACTACTATGATAACAATGGTGACCCTGGCGCTCTTAATTATAATACGGGTCAATATGCCTGGGATACTCGATTTTTAAGTGTCGCATGGCTAAATAAATTTACACCGAAAACACGATTAATTATCCAAATAATGTCGGGTGGTACGGCTATGGGTCAAAACCGCGGCGTTGATACTCGATTTTATAGTCATTTTGCATTATTGAGTCATAAAATAAAACGCCACCGTTTCTCAGTACGTTACGATTATTTTGAGGTGACAGACAAAGACGATTGGAAGTTTGACCCTAATGCTAGTCATGGCGAGGGACTAACAGCAACTTGGCGTTATCAGCTTACACCACAATGGCAAATAGGTATTGAGGGGTCAGCGCTTCATAGCCAAGCAGATAACCGAGTAGCTATGAATAAAGCATCGAGAATATCGCAGCAGCAAATAGCATTAAATGCTCAGTTTCGGTTTTAGTTAGTAGAAAAAAGAGAAACATATAAGGGCTCTTGCGAGCCCTACTTTGTATTAATGGCTTTTTATTTTTTGTTAAAAGCGCGTTTCATGTAATTAGGTGTTGCGAGTGCACCGTGATGAATACCGCCATTGTAGTATTCACTATGCTCAGCAATAATTGCTGCGCCATCTTCTCTAAAACCGTTAAATGCTTCAGATTTGCGAGCTAGCGTCACTGACCATAAACCACTTGGGTAAATAGGTTGTGGGAATGGCAGGGTTTGCAAGTCGTTAAAACCAACACTTAGCATAGCTTCGCGCATTTCAACCAGTAGTGGCATATGCATAAGTGGCGATTCACTTTGTTGTACGAGTATTCCACCAGGGCGAAGTGCATTTAAACAGCTAGTATAAAACGCATGGTTAAATAAACCCTCACCAGGGCCTACCGGATCAGTTCCATCAACAATCACTACATCAATAGACTCACCAGCTGCTTCACGCATATATTTAATGCCATCGTCAAACATCACAGTGGCACGTGGATCGTTATTTGATTCACATAACTCTGGGAAGTACTTTAACGACATTTGGGTAACTACTTCGTCAATATCGATTTGTGTCACAGTTTCTACACTTGGGTGCTTAAGCACTTCACGTAATGTACCGCAATCGCCGCCGCCAATAATAACCACATTTTTAGGGTTTGGGTGTGCTAGTAATGCTGGGTGGCTGATCATTTCATGATAAAAAAAGTTTTCACGGCTACTCACCATAGTGCAACCATCAATGATCATTAAATTACCAAAGTCTGTGGTTTCAAACATTTCTACTTTTTGAAAAGGAGACTGTTTTTCATCTAACTTTTTGTTAATACGTAATGAAAATGCGCTGCCATCGCGGTCGCTAATTTCAGTAAACCACTTACTTTGATCTAAATTTGCCATAGTTGTTGTTACACTTTTGGTTGAGTATGAAAAAAGGAGGCAATTCTGCCAGTGCTTGCGCTATTGCTCAATCAAATTTTACGCTCTTTAGCGAATAAAGTTAGCTATAAAGAGGGGAAAGTTCAATTTTTGTTAGCTTAGCAGATAGTGACGTATTAAAATGCCCCTTTACACCTAATTTAATAAAGAAGAGTTGCCATGACTTGGGGTTTAGAAACAGCACGTGCTACATACAATGTTGCTCATTGGAGCGATGGTTATTTTGATATTAACGCACAAGGTGAATTGATAGCCTATCCGGATGGCGACCAAACAAAACCTGCCATTTCTTTAAGCCAGCTTACTGAGCAATTTAAACAGCAAGGATTAACCTTACCTGTATTGGTGCGCTTTACCGATATTTTAAAAAACCGTGTAGATACGCTCACCAATGCGTTTACTCAAGCGCGTAGCAACCGTGCATATAATGGTAAATACACCTGTGTTTACCCTATAAAAGTAAATCAACAGCGCTCTGTAGTCAGTAAACTATTGGCACACCCAAGTGGTTTAGTGGGGCTTGAAGCCGGTTCTAAACCTGAACTAATGGCAATTTTAGGTGTGGCAAAAGAGCCTATTACTATTGTATGTAACGGCTACAAAGACAGTGAGTTTTTACGTTTAGCCTGTATTGGTCAAGCAATGGGGCACAGCGTTAAAATTGTGGTTGAAAAACTCTCTGAGCTAACCACACTGCTGGAAGAAATTGATAATTTAGGTATTGAGCCTGCTATTGGTATTCGCATTCGCCTAAATTCGGTTGGTAAAGGTAAATGGCAAAATACCGGTGGTGAAAAAGGTAAGTTTGGCTTAACTGCAGGACAAGTACTCAGTGCAGTGGAAGTGCTCAAGCAACATAACAAGTTGCATTTAATGCAAATGGTACATTTTCATATTGGTTCTCAAATTGCCAATATTCGCGATATTCATCGTGCTTTGCGCGAATGTGCTCGCCATTTTGCTGAATTAACTCAATACGGTGTACCGCTCAATACTGTTGATGTGGGTGGCGGGCTTGGCGTTGACTACGAAGGTTCAGGCTCACGTAGTGCTTGCTCAATGAATTACACAGTTGAAGAATATGCGCGTAATGTAGTAAATGCATTTGCCGAGGTGTGCGACCAACATAACTTAGCTCACCCTGCAATTATTACCGAATCTGGCCGTGCTCTTACTGCACATCATGCGGTGCTTATTACCGATGTGATTGATGTTGAAAAAGCACCAAATCATTTAAACCCAGAACCACCTGTTAAAAACAGTGCCTTAGTATTGGATGAAATGTGGCAGTGTTTACAACGTTTGAACCCGCGTATGGCATTAGAGATTTATCATGATGCAATGCACTTATTTAGTGAAGCACACGATCAATACGTACATGGTTTAGTAAGCATGCTAGAGTGGGCGAAAATAGAGCAGCTTTACTTTACTATTTTACATCGCGTTCGTGCTTCATTAAGCTCTAATGCACGAGCTCACCGCGAAGTGCTGGATGATTTAAACGAAAAACTAGCCGATAAACTGTTTGTGAATTTTTCATTATTTCAGTCGTTACCCGATGTGTGGGGCATTCAGCAGTTATTTCCGGTTATGCCCATCGAAAACCTAACGCAGCCGCTTACTCAGCGCGCTATTATCCAAGACATTACTTGTGATTCTGACGGGCAAATACGTGAGTACGTTGAAGGTGCAGGAATTGAAACCAGTTTACCTATTCCTGAATATACACAAGGTCAGCAGTATCATATTGCGATGTTTATGGTAGGGGCATACCAAGAGATTTTAGGTGACTTACATAACCTATTTGGTGATACCGATTCAGTTCATGTTGAGCTTAATGAGCAAGGATATGTATTAACCAATGCCATTAAAGGTGACAGCGTTAAGGATGTATTAAAATTTGTTGATTATGATAGCGAGTTATTAGCTGATAACTTTGCCACTCAGATTAATAAACTTGATGTATCAGAGCACTGTAAAGAAGGTTACTTAGCCGAGCTTAATGCAGGGCTTGAAGGCTACACCTATTTTGAAGATTAATTTAGTTGCATAGTTAAGCGCGGTCATTTGTGGCTGCGCGATGTTTAAAGGAATAGAAGTAATGTCAGTTATTCGCAGTGTATTTAGTATTTTCTTTTACACAATAAACACTCTTTTTTGGTTTGTACCTATTTTTATTTGTGGCATCGTTAAGCTAATCCCAATTAAGGGACTTCAAAAATTAATGAGCTGGACGGCCAAGCAATGTGCCTCTATTTGGGTGACGTTTAACACGCTAAATCAAACGTTATTAACGCCAACAAAGCTAAATGTAACCGGTCTAGAAGAGCTAAAATTGAAAGATTGGTACCTAGTTATCGCGAACCACCAAAGCTGGGTGGATATTTTAGTATTACAGCGAGTGTTTAACCGCAAAATACCTTTTTTAAACTTCTTTTTGAAAAAAGAGCTTATTTACGTACCTGTTTTAGGTTTATGTTGGTGGGCGCTCGACTTTCCTTTTATGACCCGCACCAGTAAAAGCCAATTAAAAAAGAATCCTAAATTGCGTGGTAAAGATTTAGAAACGACTCGTAAAGCGTGTGAAAAATTTAAAGAAATGCCGGTTAGTGTGGTTAACTTTGTTGAAGGTACGCGTTTTACAGCGCAAAAGCATGCGCGCCAAAATAGCCCGTTTCCTCATTTACTTAAACCAAAAGCGGGTGGTGTGGCGTTTGTAATGCAAGCTATGGGTGAGCAAATTTCTAAGGTGGTAAATGTCACTATTCATTACCCTAAGGGCATTCCTACCTTTATGGATTTTGCAGCCGGTAAAGTAAAACACATTGATGTACATGTTGAAGTAAAAGGTGTTAGTGACGACTTAATTGGTGATTACACTAATGATCCTGACTTTAGAGTACGTTTTCAAACGGAATTAAATCGCGTGTGGGAAGAAAAAAACCAGACGCTCGTTAATTTAAAACAAAAATAAAAAATGAGCTAACAGTTATGCTAAAAAAATGGTTACCTAATTGGTTAAATGGCTTAATTGTTGGCTGTGTTTTATTCGCTAATTTAATAATATTTGGCGCATTAGTACTTATCCTAGGGTTAGTTAAATTGGTTTTGCCCATACCCGTAGTAAGTAAATTATTACACGGTGCGTACAAGGGGTGGTGTAAAGGTAACCGCTTAGGGCTATGGCTAGGCTGTAATGATATTAAAGTTAATATTAGTGGGGAGGTGAATGCCAATAGTTGGTATTTGCTAATCAGTAATCATATTAGCTGGCTTGATATTGCGGTATTAAGCTCATTAAATGCATTACCAGCTCCTAAGTTTTTTTTAAAAGATGAGCTTAAGTATGTGCCATTTATAGGCACTGGTGCGTGGGCAATGGGTATGCCCTTTATGAAACGGGTGAGCAAAGCGCAATTGGCAAAAAACCCCAATTTAAAAGGCTTAGATGTCGAGCGCACTAAGCGCAGTTGCCGTAACTTTCGTCATCATCCTACAACCATAGTTAATTTTGTAGAAGGTACACGTTTTACTGCGCAAAAGCATAAGCATCAACAAAGCCCTTTTCAGCATTTATTAAAGCCTAAGGCTGGTGGAACTGCTTTTGCCTTAGAAGTTTTAAACGAGCAATTTGACGCTATGCTTAACACTAGTTTAGTGTATAGCGGTAAGTCAGATCATGTGTGTCGTAATATTTTAAAAGGCGAACTAGAGTCTATTAATATTACAATTGAGGTGATGCCAATAAATACACAGATGATTGGCAGTTACCAAACAGATCACGCATTTAGAGCCGAGTTTCAGCAATATTTAAATAATTTATGGACAAAAAAAGATAAGCAATTAAGCGCTATTCATATTCAGCAAGCTAGTACTGAATTAACTCCCAGTAAGGAAATTGAAATACCATGACCAAAACACACCTACAGGAGCTAATTACTCCTTGGTTTGAAAAAGTCCCCGATGCTTTTTTTCTCAGTGCGATCACGGCCTCATCCATTGGCATCCTTTCTTTATTATTTGTTTACTTATTTACGCGTCGCTTAATGTTACCGGGTATTCAAAAGGTGGTGACTAAACTCTCGCCTGAGCGTATTGGTTCATTGTCACCGATGTTGACCAAGCTCAATAAACGAATTGCCTGCTTGTTATGTTGTGTACTTTTTTTAGCCACATTTGACAGTGTTTACCCCGTTAATGCAATTGCCCAAGAGATCCTTAAAACCATTGGCCAAGCATTATTAATTATTTATATAGGTTTTATTATTAGCAGTATAGTGAGTATTGCTGGCGCTATTTATAACCAATTAGATTTTGCCCGCGAAGTGCCTATTCAAGGGCTAATTCAAGTAGTGAAGCTGATCACCTTTATTGTGTGTTCAATATTAATTGTTAGTATTGTGCTTGAAAAATCGCCGACTTATATTCTTTCTGGTTTTGGTGCGATCGCCGCTGTTACTTTATTAGTATTTAAAGACACCATATTAGGTTTTGTCGCCAGCATTCAAATTGCCGCTAATCGTTTAGTGACCTATGGGGACTGGATCCAAGTAGATAACTACGGCGCCGATGGCGAAGTAATTGATTTAGGACTTAATACTGTAAAAGTGCGAAACTGGGACAACACCATAACGACTATACCCACTTATATGCTGGTGGCCGGTTCATTTAAAAATTGGCGCGGTATGCAAGAATCTGGTGGGCGACGTATTAAACGTTCTTTAAACATTGATATGAACAGCATCTTTTTAGTTGATGATGATTTTAAAGCGCAAATAGAAGCGGCAATACCACTGCAAGAATATATTCGACTAGGCACACTTCCCGATCCGGTGTCGAACTTAGGGCTATTTCGTCGCTATGCAGAGGGTTACTTAAAGCAACACAGTAAAATCAATACCTCGCTCACACTTATGGTGCGTGAACTTCAACCGCTTAACCATGGCCTACCGATTGAGTTTTACTGCTTTAGTGAAGACAAACGTTGGATATCGTACGAGCATTTACAAGCTGAAATTATGGATCATTTACTGGCCGTATTACCGGTGTTTGGACTGCGCGCTTATCAAAGTGTCAGTGGGCAGTTAAGCCCAGCTGACGGGGTGAATATGGCGGGCAAACCTAGTATTAAAGTGCCCAATAATGCTGTCCAAGGCCAACACCAATAAAGAGCAATAATAGCCACCAAATAGGTGGCTTTTTCATACGTAGCCACGTAAATGCAGCAATCACTAATGCAATATGCCACACACTATTAATAGCTGAAGTCCAAATGGGCGAATACAATGCTGCAGCTAAAAAACCAACTACGGCGGCATTAAGCGCGGCAATTGAGCTGGCAAAGCGGGGCTTACTGGCTAAATTAATCCAGCTTTTCTGAAATGCCAACATCAGTAAAAACCCTGGGGTAAATATCAATAATGTAGCTATGATTGCGCCCATTATTGGCTGCTCGGTATTTAGCTGCGCGCCTAAGTAGGTGGCTATTGTAAACATAGGCCCAGGTATAGCCTGAGCACTGGCGTAAGCCGTTAAAAATTGATCATCACTTAACGTTGGCACACCCGCTTGAAGTACTGGCAACACAACATGCCCGCCACCAAATACCATAGCACCAGCTTGGTAAAAAGGCGCAAATAACGCAAATTCTTGCCCTATTGGAATAAAGCTAACTCCAAGCAGTAGCGCAAATAAACTAAGTGCAACCCAGTTAACTTTCCCCTGATCACTGCTAGTTTGCTGTGATAAATCACTTAATTTTAAGAGTGGCCAGATAGCGCCGACTGCGGCCGCAATCAGTAAAATAATAATTTGTGTACCTAACATCGGCAGTAGAACAAGAGCTAGGGTGCTTATAACTGCAATTAGCTTAAGGATTAGGTTGCTGCAAAAGCTTTTGGCCATACTAAGGGTCGCATCGGCAACAATCACTACAGCAAAGAGCTTCAATCCGGTGATCACAGCAAAATAAACGGCGTCAAATTGGTGAGCACTAATAGCAAGCAGTGTCATTATTAAAAAAGAAGGCAAGGTAAAACCAATAAATGCGGTGATGCCACCGAGTACACCTGCACGCTCTACTCCAATTGCAAAGCTAACCTGACTAGAGCCAGGGCCAGGCAGAGCTTGACTGAGGCTTATTAGCTGTGAATAGCGACTGATACTTAACCAGCGCAGCGAATCAACAAAGTGATGTTTAAAGTAACCTAAATGGGCGGCAGGGCCGCCAAAACTCATGCAGCCAAGAAAAAAAAACTGCCTAAAAATCGCAATTAACATAGTGGCCATCGCCTTTTTGATAAATCATTAAAGTGTCACAAATAAGTATGACATTTTTATGAAGCGCTATCATTAGTCCGTATGAAGTAAGTAATAATACGTGTTTTACGTTACTCTTCATTTTTGGTTCATAAAAATGTTTGCATAATTGCAATAATAAATTCTAAATGAATAGGAAATTACCATGATGTTAACCAAATCACTTTTAAGTGTCACTGTCGTTGCCGTATTACTTTCTGGCTGTGAAATGAATAACACGGGTAAAGGCGCCGCTATTGGTGCTGCAGCAGGGGGAATTTTAGGTAAAGCTACAGGTAACCACAAAGATAAACGTATTTTTATTGGTGCAGCTATTGGTGCGCTAGCGGGTGCAGCTGTAGGTGATTACATGGATAAACAAGAGGCTGCTTTTCGTGATGAACTAGCAGGTTCGGGAGTTGAAGTGGTACGTGAAGGTGATAACTTACGCTTAGTGATGCCATCTAATATTACGTTTGCGACTGATCAATCTTATATTTCATCGGGCTTTCATGACACTCTAAATGCGATAGCAAGTGTAATGAATAAATACGAAAAAACCTACTTAAGTGTCGAAGGTCACACCGACAGCACGGGCAAAGATAGTTACAACATGACTCTTTCAGAGCAGCGAGCACAAAGTGTAAAAAATTACTTGGTAAACCAACAAATTATGGCTGCACGAGTAAGCACTAGCGGCTTTGGTGAATCACGCCCAATTGCCACTAACGATACCGCGAATGGTCGCGCGCAAAACCGCCGCGTCGAAATTCAAATAGTGCCTAATACACAAGGTTAATAGCTAAAACCGCGCAAATGCGTGGTTTTGTATATTTTAATGGCACTTTTGCCTGCGTTAGCTGTCACAAATAGTTCTTCGATAAGGACATATTTATGGCAGCGTGGCGCACGGCAATTATTTTATCAATATGTTTACACGGATTAGTTTTGCTTTTTGTTGCCACATTAAAAGCACCTGACATAAAACCACCGCAATTAAAGCTTATATGGTAAGTGTGCCAGCTAAAATTAAAGCAACACAACAAGTCCCTCAACAACGCGCTCATACAAATAAAAATACAGAGATTAAATCTATTGAGCTTATTAATGCAACCCAATCAAAACCACTAAGTATTAATTATAAAAAAACAGAGAAAACGACTAAGCCGCTAAATACCACCACGAAAAATACTCAGCCTGTAATTTTAAAGCCTTATAAAAAGATCGATTTAAACAAAGGACTCAACAGTATTTTACAGCAACAAACTGGCTATTCTGATACTGCAAAGAGTGACCCTCAGAAAAAGCGTATTACAGTTTCAAAAGAGCATCCAGGCAAGGTAAAGCCACTATTAAAAATAGAGCAGCAAAATATGCAATTTACCACTTATCAACGAGGTGATAGCTGTTTTAGGAAAGTATCCGTTGGTGCTGGGGTTATGCCAAAAAATGACTTGCCCGATAGTTACATAGCTGGTGTAAAGTGCGATAAAACTAAGCTAACTGAGGCTTACGATACCGCAATGAATAAATGGCTTAAAAAGAAGTAGCAACTAAAATGCAATCAATCTAAATTAAACTGTAATTCACATAGTTTTTGATACAAAGGGTTATTTGCCATTAATTGCTGATGAGTGCCTGTGGCTTTTATTTCGCCATTTTCCATTACTACAATCATATCGGCATGTTTTACCGTGGCCAGTCTATGGGCAATAATCAGCGTTGTTCTATTTTGCATTAAGTGCTCAAGTGCAGCCTGAACATGATGCTCGCTTTGCGCATCAAGCGCGCTGGTAGCCTCATCAAGTAGCAGTATCTCTGGGTCTTTTAAAATGGCGCGAGCAAGAACAATACGTTGCTTTTGCCCACCCGATAGCCTTACACCTTGCTCACCTAAGAAGCTGTTATAGCCTTGTGGTAACTGTTTTATAAATTCATCAGCATGGGCATGTTTAGCGGCTGCATAAACTTGCTCGTCACTGGCGCTTGGGTTGCCATAGCGAATGTTATGCATGACATCAGAACTAAATAAAATCGGGTTTTGTGCCACCATACCCATTTTGTTGCGTAAGGTGTTTAATGACAACTGTTTAATATTTATATTATGAAATTTAATTGTTCCGCTGGCAGGATCATAAAAACGCTGTAACAGTTCAAACAAGGTGGTTTTACCCGCACCGGAAGGGCCAACAATAGCCACAGTTTTAGCTGTTTCAATATTTAAGCTGATATTATTTAATGCGCTTACATCTGGGCGAGAAGGGTAATTAAAACTAATACCTTCAAGTGAAATTGCACTGTTACTGGTAGTTGTATGCAACTGATTATCTTGTGGAATTTCGGGATTTTGTATTTTACTTTCAACCGCAAGTAGCTCGAGTAACCTTGCTGCTGCTCCTGCGGCGCGTTGTAATTCACCGTAAACCTCTGCGACGGTGGCAACCGACATGGCCACCATAATGGCATAAAATACAAACGCGCCAAGTTCACCGCCCGTCATAGTGCCTGCGAGCACATCACTACCGCCTACCCAGAGCATGGCACTAATAGCGCTAAAGGTAAGAAAAATAACTGCTGCAATTAAAAACGAACGTTGTTTAATGCGGCTTTTGGCAACGTTAAAGGCCTTTTCAGTTTCATTAGCAAAAGCAAATTGCTCTTGCTGTTCATGGCTATAACTCTGTACAACTTTTATGTTTTGAATGATCTCACCAGCATAGGTGCTGATATCTGCAATCGCATCTTGGCTAGAACTTGCAAGTTTGCGTACCTTTTTACCAAAAACCAACATAGGCACCAGTACTAAAGGGACGCAGGCCACGACGACTAAGGTAAGCTTTAAATTAGTAACAAGTAGCATAATTAAACCACCGACTAACATTAGCGCGCTTCGCAGCGCCATAGAAAATGATGAGCCGATAATAGATTGTAATAAGGTAGTGTCGGTAGTGAGTCGCGACATCAGCTCGCCACTGCGGTTTTCTTCAAAATAACTCGGATGCAAAGTAACAATACGATTGAATACAGCTTTTCTAATATCGTTACTGACTCGCTCGCCAATCCACGACATTAAATAAAATCGGCTGAATGTGCCCACCGCCAATAAACTGATCAAGCCAATTAATACCAAAACAGCTTGTTGTAACTGCGCTTGCGAGCCGGCAATAAAGCCATGATCAATCACAAACTTAACGCCTTGGCCTAGCGATAAATTAACCCCTGCGGTGGCAAGTAATGCTACTAGAGCCCCTAAAACCACCCATTTATAAGGCTTAATAAAATTGAATATAGGGAATAAAGCGCTAAAGGCGGCTTTATCTGAAGCAGGCTTGTCTGTAGGCATAGTAGATTCTTATTGATGATTAAGGTATAGATATGGCATCAATAGATTAAAAATCAATAGTATTAAAAATCATCAACAGGGAAAATTATGACAACTAAACAGATAACAGGCGAGTTTACCGTGACATTAGCGCCTATAGAAGGGTATGCACATGGGCAGGAAGGCGTTAATTTAGGTCGGATGTCGATTGATAAACAATTTACTGGTAGCTTAACGGCAACTAGCCAAGGCGAAATGCTTAGCGCCATGACTCCCACCCAAGGCAGCGCTGGTTATGTTGCAATAGAGCAAGTGATAGGCGAGCTTGAGGGCAAGAAAGGCAGTTTTGTACTGCAGCATTTTGGGCTGATGGACAAAGGCCAAGACAGCTTAATTTTAAAAGTGGTGCCCGACTCAGGCACTGATGAGCTAGCAGGACTAACTGGCAGTATGAAAATACGGATTGAGCAAGGTATTCATCATTACGATTTTGAATACAGCCTATAAAGCAGGTATTTGTAATGCAAAAAGTAATCGAATTCAGAAAGTCCCGTTTTTTGGGTGGGGTAGATATAGTCGCACTAAATGATCGCATACAGGAATTAAGCCAAGACGGTTGGAAAGTAATAAACGCAGTGCCATTGACAGGCTTTTATGGGCAGGTGCATGGTTATGCATTACTAATTGAAAATGAAGAAATATAAGGGTTACTAATGGCGTTATCATTATGGTTGAGCTTAGCACTGGTGTGCATGATGGGGGCAATGTCGCCTGGGCCCAGTTTAGCTGTGGTATTAAAACATAGCTTAAGCGGTGGCATGAAAAATGGCATGCTGGCAGCATTAAGCCATGGTTTTGGAGTGGGCTTATATGCCGCAGCTTCACTGTTGGGATTAGGTGCATTGATGTTGCAATTTCCTACTGTGTACCAATTTTTAGTGTATTTAGGGGCAGCCTATTTAGCGTATTTAGGTTTGAAAATACTATTTTCAAAACCCAGCGACAGCGAGCTACATATTCAGCAAAGCGACGTGAGCAGTTCTAAGGCGTTACAAGATGGCTTTGCCATTGCATTTTTAAACCCTAAGCTAGCAATTTTCTTTCTGGCATTATTTTCACAATTTATTGACCCAGAGAATCTTACTCTAAGTATTGGCGTTGTTATGTGCTTAACGGTTTTCGTGATAGATACCGGCTGGTATTTATTGGTAGCCTTACTCACTGAGGTGTCTAAAAAGCGCTTTGGTTTTACTAAACAAAATATATGGTTAGATAGGCTGTTAGGTGCGGTATTTATTGCGCTGGCAATTAAAGTGGTTATTGGATTGTAACTATCAAGGTGGTTGAATTGTGTACAACTTATAATTAATGTAACTTAAAAATACTATAATTTAAAAGTAATAAAACTATGTCTAATATAACTTTAAAAAGTGCCACTTTTGATAACAAGGTAAAACAGTACTGGATGTGCTTAGCTGCAATATTTAGCCTTTTTCCAGTTGTAACTATTATACTTTTACCCGTTGTATTACTTTTAGTGTGGCTAGTCGCAAGTAGAGTATTAGCCGCTATGTCGGCCGATTTACTAGAGCGCAAGCTAGTGGTTAAACGCGGTATTTTATTTAAAGAAGAAAAATCGATTCCACTAGAAAAAATCACTGATGTCGGGTTGAGTCAGGGGCCGCTAATGCGCATGTTTGGCTTATACCGTTTAAGTTTTGAAACAGCAGGACAGTCGGGACATGGTGCGTTGGTATCGTTACTTGGGGTAGTTGATGCCAGTGAATTTCGTGAAGCCATTTTAACGCAAAAAGATAACCTCACTGCAGAACAACCCGTTCAAGCAAAACAAGACGAGCCACCAAGCCAAGTCGAACTGATTCGCTCATTGACCTACAGTGTAAAAAATATCGAGCAAATGTTAGTTACTTTATTGGATGAGAAAAAGTAACCAACAGCTCTCTTTGAAAATAGGTTATTTTTATTAAACCAATCTAAGGAAGTTATGAGCCTTAGATTGGTTTTCTCGTGTTTAGAGTAATTTACCCTTGTATTTCAGGCTGACCTGCTAGCATACGTAATTCTTTGCTGCGCTCGGTTTGCATTTCGTAAGAGGTTGTTTTTATGCTGCTTACATAATTCCACTTAGCGCTTGCTTGTTCTTGAGTGAAGGTAACTGTTAGATAACCTCGCTCAGCCAAATTGCTATAAGCCAAGTCGTTTACAAGTAAAGCAAGAACTTGCTCCATTTGAACTGTAACTTCAGGGCCCTGTGTATTTAGTGCTAAGTATTTTTCAAGACCTGGCGAAGACACTGAAGAGGTGGCAAACTCAACTCCCGCATTTTGTGATGCGGCTATTGGATTGCTCGCATCAGTTTTTAATTGCCCAGCCCAACCATTGTGAGTATCGCCGGCTAACACCACTAAGTTTTTTTGTGCAGCAATAGCTGTACCAAGCAGTACCTCACGCTCATAGGCGTAGCCGTCCCAGGCATCTAAATTGTAAGGTGCGGTGGTATCAACACGCGCACGCTCTGCATCAGTTACTGTTGGATCACCAGCTAGAATACGGCCTTTAATTTGTGCCAGCTCAGCAAATAATGCTGATGCTTGAGCAAGCAGGGCGCCAGTGTCAGCACCATTTGCTTGGCTTACTTGTAGGCTCACTAAAAGCTGTAGTACTTCAAACGGCAGGTGCATCTTGGTCATTAACACTTGTTGGCCAAGTACTTGCCATTTTGAGTTTGAGGTTGTCATACCATCGGTGAGCCAGGTTAGTTGTTCACTACCCAGTAATGCGCGTGTGGGCGAACTAACAGCACTAACAAAATCGCTTTGCCCTTGTGCGCTAGTTAAATCAAAATCAGCATAGTTGAGTTGTTCATCACGAGCGAGCACACGGGTATCTAGCATGTATAGCGACATTAAATTACCAAATTCAAAACGGCGATAAATACGTTCTTTATCGGCTACATTACGTATAGGCATCCATTCAAAGTAGGCTTGTAGGGCATGTAGTTTACGCGCGCTAAATTCACCTTCACCGTCATTATGGTTTTCTGCACCTTCACGCCAAGTATCATTAGTAACCTCATGGTCGTCCCATACTGTTATAAAGGCGCAATTGCTGTGAGCTGCTTGTAAATTGCTATCGGTGCGGTAGTGGGCATAGCGTTTACGATAGTCAGTTAAGCTAATAATTTCATTGCTGTTATCTTCAGGTAGTAAGCGACCTAAGCTAGTTGCGTCTTCAGTAGCGTAGCCATTATTTCCATATTCGTATATGTAATCGCCTAAATGGAGTACCGCATCTAAGTCAGGTTGCTTTGCTATTTCACCATAAACATGAAAAAAGCCAGCAGGGTAATTAGCGCACGACACAACTGCCAGCTTTACTTGATCAATATTGCCTGTTGGTAATGTTTTACCTGAGCCAATAGGAGAGGTTTTACCATTTGATTTAAAGCGGTAGTAATACGTTGTGTTGGGATCAAGGCCTTGTAAGTCAATTTTGAGAGTAAAGTCTGTGGCTGCACTTATATAGGCTTCACCATCGTGACTAATAGAGGTGAAATTTTCATCTGTCGCAGCCTGCCATTGCACTTTAATACGGCTGGTTGCTGGATCTTTTGGTGTAACGCGAGTCCATAAAATTAAGCTATCTGCTAGTGGATCGCCACTAGCGACGCCATGGTTAAAGCTAACGTCAATAAAATTATCATCTTCATCATCAAACCGACAACCCGTTAACCCTAACGATAAGACTGCGACCCCAAATCCTGCTGCCGAGGCTTTTAAAAAAGTTCTTCGTGTAAGCGTCATTGCTTTGTACCTATAAAGTATAAAAAGCAAATCGTACCACATTAAGGTTACTTTTTTGTTAAAAAAATTAGAATGTATTCAACACTTTCGTTGCATCACAGGTGATAACTGTCACATTTCTGTAACCTACTCGAGTCAGTGCCTCAGCACTTAATGTTGCACGCGCGCCACTAGCGCAATGTAAATAAATAGGACGGGCTGCGTCTTTTTCTATTTCCATAAGTTTCATTTCAAGTAACCCGCGTGGAATGTTAATTGCGCCAGTAGCTGCTTTGGTGGCATGTTCAGCGGGTTCACGCACATCAATCAGTAAGCCTTTATTTTGCTCAAGTTCTTTCTTTGCTTGTTCGGCATCAATACGGCGCTGATTAGGAGTAATTATTTTTAGTAAATCGGGAATGGGTGTAAGCATGGTGTTTATTCCTTAAAGCCAAGTTTGCGTAATAAAGTGATCATTGGGCACCAGCTAGTAAAAGCTGATTGAATTAAATTTACTGCGATAAAAGCTGTAAAGTAAATCCACTTAGGATCGTGATAAGTTTGCAATAAAAGCGACACAATAATCATTATGCCAGCGATTAGTCTGAGTGCATTGTTTAGTTTCATTATAGTAGGCCAGTTATTTAATTCAGTACAGCTACTATATTAGATATATCTATATTAGTAAAATCTAATGTTAGACTTTTCTAACCTAACGTCTTATACTCAGGCTCTATTTTAGAATAAGAGCATAGTATGAATATTGACTTTACTGCCATGGCCGGCAATGTAGAACAAGCTGAGCAGCTATTAAAAATTTTAGCCAATAAAAATCGCTTAATGATTTTAT
Organism: Pseudoalteromonas sp. Scap06; assembly: GCF_013394165.1. Lineage (NCBI taxonomy): Bacteria > Pseudomonadati > Pseudomonadota > Gammaproteobacteria > Alteromonadales > Pseudoalteromonadaceae > Pseudoalteromonas > Pseudoalteromonas sp. Scap06. The sequence continues at coordinate 3,136,783 of NZ_CP041330.1, read as the reverse complement.
GTTCTTTGCAAGACTCCGAGATGAGCGTGTCTCAGCTTAATGAAGCCGTGCCATTAGCGCAGTCTGCGTTATCACAGCATTTAGCAGCGCTGCGTAAAGCAAATATTGTAGCTACGCGCCGCGAGAGCCAAACAATTTATTATCGTGTCATTGATGAAAATGCAGTCGTTCTGCTTGGTACCTTGTATGGGTTATTTTGTAAGGGCTAAGTGCGATGAGCTTAATAGACAATGCGGTAAAAAGTAGTTTAAGTGGTCGCATTCCGATTATTATTTTTGTGATGTCTTTGTTACTTGGGGTATTTGCACTAAATCAGACACCTCGAGAAGAAGAGCCACAAATTACTGTGCCCATGCTCGATATTTATGTATCTGCACCTAACGTTGAGGCGCCTGAAGTCGCTAGGTTAGTAACTCAACCGCTCGAAAAGTTACTGGCCCAGTTGGTGGGAGTTGAGCATATTTACTCAACCACACAAACTAACAGTACAGTGGTTACGCTGCGTTTTGAAGTAGGGCACAACCGCGAACAAGCTATTTTAGATACCTACGCAAAACTAAATAGTTATCAGCATACAATGGCATCGGTGATCAAAAGTTGGCAAATTCGCCCAATAGAAGTAGATGACGTGCCTATTGTGATGTTAGGTCTCTACAGTAAAGACCCGCAACTCTATGGTGATTATGAACTAACCCGTTTTGCTAACGAAATTGCTAATAGTTTACAACGCATTGAGCATACCAGTGAAGTTAAAGTAATTTCGGGGCGTACACGTACTCTTACCATCAATTTAAATGCCAGCGCACTGGCTGCCCATCAAACCACGGTAAACGATGTTTTTTACGCATTAAATGTATCAAACCAACTCACCCAAGTGGGAAATGTGGTTGATAATCAGCAGCAAATTGCTATTCAGGCAGGTGATGTACTAAGAACACAATCAGCGGTAGAGCAATTAGTTGTTAATGTGGTTAATGGTAAAAGTGTTTACTTGATGGACATTGCAACAGTAAGCGATGGCCCTGGTGAAACTGAGCATTACCAATGGTTAGCGCAATCTACTGATCAGCAGCAGTTGCCTATGGTTACTTTAAGCGTAGCCAAGCAAACAGGGACTAATGCGGTTGCTGTTGCAAATGATGTTCATACCATGATGAATGAACTTACAAATACCTTATTACCACCAGAAGTTAGCTATACAGTACTCAGAGATTATGGCCAAACTGCGAATGAAAAAGTAAATAACCTCACATCAAGTTTAGTGTTTGCAGTGTTTACTGTGGTGATATTTGTTGGCGTGTTTTTAGGTTGGCGCCCTGCCGTAGTGGTTGGGCTGGCGGTTCCTATTTGTTATGGCATTACACTCTCATTAGATTTTGCATTTGGTTACACCATTAACCGGGTGACCTTATTTGCGCTTATTTTATCATTAGGCTTACTGGTAGACGACCCAATCACGGGTATTGATAATATTAGTCGCTTTATAAATAACAAAGGCGATAAAAAACAGCATGTTGTTGGCGCAATGAGCGAAATTCGAAATGCCTTGCTTATGTCGACACTCACTATAATGGTGGCGTTTATTCCACTGGCGTTTATTACCGGCATGATGGGGCCATACATGGCACCTATGGCGTTCAACGTGCCCATTAGTGTCATGGTATCTACTTTGGTAGCCTTTTTTGTCACCCCATGGTTGGCAATGAAATTGCTTAAACCAAACACCCTAGAACAACCTGAGCTTGAGCCTAAAGCGGGTTTATACCAACGATTACTCAGTCCATTACTTGCCTCAAAAGTGCGAGCTAAATGGGTGCTATGGATAACATTAGGATTGTTTATTATCAGTGCCATGTTACCCGTGATGCGCTTGGTACCATTAAAACTCCTGCCCTTTGATAACAAAAATGAGCTGCAAGTACTTATAGATATGCCAGAGGGTACTAATCTAGAGAGCACAGCTGCTTTTACTAAGCAAATTCAAACCCTCACGTGGCAGTTAAATGAAGTAAGTGAAATAGCCGCATATATTGGGCAGCCCTCCAGCATGGATTTTAATGGCATGGTGCGTGGTTATTATCGCCGTGAAGCTGCTAACTTAGCAGAGCTCAGAGTATTGCTGGTGGATAAATCAGCACGAGATCATCAATCGCATGGGGTGGTTATGCGGTTACGCGAACAACTTGCTCCTTTAGCAAAAAATGGCATTGTTATTAAAGTGGTTGAGGTACCACCTGGGCCACCGGTGTTGAGCACTTTAGTCGCTGAAGTGTATCGTGATCCCTTTGTTGATAAGCATACCCATAGGCAGGCTGCTCAACATGTTGCAGCACGTTTACGCCAAGAGCCTCATGTTGTTGAGGTTGACACATCTTTAGTTGCCCCAGCCCCATTACAGCGCTTTATTACGGATAAAACCAAGGCTGCGCTCAGTGCTATTGCTACCCAAAATATTGCACAAACACTCAGTATTGCTTCGCAGGGGCAACAGGTTGGAGTGTTGTACGTAAGCGGTGAAACTCAGCCAGTTCCAATACAATTACAATTGCCTTATAGCGAGCGTAATCAGCTTTCACAATTACTTACACTGCAAGTAAGAGGGGATAGGGACTTAGCTAAAACCAGTAATGAGTTAGGTATAACAAGTGCCCCCAGACCTTTAGTGTCGCTTTCAGAGCTGGGAGAGTTTAAACCATTAAACGTGGCCGACACACTAATGCGTAAAGATCAGCGTGACGTTATTTATGTGATGGCCGAACTAAATGGACGCACGCCTGCAGAGGTTATTGCGGATGTAAATGCCGATTTGAACGCACGCAATGAAGGATTTGAAAAAAAGGCGTGGTTAACACGGCACTTTTTTAATAATGGTGGAACCGCGCCATGGCAATTACCGCAAGGAACTGATGTTAACTTTAGTGGTGAAGGTGAGTGGCGTATCACTATTGATGTGTTCAGGGATATGGGCATTGCTTTTGCCTTTGCGCTCAGTGCTATATTTATTATTTTACGGGTACAAACACAGTCGGCGAGTTTATCGCTGATTATCATGTCGGCTATTCCATTAACTGTGATTGGTATTATGCCTGGGTTTTGGTTACTCAATCAATTTGGTGAACGCACCATAGCGGGGGCTCCTGAGCCGGTATTATTTACCGCGACTGCGATGATAGGCATGATTGCCTTAGCAGGTATTGTCGTTCGTAACTCACTTATTTTAGTTGAATTTATTAACCAAGCACGCGCTCAGGGGATGGCAATAAAAGAGGCACTTATTGCTGCAGGGTCAGTACGAATGCGCCCAGTATTGTTAACCGCCGGAACTACTTTATTAGGTAACTTAGTGATCACACTTGACCCAGTATTTAGCGGATTAGCCATAGCAATTATTTTTGGCATCGTGGCGTCTACCGTGTTTTCGTTATTTGTTGTACCGCTTGTTTATTATTTAGTGTTTACAAACCCAGAGGAAGAAGCACATGCAGGGTAAATCAAAAGTTTTAGGCGCAATCAGTGCATTGGTTGTGGTTATTGTAGCTGTGCTATACATGGCCGGTAGCTTTAGTGATAAACAATCTGCAGGGTTAAAAGAGATTCCAGTTACTCAATATCAAGGTGAGGTGGTCACTGTTGAGCTGCAAACTATTTCGCGAACAGAGTATGTACCAGGGAGTGTAATTGCGAAACAAAACACCCAAATTTCGTCAAATGTAATGGCACAAGTAAGGCAATTTAAAGTGCGCGCCGGTGATAAGGTTAGTCAAGGTGACTTATTGATCACCCTAAAGCAAGATGACTTTAAAGCGATGCTGGCACAAAGTGAGGCAAATATTAATGCGGTGCAAGCCTCATTAAACCAAGCTAAAAAGCAACTTATTAGAGTAACTGACTTACAGGCAAAAGGGTTAGTACCAGTGAGTGAATTTGATGATGCTAAAGCAAAATTTGATAACTTAACTGCCAACTTAGCTGGAGCAAAACAGCAGCAAACCCAGGCACAGGTATCACTTAATTACACGCAAATTAAAGCCCCAATCTCGGGTGTAGTTGTTGAGCGTTTAGCCGAACCAGGCGATACAGCCACACCTGGTATACCGTTGTTAACGCTTTATAATCCAAAACAACTTCAACTTGCTTTTAATGTACGAGAGCAACAAGCAGTAAAGCTTAAATTAGGCGATCGTTTAAACGTGAGTTTGCCTTCGCTCGATATGACAACAGCTGCCAATATCAGTGAAATTATACCTGTTGTTGATAACGCTGCACGTAGCTTACTTATACGACTAGAAATTGAACCACAGCCTGGGATGATCCCTGGGTTATATGCACAATTGCATTTACCGTTTAAAAGCACCCAAGGTGTACTGGTAGATCCTCGTTGGATACATGATTTTGGACAGCTCAGTATGATGTATGTCATTAGCGCTGACAAAATTGAGCGTCGCTTTGTACGCTTAGGTGAGCAGTTTGATAATCAGCAACATGTTATTACGGGCCTTAAAGCTGGCGATAAAATAGCAGTGGATTATTAACCAATAACTCAATAACCAGAGTTCGGGTTAAATAAATGTGGCTATTTCATCCAGCGATTTTTTATCAAGTGCATGCAGAGGCACCGTTGCATGCTCATCGGGGTAGCCTGCAATTAATAGCATATAAGGACGCTCGTTGTCTTTATCACGGCCACAAATATCGGTTAAAAAGCTCATTGGTTTTGGCGTGTGGGTCAGGGTTGCAAGGCCTGCTCGGTGTAGTGCTTGAATTAAAAAACCAGTGGCCAGCCCTACCGATTCATGTACATAGTAATTAGTGTTTTTATCGTCCGTATTTACACCCCCCTTTTTTTGACTAAACACTGCAATCAACCATGGTGCGTGCTCTAAATAGGGTTTATTAGCATCGGTACCTAATGGTTTTAATGCATCAAGCCATTCTTCGCCTGCGCGACCTTCATAAAATGAGCGTTCTAATTTCTCGGCTGCTTCACGAATTTGCTTTTTAACATCTGCGCTATTAATGGCCACAAAATGCCAAGGCTGGTGGTTTGCGCCACTAGGTGCTGTACCTGCCGCTTTTATACAGGTTTCGATTATTTCTTTTGGCACCTGGCGGTTACTAAAGCTGCGAATACTATGGCGGCGTTGGCTAGTTTGTAAAAACTCATTCGCTCGCTCGAGCATTTCCTCTGGCGGGTATTCTATAAAATCGGTTAATGGTTGGCTTTTGTGATCTTGCATGGCTGTTCGCTTCTTATTTTTAGAGTGTTTGGTTTTTATACCGATAGGCTCATTTCTAAGCAAGTGTTATTAAGCTTATTCAATCATAAAAATAAACTGGCAGTAAAAAAATTTTAGCAAAAACAAATTTGAGTAGCAGTAAGATCTCAATGAAACGAGAAAGGGCCTTGCGGCCCTTAGTGTTGCAGCAAGTAACACATTTTTTATAGGTTAAAGTCTACAGCGTAGGCTACATAGGCTTTTACATCAGAGCCGTCCATGTCGTTATCTGATAGACCAAAAGTAAAACCATCTTTAGACACAGATACACCATAATCAATAATATTGTCATCACCGATGAAATCGCCTGAGTAATGCCCTATGTGTAGCGCCATTTCTGTGCCATCGCTACCAACAGCGAAGCTGTAATCGGCATTTAGATACAATGAATCACCAAAATCAGTACCGTCACCATTGGCAGCAGAAGTTGCAAGTACGGCTGCGCCAAATGTAAAACCTTGCACACTAATGCTACCGTAAACTTCAGAAAAATCTGCATCGGCACCTGATGCCGCATCTGGGTATGCGTAATAAATATAACCTACGTCATAACTCACGCTTTCATTAATTGCGCCGCCAAAACCTGCGTATAAGTCTAGCTCGTAGGTCATTTCATCGGCCCAAGACGCATTTGACGCCCAAGTACCCGCATAAAAGCCAGATTCATTAGCGTAATCAATACCGCCAGATACAGCTGCATCGCCCCCAGTTTGCTCTTGTCCGCGCCATAAGTAGTTAGAAGTGGCTGCTGCATTTGCTGTTACTTCAGCACATGCAGTAGTTGATGTCATTCCTGTTAATGCCAATGCACTGATCAATATTGTTTTTTGTAGTTTTAGCATGTCTTATTTCCCATTGTATGATTTTGCACGCCAAGGCTTTTTATTATGAATGACTACAACCTTTTGTTTGGCGGCATTTTATTATGTTACTAATGGGGTATTTGCACTGTGTGTGCCAAATTAAACTTATTTGTTTATAAATTATTTTTATTATTTAAAACAATGTATTGAAAATAATATGAGGTAGGTATACAAAAGTGATTATTTTAAAGGTTCACTTTGCTGGTGCAAAAAGTAGCCTAGCTGCACCATCAAAGCGCTGCTAGGCCATTTGGGTTTGCTTGTTGATTAATTAACCAAATATGGTACGCATTAGGGTAATTGTTTCGTTTACGCCACGACCTTTCTGTACTTCGCTAATAATGGAGTCACGTTTAGCACGAATATGTTCTGGGATATCATCAGCAGCAAGAGCGCGGTCCACTAAAATCTCAGCAGATTCTTTACCTCGGCGTGGCGCTTTACTGCTGCTAGAAGTGCTACGTGTAGGTTTATTAAGTAGCTTAATGTAGTTAGAGTTATCAGCAGTGTTAGTATCTGCATAGTAAAAAAAGCAAGGTATAAGCGCTTTAATATCTACTAATTGGGTTTCTAGTTCATTACCAGCGTTGGCCATTTTAAACCATGACATAGCGTGAATACTTTGTACTACATCTTGCCAATAACGCTCAAAGTCGCGGTTATTTAATTTGGTGATACCTAAAGCTGAGCAAAGTGCATCTAAGCGGCTATTGCTTATTGGTGTAAATACATCAGGGCGGCGCATTGCTAATAAGCGGGTGGCAGGTGCCAGTGTTGGTTTTTCATCACAACCATTAAATGCACTCAAGTAAGCAACTACAAATTGCTGATAATCAGTTTGGGCTACATCACCCTCAAGTGGAATGTTGCTAAGCGCATCGTCGAAGGCACCTGGCAGGTCAGCCAGCATCTGGTGAAAACCTTTGGCGCTTTTGGTAGAGGCAAACCATTCTACATCAAAGTTATAAGTACTCGGATCGAGTGATGCCATATGCTTACCGCTAAAAGCGAGTAAGTCTTCAGGGATCATATCTTTTAACGATTTTTCACGTAGGCCTGCAATATAAGTAGTTAAACGTAACTGCTCATCAAGTGCCACCAGTTCTTTATGTTGCTCTACAAACATACTCACTACTGGCCAAGGCGCTACCCGTAATGTTTTTAATTGTAAAAAGCTAATGGCTGAAATAAGTTGGTCATGCAGCTTTTTTAATAATGGTAATTGTGGGGTTTCGAGTAAGTCATAATTAATGCGGTCGCGGCTTGCGCTTAATAGCTCGTAACACCAACCTAAAAAGTCTTCTGGATGGTTTTCCACTTTCACAGCCATCAGGTTTAGGCTTAGCTCTGAAGATTGCTTCAGAATGTTTTGGTAAATTTGACTTTCTTGCTCGCCTAATGCCATTTTTGACGGTGAAATTAGCAGTTTCTTCATGCCTTGTAGACTCTCCGGTTAGATATACTTTTTAGTCGCTTTATTTTAGCTTATTTAGGCTAAATACAACAGGGGCGCGCATCATACCGAACAATTAAAGGAATGTAATCAGAAGCGTGAATCTTTAAGTTTATTAAAGTGAGTCTTTAAAACCTAATTTAGAAAGAGGATAGCTATGGTTAATAGATTTTTATTTGTTTAACAATGCTTTTCGCGCTAACTCTCGCTATGATAAGAGCATTATTTGCACGTTTGAAAGGATGATCATGAAGACCTTATTTAAAGTTATTGGTGTTATATTATTGGTATGCATAGCACTAATTGTTGCTGCACCTTTTTTAATTCCAACTGATACCATTTTTAATAAAGTGTCTGAGCAGGTTGAAAAAACAACCGGGCGCACATTAACCATAAAGGGAGATAAAACCCTCAGTGTATTTCCTGCATTAAAGCTGGAGCTTAATGATGTGCATTTTGCCAATATGCCGAGCGGCTCTCGCGCTGATATGGCGAGTATGCAGCAGCTTGCAGTTCATATTCCGTGGCTTTCATTACTCGGTGGCGAACTAAAGCTAGAAAAGTTTGTAATTAATGAGCCTGATATTTTGCTAGAAACCGATAAAAGCGGCAAAGCAAACTGGCAGTTATTTGATGCAGTGGCCAAGCAACCAGAGCAACAAACTCAATCGGGTGAGGCAGTCAAACTACCTGAAAACTTTGATATTCAATTAGGTGAAGTCGCTATTTATGGCGGGTCATTTACTTATTTAGATGGTCAAACGGGTGCTAAACAACAAATTAGCGATTTAGAACTGGCTATATTACTGCCTTCACTGCGCAAACAGCTCGAAGTAACCGGTGCTATTACTTATATGCAAGAGCGATTTGAACTTGATGTAAAACTTGATACTCCAGCAAAAGCGATTGAAGGCGCCACATTTAATGTAAAGCAAAAACTTAACTCACGTTTAGTAGATTTAACGTTTGATGGCAGCATAGCCAAACAAGGCCAAGATATTAATGGATTATTAGCACTTAACGGTGATTCAGTTAAAAATATTGCTAACTGGCAAGGGGTTGACTTAAACGCTAAAGACAATGCGTTTAATGCCTTTAGTATCAATGCCCAAATGCACCTGCTCGGTGAAGAGTTTAACCTAACTGAATTAGTTGCAACGCTCGATGCACTCGAGATTAAAGGTAAAAGTAAGGTGAATCTAGGCAGTCGTTTAGCGGTTAATGCTGATATTGACTTAGGCATGCTTGATTTAAATCCTTACTTACCTGAAACCGTAGCTAAAAAAGAAGTCCCAGCAAAAGACGACTCTAAGCCTGCAGAGCCAATAGTGTGGGATGATACTAAAATTGATTTAAGTGGCTTAAATGCATTAGATGCAAATGTGATTGTCCGTTCAAGCGGTTTAAAAGCTAACGACATTAAACTCGGCGCTAACCAGTTTACTGTAGCACTTAAAAATAGCATTGCTAAATTAAGCTTAGATAGCTTTGCCGCTTATGAAGGAACAGGTAAAGGGGGGGTGACTATCAATGCCCAAAATACCCCGTATAAAATAGCAACCAACTTCGATTTAGATAAAATAGACGCACAGCCATTACTTAGCGATGCTGCAGGGTTTGATAAGCTAATGGGCAAGGGCTCTTTAAACTGGAATCTAACCACAGCAGGGCAAAGCCAAAAAACGTTTATTAACGCGCTTAATGGTAAACTAGGGTTCAAGTTCGCTGATGGTGCAGTTAAGGGAGCAAACGTAGCAGAAATGGTGCGTAAGGGTAAAGAGCTAGTTAAAGGCAACTTTAATGCCGTGTCTGAGGGATTAGATACAGGATTTGAGGAATCTGAGAAAACAGATTTCTCTGCACTTTCTGGTAGTTTTAACTTTACCAATGGCGTAGGCAAAAATACTGATTTATCGTTGATCAGCCCTTTAATACGTATTTCAGGTGAAGGAGATGTTGATTTACCGCAAACTCTGGTTAATTACCGCCTAGTAACAGGTTTAGTTGATTCTATTGAAGGTCAAGGTACTACCGATGATAGCACTGGCTTTAAAATTCCCCTGAGGATAAAAGGCCCATTTCATGATGTTGGCATAAAATTAGATATAGGCAGTGCGGTTAAAGATGAAGCAAAAGAAAAAGCTAAAGACAAAATTAAAGACAAATTAAAAGGTTTGTTTGGCTAATTTTAATTACTGATATAAAACAAGGCATCGCTGAGATGCCTTGTTTGTTTTATAACCACCTGTAATTTAGATAAATAGCATAAAAAACCAGTTTCTAATTTAGCGTCCGCATTAAATTAATTAAAAAATAACCTACCACTCCCCTCTCAATGCTGATACAATTGCCCGCCCTTAAGAGACATCTAGTATGTTTTTTGAGTGGAATTCAATCGAAATGTCTTGATTTTAAACAAATTTAAGACAAGTTGTAATTACTACACCGGAGGTCATTAACATGATCCAAATGCAAACTCAGCTGGAAGTTGCTGATAACAGCGGCGCTCGCAAAGTGCAGTGTATAAAAGTCCTTGGTGGTTCACACCGTCGCTATGCAGCGATTGGCGATATCATTAAAGTTTCTGTAAAAGAAGCGATTCCTCGCGGTAAAGTGAAGAAAGGTGATGTTAAAAACGCGGTAGTTGTGCGTACCAAAAAAGGCGTTCGTCGTCCAGACGGTTCATTGATCCGTTTCGACAGCAATGCGGCTGTTATCTTAAATGATAACTTGCAGCCTATTGGTACTCGTATTTTCGGCCCTGTGACTCGCGAACTTCGTAATGAAAAGTTCATGAAAATCGTTTCACTAGCCCCAGAAGTACTGTAAGGAGTCTATCATGGCAGCAAAAATCCGTCGTGATGACGAAGTAATCGTACTAGCAGGTAAAGACAAAGGTAAGCGCGGCAAAGTGCTTTCAGTTGTAACCGAGTCTGGTCGAGTATTTGTCGAAGGCATTAACTTAATCAAGAAACATCAAAAGCCGGTTCCACAGTTGAACCAAGCTGGCGGTATTGTTGAGAAAGAAGCGTCTATCGACGTATCAAACGTTGCGATCTACAACTCGGAAACGAGCAAAGCAGATCGTGTAGGTTTCAAGATTGAAGATGGTAAGAAATTACGTATCTTTAAATCTACTGGTAAAACTATCTAATAGTTGGAGTAGAATGATGGCGAAACTGCATGAAGTATATAAAGACAAAGTAGTTGCTGAACTTCAAGAGAAGTTTGGTTTCAGCTCTGTCATGCAAGTCCCTCAGATCGAAAAGATCACATTAAACATGGGTGTGGGCGAAGCCTTAGCTGACAAGAAGATTTTAGATAACGCTGTTGCGGATCTAGAAGCTATCTCTGGTCAGAAACCTTTAATCACTAAAGCACGCAAATCTGTTGCTGGCTTCAAAGTGCGTGAAGGTTACCCGATTGGTTGTAAAGTAACCCTACGCGGCGAGCGTATGTGGGACTTTTTTGAGCGTTTGGTTTCAATCGCTATCCCACGTATCCGTGACTTCCGTGGTGTAAGTGCTAAGTCTTTTGATGGACGTGGTAACTACAGCATGGGCGTACGTGAACAAATCATCTTCCCAGAAATTGATTATGATAAAGTAGACCGTGTACGCGGTATGGATATCACAATCACTACATCTGCGAAATCAGATGAGGAAGGCCGTGCGTTGTTAGAAGCGTTTAACTTCCCATTCAAGAAATAAGGGTAGGGTTATGGCAAAGAATTCTATGAAAGCGCGCGAAGCAAAGCGCACTAAACTAGTTGCTCAGTACGCTGAAAAGCGTGCAGCACTAAAAGCTATCATCAGTGATGTTAATACATCTGAAGATGATCGTTGGGACGCGGTACTTAAGCTACAAGCTTTACCTCGTGATTCTAGCCCTGCACGTCAACGTAATCGTTGTAACATTACGGGCCGCCCACATGGTTTCCTTCGCAAATTCGGCATGAGCCGTATTAAAGTTCGCGAAGCAGCTATGCGCGGTGAAATTCCTGGCCTTAAAAAGGCTAGCTGGTAATAGAATCATGGGAGTAAGACTATGAGCTTGCAAGATCCTATCGCGGATTTATTTACACGAATCCGTAACGGTCAGTCAGCGAAGAAAGTATCTGTAACGATGCCTAATTCGAAACTGAAAGTAGCAGTAGCTAATGTATTAAAAAATGAAGGTTACATCGCAGACTTCGCAGTAAGTGGTGATGTTAAACCTGAGCTTTCTATCGAGTTAAAGTACTTCGAAGGCAAAGCTGTTATTGAAAATATCCAGCGTGTAAGTCGCCCTGGTCTACGTATCTATAAGAGACGTGACGAATTACCGAAGGTAATGGGTGGTTTAGGTATCGCTATCGTATCAACTTCTAAAGGCCTAATGACAGACCGCGCAGCACGTAGTGCAGGCGTTGGTGGTGAAATCATTGGTTTTGTAGCTTAATCGGAGGGGAACTATGTCTCGCATAGCAAAGGCACCAATAAACGTTCCTGCCGGTGTAGAAGTTACATTAAAAGGCCAGGAAATCACAGTTAAAGGCAAAAACGGTGAACTTACTCGTACTATCAACAATGCTGTTGAAGTACAAGTTAACGACAACGTTATTACAACTTTACCTCGTGAAGGCGTAGCCAATGCATGGGCACAAGCAGGTACTGCTCGCGCTCTAATCAACAACATGGTTGTTGGTACGCATGAAGGTTACGAGAAGAAACTTCAGTTAGTAGGTGTTGGTTACCGTGCTGCAGCTAAGGGCAAAGTTTTAGACTTAACTCTTGGTTTCTCGCACCCAGTTAATTTCGCAGTTCCTGAAGGAATTACGATTGAAACTCCAAGCCAAACAGAAGTTCTAGTTAAGGGCGTAGACAAGCAGTTAGTTGGTCAAACAGCTGCTAACATTCGTGCATACCGTAAACCTGAGCCTTATAAAGGTAAAGGTGTTCGTTATTCAGATGAGAATGTACGCCGTAAAGAGGCTAAGAAGAAGTAAGGTAAGACGATGGATAAAAAAACAGCTCGTCTACGTCGTGCTAAACGCACTCGTAGAAATTATATTGAACAAGGCACAACGCGTCTTGTTATCCACCGCACGCCACGTCACATTTACGCTCAAGTTGTAAACGCTGAGGGTAATGTACTGGCTGCTGCTTCTACTGTTGAGAAAGCTATTAGCGAAACAGTTAAAGGCACAGGCAACGTTGCAGCTGCACAAGCAGTTGGTAAAGCGGTTGCTGAACGTGCGGCTGACAAAGGCATCGAAAAGATTGCTTTTGATCGCAGTGGCTTTAAATATCACGGCCGTGTGAAGGCGCTAGCTGATGCTGCGCGTGAAGCCGGTTTGCAATTCTAGGAGTAGACAATGGCTAACGTAGAAGCAAAGCAACAACAGCCTGATTTAGCTGAAAAGCTAATCGCGGTGAACCGTGTGTCTAAAGTAGTTAAAGGTGGTCGTATCTTTAGCTTTACTGCACTAACTGTAGTTGGTGATGGCGCAGGTAAAGTAGGTTTCGGTTATGGTAAAGCACGTGAAGTTCCAGCTGCTATTCAAAAAGCAATGGAAAAAGCACGTCGTAACATGATCAACGTAGACCTAAATGGCAACACATTACAGCATCCTGTTAAAGGACGTCATGCTGGCTCACAAGTGTTTATGAAACCAGCATCTGAAGGTACTGGTATCATTGCAGGTGGTGCTATGCGTGCAGTACTTGAAGTGACTGGTGTGCAGAACGTACTTTCTAAATGTTACGGTTCTACTAACCCGATCAACGTTGTACGTGCAACGATCTCAGCTCTTGAGAACATGAATTCTCCTCAGTCGATCGCTGCAAAACGTGGTCTTCGAGTAGATGAGATTTTGGGGTAAACCATGGCTAATAAAACTGTAAAAGTAACACAAGTAAAAAGCTCTATCGGTCGTTTACCGAAGCATAAAGCTACATTACGCGGTCTTGGTTTACGTCGTATCAATCACACTGTTGAGTTAGAAGACACAGCATGTGTGCGTGGTATGATCAACCAGGTTTATTACATGGTTAAGGTAGAGGGGTAATTCGATGCATTTGAATACACTTTCACCTGCTGCAGGTTCAAAAACTGCTCCAAAACGTGTTGGTCGTGGTATCGGTTCTGGTCTTGGTAAGACTGGTGGCCGTGGTCACAAAGGTCAAAAATCACGTTCTGGCGGTAAAGTACGCGTTGGTTTTGAAGGCGGTCAAATGCCTATGCAACGTCGTCTACCTAAGTTCGGTTTCACTTCTCGCAAATCTTTAGTATCTGCAGAAATTAACCTATACGAAATCGCTAAAGTTGAAGGCGATGTGGTAGACCTAAGCGCGTTACAAGCAGCTGGTCTAGTTAAAAAGAACGTTCAGTTCGTTAAAGTTGTTAAATCTGGCGAAGTTTCACGCGCTGTTACCGTTAAAGGCCTTAAGGCTTCTAAAGGTGCACGCGAAGCTATCGAAGCTGCCGGAGGCAAGGTAGAAGACTAAGGAAGTACTAATGGCTAAACCAGGTCAAGATACACAAAGTGCACAAGGTGGACTTTCGGAATTGAAGCGCCGATTACTCTTCGTATTGGGTGCTATCATAATTTACCGTCTAGGTTCATTTGTGCCGATCCCTGGGATTGACGCCGCTGTACTTGCCGATTTCTTCGAGCAACAAAAGGGCACCATTGTTGAGATGTTCAACATGTTTAGCGGTGGTGCGCTTGAGCGAGCTTCAGTGTTAGCACTGGGTATCATGCCGTATATCTCGGCTTCGATTATTACGCAACTATTAACGCATATGTATCCGCCGTTTATAGAGCTTAAGAAAGAAGGTGAGCAAGGGCGTAAAAAGATAAGCCAGTACACACGCTACGGCACGCTTGTGCTTGCTACTATCCAATCAATCGGTATTGCCACAAGCTTACCGGGCATGATGAACGGGTTAGTTGTTAACCCAGGTATGGGATTCTATTTCACCGCAGTGGTGAGTTTAGTAACCGGTACTATGTTCCTTATGTGGTTGGGCGAACAGATAACAGAACGTGGTATCGGTAACGGTATCTCAGTTCTAATATTTGTTGGTATTGTAGCTAACCTGCCGTCTGCTATTGGTTCGACAGCCGAAATGGCGCGCCAAGGTGATTTGAATGTTTTTGTACTGTTGATGGTTGCGGTTATAGTATTCGCTGTTACTTATCTTGTTGTATTCTTTGAACGTGGTCAACGACGTATTGTTGTTAACTACGCCAAACGTCAACAAGGTCGTCAAGTATTTGCTGCTCAAAGCACGCATTTACCTCTGAAAGTAAATATGGCGGGTGTTATTCCACCAATCTTCGCTAGCAGTATAATTCTGTTCCCTGGTACAATTGCAAGCTGGTTCGGCCAGGGTGAAGGTCCGGTTGCTGATGTGCTACAAGCAATTGCTACAACGTTGACTCCAGGTCAGCCTTTGTATGCAATGGTTTTAGCTGCGGCTATCATCTTCTTCTGCTTTTTCTACACAGCGTTGGTTTTTAACCCGCGTGAAACAGCAGACAACCTGAAAAAATCTGGCGCATTTATCCCAGGTATTCGTCCAGGTGAGCAGACATCTAAATACATTGATAAAGTGATGACACGCCTGACATTGGCAGGTGCTTTGTATATAACCTTTATCTGTCTGGTGCCCGAATTCATGACTATGGCATGGCAAACGCCATTCTATTTCGGCGGTACATCAATTTTGATTATCGTTGTTGTAATCATGGACTTTATGGCACAAGTACAGACGCATCTGATGTCACATCAGTATGATTCTGTGCTGAAAAAAGCGAACCTTAAAGGCTACGGTCGATAAGGTCAGTTTACGGAGTTGAGCAATGAAAGTACGTGCTTCCGTTAAGAAAATATGCCGTAACTGTAAAGTTATTAAACGTGCTGGTGTAGTACGCGTAATTTGCAGTGAGCCTAAGCATAAGCAAAGGCAAGGCTAAGTAAACAGTCGTGCAGGCTGAGGTTTCTCGGCCTGTGTTTTTAGTTGTGATTTGGTCTTCGTTTGAGTATCCTTACGGGCTTTTCAAACAGATGATTACCAAATTCAAATATAGGAGATGTGTTAGTGGCCCGTATCGCTGGCATTAACGTCCCTGATCATAAACATGCAGTTATTGGTTTAACAGCTATTTATGGCATAGGTAAGACTCGCTCTAAGGCTATCTTAGAAGCGACTGGTATCGCCGAGACCACAAAAATCGGTGAACTTTCAGACGAAACACTTGACGTACTGCGTGAAGCAGTTGGCAAGTACACTGTAGAAGGTGACCTTCGTCGTGAAGTTACTTTGAATATCAAGCGCCTTATGGACCTTGGTTGTTTCCGTGGCCTACGTCACCGTCGCTCTTTACCACTTCGTGGTCAAAGAACAAAGACTAACGCGCGTACCCGTAAGGGTCCTCGTAAGCCTATTAAGCGATAAGGGGATAGTAAAATGGCTAAGACACCAATTCGTCGTAAAAAGGTTAAAAAGCAAGTTGCTGATGGTATGGCTCATGTTCATGCGTCTTTCAACAACACTATTGTAACGATTACCGACCGTCAAGGTAATGCACTATCATGGGCTACTGCCGGTGGTTCAGGTTTCCGTGGTTCACGTAAATCTACTCCATTCGCTGCTCAGGTTGCTGCAGAGCGTGCAGGTACTGCTGCTCAAGAATACGGTTTAAAAAATCTAGAAGTTTTCATCAAAGGTCCAGGTCCAGGTCGTGAATCTGCTGTACGTGCTTTGAATGCTGCTGGTTACCGTATCACCAACATTACTGACGTGACGCCAATACCACATAATGGTTGTCGTCCACCGAAGAAACGTCGCGTTTAACAATAGGTTAGGAGAAATAACATGGCAAGATATTTGGGCCCTAAGCTCAAGCTGAGTCGTCGTGAAGGTACTGACCTGTTCCTTAAGAGCGGCGTAAGAGCTATCGACTCTAAGTGTAAACTTGAGACTGCACCTGGTCAGCACGGCGCTCGTAAAGGACGCTTATCTGATTACGGTTTACAATTACGTGAAAAGCAAAAAGTACGTCGTATTTACGGTGTATTAGAAAAGCAATTCCGTAACTACTACAAAGAAGCTGCTCGCCTTAAAGGCAACACAGGTGAAAACTTGTTACAGCTTTTAGAGCAACGTTTAGACAATGTTGTATATCGCATGGGTTTTGCTAGCACACGCGCTGAAGCACGTCAGTTAGTAAGCCACAAAGCGATTCTAGTTAATGGTCGTGTTGTGAATATTCCTTCATACGTAATTACTCCAGAAGATACTGTTGTAATCCGTGAGAAGTCTAAAACACAAGCACGTATCATCGCTGCTCTAGAGTTGGCTGAGCAACGTGAAAAGCCGACTTGGGTTGAAGTTGACGGTAAGAAATTGGAAGGTAGCTTCAAGCGCCTACCTGAGCGTTCAGATCTGTCTGCGGACATTAATGAACAACTAATCGTCGAACTTTACTCTAAGTAAAGTTAAGAGTTAAGAGAGGATAAAATGCAGGGTTCTGTTACAGAATTTCTAAAACCAAGGTTAGTCGATATCGACGCTATCAACCCAACGCGTTCTAAAGTAGTTTTAGAACCACTCGAGCGTGGCTTTGGTCACACTTTGGGTAATGCCTTACGCCGTATACTGTTATCATCTATGCCTGGATGTGCAGTAACTGAAGTTGAAATCGACGGTGTATTGCATGAGTACAGCGCGAAAGAAGGCGTACAAGAAGACATCATTGAAATACTACTAAACCTTAAAGGTCTAGCGGTAACGTTAGAAGGCAAAGATGAAGTTTTTCTGACCCTGACTAAATCTGGTGTAGGCCCTGTGACTGCGGCAGATATTCAGCACGATGGCGATGTAACAATTGCTAACCCAGATCATGTTATTTGTAATTTAACAACAAATAACAGCGAGATCAGCATGCGTATTCGTGTTGAGCGTGGTCGTGGTTATGTGCCGGCATCTAGTCGTTTATCCTCTGATGACGATGAGCGTCCAATTGGTCGATTGCTGCTTGATGCATCATTCAGCCCAGTTGAACGTATTGCGTACTCGGTTGAATCAGCCCGTGTTGAGCAACGTACAGACTTAGACAAGTTAATCATTGATATGGAAACAAACGGCACTTTAGATCCTGAAGAAGCGATCCGCCGTGCGTCTACTATCTTAGCTGAGCAATTAGATGCATTCGTAGATTTACGTGATGTAACTGAGCCAGAAGAGAAAGAAGAGAAGCCAGAATTCGATCCTATTCTACTTCGTCCAGTTGATGATCTTGAATTAACAGTACGTTCAGCAAACTGTTTGAAAGCCGAGCAAATTCAATATATCGGTGATTTAGTTCAGCGCACTGAAGTTGAGCTTCTTAAAACGCCTAATCTAGGTAAGAAGTCTCTAACTGAAATAAAAGACGTGCTAGCTTCACGTGGTCTTTCTCTAGGCATGCGCCTAGAAAATTGGCCGCCTGCAAGCCTAGCTGAATAATCTAAATCACTATATTAGTTTAGTTAGAAGGATAGGGTCATGCGCCATCGTAAGAGTGGTCGTCAATTAAACCGTAACAGTAGCCATCGTAAAGCGATGTTCAGCAATATGGCAGGTTCTTTGGTGAAACATGAAATCATCAAAACTACTTTGCCTAAAGCGAAAGAGTTACGCCGTGTAATTGAACCTTTAATCACACTGGCTAAGACTGACAGTGTAGCAAATCGCCGTTTAGCGTTTGCTCGCACGCGTGATAATGAAGTAGTTGGTAAGTTATTCAGTGAAATCGGTCCTCGTAATGCGGATCGTCCAGGTGGTTACACTCGTATTCTTAAGTGTGGCTTCCGTGCTGGTGATAATGCACCAATGGCTTATATTGAACTAGTTGGTCGCCCAGCGGCGAGCGAAGAAGTTCAAGAAGACGCGCAGTCTGCAGAGTAAGTCTTAAAGAGACACCAAAAAGCCGAGCTTATGCTCGGCTTTTTAATATCTAAAATTCACACAAAATGAATAAAGCTTTTAGCTCTATTATTTATAGCAAATTTATTCTCATTTCTTTCATCTAATAAAATAGCCTAACTAGAATCGACGAATCATAATGCGAGCGTTTAGGACTGCTATCTTTCTATTTATAAGTAAAGTTATTTAGACTAATAAATATATGACCATGTAACGACTTTTACAGTTTATAGTTATTAATATAAAAAAGTTCGAAATAGTTGATACCCACCAATAGCTCATTAACTTTATATAGTAGAGCCCTTGCCTGATGTATTTATTCGCCACTAATCTAAATGGCCATATAAAGTTAAACAATTTCTTTTCTTGGTAATAGCTACAAAAACTATGAAAAGATTTTTCCAAAAAATAAGTTTTTACAGCTTTAAAGGCGAAATATGATTAGGTTTAGTTGTCTTTTTAAGCGTTTAGTCTAAATATCAAGCGAACAGTCATTTATTTCAATTTTTCTTCAAAAAAGGGTTGATCTGTTTTCGGATCTCCCTATAATGCGACCCCACTGAGACGGCAGAACGCAACGCATAGCGAGGCACGAGCTACTCAGTGAGTCGAGTAAAACTTAGTTTTGAAAACTTTCAAGTTTAACAAAATTAAGTGTTGACAAAAAAATAGGAAAGCGTAATATGCGCAGCCCTAGCGAGATAAAGTTTAACGCTTTAATCGCAACGTTCTTTAACAATATAAAGCAATCATCTGTGTGGGCACTCGTACAGATTGAGTTCTAACAGCCAAGCTTAGTTTACTAAGTGAGGCAAACAAATTTAGAGTCTCAATTGAAACTGAGTGACCAACAGCAATAACTACTTAGGTAGGAATTGCAGCACAGTCAATTCAATATCGAAAGATATTAAATAAATTCAGAATTCATTGAGCTGTCGAAAGACATAAAACTTTTTAATTGAAGAGTTTGATCATGGCTCAGATTGAACGCTGGCGGCAGGCCTAACACATGCAAGTCGAGCGGTAACAGAAAGTAGCTTGCTACTTTGCTGACGAGCGGCGGACGGGTGAGTAATGCTTGGGAACATGCCTTGAGGTGGGGGACAACAGTTGGAAACGACTGCTAATACCGCATAATGTCTACGGACCAAAGGGGGCTTCGGCTCTCGCCTTTAGATTGGCCCAAGTGGGATTAGCTAGTTGGTGAGGTAATGGCTCACCAAGGCGACGATCCCTAGCTGGTTTGAGAGGATGATCAGCCACACTGGGACTGAGACACGGCCCAGACTCCTACGGGAGGCAGCAGTGGGGAATATTGCACAATGGGCGCAAGCCTGATGCAGCCATGCCGCGTGTGTGAAGAAGGCCTTCGGGTTGTAAAGCACTTTCAGTCAGGAGGAAAGGTTAGTAGTTAATACCTGCTAGCTGTGACGTTACTGACAGAAGAAGCACCGGCTAACTCCGTGCCAGCAGCCGCGGTAATACGGAGGGTGCGAGCGTTAATCGGAATTACTGGGCGTAAAGCGTACGCAGGCGGTTTGTTAAGCGAGATGTGAAAGCCCCGGGCTCAACCTGGGAACTGCATTTCGAACTGGCAAACTAGAGTGTGATAGAGGGTGGTAGAATTTCAGGTGTAGCGGTGAAATGCGTAGAGATCTGAAGGAATACCGATGGCGAAGGCAGCCACCTGGGTCAACACTGACGCTCATGTACGAAAGCGTGGGGAGCAAACAGGATTAGATACCCTGGTAGTCCACGCCGTAAACGATGTCTACTAGAAGCTCGGAACCTCGGTTCTGTTTTTCAAAGCTAACGCATTAAGTAGACCGCCTGGGGAGTACGGCCGCAAGGTTAAAACTCAAATGAATTGACGGGGGCCCGCACAAGCGGTGGAGCATGTGGTTTAATTCGATGCAACGCGAAGAACCTTACCTACACTTGACATACAGAGAACTTACCAGAGATGGTTTGGTGCCTTCGGGAACTCTGATACAGGTGCTGCATGGCTGTCGTCAGCTCGTGTTGTGAGATGTTGGGTTAAGTCCCGCAACGAGCGCAACCCCTATCCTTAGTTGCTAGCAGGTAATGCTGAGAACTCTAAGGAGACTGCCGGTGATAAACCGGAGGAAGGTGGGGACGACGTCAAGTCATCATGGCCCTTACGTGTAGGGCTACACACGTGCTACAATGGCGCATACAGAGTGCTGCGAACTCGCGAGAGTAAGCGAATCACTTAAAGTGCGTCGTAGTCCGGATTGGAGTCTGCAACTCGACTCCATGAAGTCGGAATCGCTAGTAATCGCGTATCAGAATGACGCGGTGAATACGTTCCCGGGCCTTGTACACACCGCCCGTCACACCATGGGAGTGGGTTGCTCCAGAAGTAGATAGTCTAACCCTCGGGAGGACGTTTACCACGGAGTGATTCATGACTGGGGTGAAGTCGTAACAAGGTAGCCCTAGGGGAACCTGGGGCTGGATCACCTCCTTATACGATTTAGAACTTATTTGTTCGTAGTGTCCACACAGATGATTGTTAGTTAGTTTGCTCTTTGAGTTTACTAATTAATATGCTCTTTAAAAATTTGGAAAAGCTGATAATAAAATTCGTATGAATACATTGTATTTGTACAGAGTTTTCAAAAGTAAAAAAGAATGATAGCAGTATCATTCAGTGCCATTTAATCCTCGGATTAATTGGTATCTACTTTAGTATTCAATATTAACTTCTGGCGAAGTTAAACTGTCACAAAACAAAGACCCGTTTGGGTTGTATGGTTAAGTGACTAAGCGTACACGGTGGATGCCTTGGCAGTTGGAGGCGATGAAGGACGTATTAACTTGCGATAAGCCTAGTCAAGCTAGTAAAAAGCACTTGAGACTAGGATTTCCGAATGGGGAAACCCACCTGCTTGCAGGTATCGTTAACTGAATACATAGGTTAACGAGGCGAACGCGGAGAACTGAAACATCTAAGTACCCGTAGGAAAAGAAATCAACCGAGATTCCGATAGTAGCGGCGAGCGAAATCGGAACAGCCCTTAAGCTTATTATGTGTTAATGGAAGGCTCTGGAAAGTGCCACGATACAGGGTGATAGTCCCGTACATGAAAACGCATTTTAAGTGAAATCGAGTAGGTCGGAGCACGTGAAACTTTGACTGAATATAGGTGGACCATCATCTAAGGCTAAATACTCCCAACTGACCGATAGTGAACCAGTACCGTGAGGGAAAGGCGAAAAGAACCCCTGTGAGGGGAGTGAAATAGAACCTGAAACCGTGTACGTACAAGCAGTAGGAGCCCCTCGAGGGTGACTGCGTACCTTTTGTATAATGGGTCAGCGACTTATATTTTGTAGCGAGGTTAACCGATTAGGGTAGCCGTAGGGAAACCGAGTCTTAACTGGGCGAATAGTTGCAAGGTATAGACCCGAAACCCGGTGATCTAGCCATGGGCAGGTTGAAGATTGAGTAACATCAATTGGAGGACCGAACCCACTAACGTTGAAAAGTTAGGGGATGACCTGTGGTTAGGAGTGAAAGGCTAATCAAACCGGGAGATAGCTGGTTCTCCCCGAAATCTATTTAGGTAGAGCCTCGGACGAATACTTACGGGGGTAGAGCACTGTTAAGGCTAGGGGGTCATCCCGACTTACCAACCCTTTGCAAACTCCGAATACCGTAAAGTAATATCCGGGAGACACACGGCGGGTGCTAACGTCCGTCGTGAAGAGGGAAACAACCCAGACCGCCAGCTAAGGTCCCAAAGTCATAGTTAAGTGGGAAACGATGTGGAAAGGCCCAGACAGCCAGGAGGTTGGCTTAGAAGCAGCCATCCTTTAAAGAAAGCGTAATAGCTCACTGGTCGAGTCGGTCTGCGCGGAAGATGTAACGGGGCTAAACTATGCACCGAAGCTGCGGATTCAGAATTTATTCTGAGTGGTAGGGGAGCGTTCTGTAAGCGGTTGAAGGTGTACCGGGAGGTATGCTGGACGTATCAGAAGTGCGAATGCTGACATGAGTAACGATAATGCGGGTGAAAAACCCGCACGCCGGAAGACCAAGGGTTCCTATCCCATGTTAATCAGGGTAGGGTAAGTCGACCCCTAAGGCGAGGCCGAAAGGCGTAGTCGATGGGAAACGGATTAATATTTCCGTACTTGGTATAATTGCGATGGGGGGACGGAGCAGGCTAAGCAAGCATGGCGATGGTAGTCCATGTGAAAGTGTGTAGGCTAGTGACTTAGGTAAATCCGGGTTGCTGTTAGGCTGAGACACGAGACGAGTCACTACGGTGATGAAGTTGCTGATGCCATACTTCCAGGAAAAGCCTCTAAGCTTCAGATTATACCGAATCGTACCCCAAACCGACACAGGTGGTCAGGTAGAGAATACTAAGGCGCTTGAGAGAACTCGGGTGAAGGAACTAGGCAAAATCGTACCGTAACTTCGGGAGAAGGTACGCTCCGATTGGTGATGAGACTTGCTCTCTAAGCTGATTGGAGCCGCAGTGACCAGGTGGCTGGGACTGTTTATTAAAAACACAGCACTGTGCAAAATCGCAAGATGACGTATACGGTGTGACACCTGCCCGGTGCCGGAAGGTTAATTGATGGGGTTATCTTCGGAGAAGCTCTTGATCGAAGCCCCGGTAAACGGCGGCCGTAACTATAACGGTCCTAAGGTAGCGAAATTCCTTGTCGGGTAAGTTCCGACCTGCACGAATGGTGTAACCATGGCCACGCTGTCTCCACCCGAGACTCAGTGAAATTGAAATCGCAGTGAAGATGCTGTGTACCCGCGGCTAGACGGAAAGACCCCGTGAACCTTTACTACAGCTTGGCACTGAACATTGAACCTACATGTGTAGGATAGGTGGGAGACTTTGAAGCAGAGACGCTAGTTTTTGTGGAGTCGTCCTTGAAATACCACCCTTGTAGTTTTGATGTTCTAACGTTGGCCCCTGAATCGGGGTTACGGACAGTGCCTGGTGGGTAGTTTGACTGGGGCGGTCTCCTCCCAAAGAGTAACGGAGGAGCACGAAGGTTGGCTAAGTACGGTCGGACATCGTACGGTTAGTGTAATGGTAGAAGCCAGCTTAACTGCGAGACAGACACGTCGAGCAGGTACGAAAGTAGGTCATAGTGATCCGGTGGTTCTGAATGGAAGGGCCATCGCTCAACGGATAAAAGGTACTCCGGGGATAACAGGCTGATACCGCCCAAGAGTTCATATCGACGGCGGTGTTTGGCACCTCGATGTCGGCTCATCACATCCTGGGGCTGAAGTCGGTCCCAAGGGTATGGCTGTTCGCCATTTAAAGTGGTACGCGAGCTGGGTTTAGAACGTCGTGAGACAGTTCGGTCCCTATCTGCCGTGGGCGTTTGAGAATTGAGAGGGGTTGCTCCTAGTACGAGAGGACCGGAGTGAACGAACCGCTGGTGTTCGGGTTGTCATGCCAATGGCATTGCCCGGTAGCTACGTTCGGAACTGATAAGCGCTGAAAGCATCTAAGCGCGAAGCAGGCCTCGAGATGAGTTCTCACTAGACTTTTAAAGTCTCTGAAGGGCCGTTGAAGACTACAACGTTGATAGGCAAGATGTGGAAGTGGTGTGAGCCATTAAGCTAACTTGTACTAATTACCCGTGAGGCTTAACCATACAACGCCAAACGCGTTTTATGTGATAGTGAAACAAGCGAAGAAGTTAATATAACTAAAGTAGATTACTGAAGACATTTTATTATCAGAATTCCAAATTTTAGTAAGCTCGATTAAATCGAACTTACACCAAATTTGCTTGGTGACAATAGCGTTTTGGACCCACCTGACCCCATGCCGAACTCAGTAGTGAAACGAAACAGCGCCGATGATAGTGTAGCATTTGTTATGTGAAAGTAGGTCATTACCAGGCTCCAAATAAGAGAAACCCGTTACAGAAATGTGACGGTTTTTTTGCTGTTTGAAGGAAAGCAAAATGCGCACATTCACCCAGCACCTATCGCGTAGGTTGGGCGAGCGAAGCGACTCCCGACACAATGATAGTATCCCATTTTTTATGTGGCTTTCCATCGCTGTGGACACTACGACATTCTAGGGCATTGTCGCTCGACTCCAAATACAAGAAAGCCCGATTCGAAAGAGTTGGGCTTTTTTACGTCTGTAGGAGAGTGAAAACATAGGTGTAAGTTTATGGGCATGAAGTTACGGTATAAGGGAATAACTAGTTGGGAAAATTAATATGTGGCTTTATGCGAATAAGTTACTAAGCTTGTGCGTAATTTGACTTGTTGCCTAACCAGCGTTGAATGAGAGGGTCTACATACTGAGGATATTGCTTCAACATCTGTTGTGCTATGGGTCTAACTTGATTTAAGGCTTGCTTATCTCTAGTTAAGTCTGCAATTTTAAATTCTGCTAAGCCGGTTTGTTTGGTCCCAAGAACTTCACCTGGGCCGCGTATTTCTAAATCACGTTCTGCGATAACAAATCCGTCGTTACTATCGCGCAGTACTCCTAACCGTTTCTGTGCGGTATGTGAAAGCGGTGCATGGTATAAAAGCACGCAGTGAGATGCCGTAGCTCCACGGCCTACGCGGCCACGTAGTTGGTGAAGCTGTGCTAAACCTAGGCGCTCAGGGTTTTCGATAATAATCAAACTCGCATTAGGCACATCAACCCCAACTTCGATCACGGTTGTTGCCACAAGTACATGAATTTTACCCGCTTTAAAGTCGCTCATAATGGCTTGCTTTTCCGTAGCTTTCATTCGCCCATGGACTAAGCCAATAGCAAGCTCAGGTAATGCTTCTTTTAGCTGTAATGCACTGTCTTCCGCTGCTTGGCATTGTAGTACTTCAGACTCGTCTATTAGTGTACATACCCAGTAAACCTGTCGACCTTGTTCGTTACAGGCAAGTTTTACGCGACTAATAATGTCATCTCGACGAGTATCAGGAATCGCAACTGTAGTGATAGGAGTCCGCCCAGGTGGTAATTCGTCAATCACTGAGGTTTCTAAGTCTGCATAGGCAGTCATCGCCAGCGTACGTGGTATAGGAGTTGCTGTCATTACTAGCTGATGTGGATAACAATCACCAAAACGGCCTTTTTCACGCAATGATAAACGTTGATGAACTCCAAAGCGGTGTTGTTCATCAATAATGATAAGTACAAGATTGTTAAATTTTACTTCATCTTGAAATAACGCATGGGTACCGATAATCATTTGCGCTTCACCTGAGGCAATCATTGCAAGTGTACTTACGCGCTCTTTACCTTTTGTTTTACCACCTAACCAAGCAACCGTTATTCCAAGGCTTTCAAACCAGCTAGAAAAGTTGATTCCGTGTTGCTCTGACAATATCTCTGTTGGCGCCATTAATGCGACCTGGTAGCCTTTTGCTATCGCAGTTAACGCGCTCAGTGCTGCGACTAGTGTTTTACCAGAGCCAACGTCCCCTTGGACAAGTCGCATCATAGGGTAAGCGTGTTGCATATCTGCTTTAATTTCTGATACCACACGGCTTTGTGCATTGGTTGGCGCAAAGGGTAATTGTGCTAAAAATTGTGTTTCTAATGAATTAGTGGGCTCAAGTGCAACGGCTTTAACTTGCTGCCCCTGTTCTCTTACTTTTAATAAACTGAGATTTTGCGCCAGTAATTCTTCAAATACGAGTCGCTGCTGTGCTGGGTGAGTCCCTTGTTCAAGCGCAATGATATCTACATCATTAGGGGGGCGGTGTAGTAATAATAACGCATCACTTAACGGTAGTTGCGATGGTTGCCATTGTTGGGGAAGTAGCTCTTCTACTGCATACTTTTGAAGTAATTCTATTGCCTGTTCACTCAACGCCCTAATGGAGAGCTGCTTTAACCCCTCGGTTGTTGAATAGACTGGCGTAAGTGTTGATGATGTTGGTTGTTGTTCAAAAGTGTCGCTAATACTGTATTCAGGATGACTCATTTCAAAGCCAATACGTCCGCGACGTATTTCGCCAAAGCAACGAATTATTTTGCCTGTGCTAAATGCATTTTTTTGTGCTGCGGTAAAATTAAAAAATCGTAGTGTTAACCTACCTGTACCATCATTTATTTGGCAAACCAGCATGCGCCGCTTTCCAAAGGTTATTTGACTGGTTTCAATGGTTGCTTGAACAGTTACGTGGCTATGAGGGGTCAACTCACTAATTGTATAAATACGGGTTCTGTCTTCATACCTAAGCGGCAAATGAAATAGCATGTCCTGTACTGTACTAATACCTAGCTTTAAAAGCCGTTCAGCCATTTTAGGACCAACGCCTTTAAGTTCTGTGATTGGGTATTGGCTTAAGCTAGGTTTAGACAATGTAGGCTCAATTATTATTATTTAGTAAGTTAAGTGTACTGATACACTGTATATGCATCAAGTATGTTTTAACGCCTGCCAAAACTGTTCATCAGCAACAATTTCGCCGTTTTCATCAAGAGCAGGGTAAGGTAGGTTTTTTTGTTTGCATTGCCTTGCAATAATTGGGTGGCAGCCTTCAAAGTACATTGGGTGCTTAATTTCTTCACTCAGCATATTTCTATTGTATAAACCAGCTAGATCACGTTGACGCTGCGCCTCAAATAAAATTAGGGCTGCTGCAACTGATACATTTAACGACTGCACCATGCCTTGCATTGGAATAATGATGTTTTGATCTGCATACTCTAAGGCTTGTGGAGAGATCCCCGTTTTTTCTTGGCCGACAATAATTGCAGTCGGTTTAGTATAATCAATTTCTCTGAAGTCGACAGCATCTTCACTTAAATGCGTCGCTAAAATTTGTACATCAGGATTATGAGTACGCATACTCGCAACGGCATCATCTATGTTTCTGTGAAGATGTGTGTCTAACCAGTTTTTACTGCCACCTGAGGTATTATTGGTTAGCCACTTTTGTTTTTCTGGCCACACGGCATGCACATGATGACAACCAACGGCATCAGCCGTTCTAACAATTGCTGATAAGTTATGGTGTTTGTGTACGTCTTCTAAGCATACGGTAAGGTCGGTTTGACGACGTGAAAGTACATTTTCAATTCTTTGGTAACGAGTTTGCTGCATGGGAGTCCTCTTTTTCGGCAAATTATACGAGATTTTTCACCTTAAGGCACCACTGTTCGACTAATCGGGTTTTGTAATGAGATCAGGGTTTCGGTTGATTGAATGGCTTCTATTGCCTGTATTTTATTGATTAATACATCTTGTAGATGATCGATAGAGCGAGTCATTACTTTAATAAAAATACTGTAATTACCAGTGGTGTAATATGCTTCGACCACTTCCTCTAATGATTCTAATTTTATAAGTGTTTGCGGATAATCGCGCGCGTTGTTCAAATTAATACCAATAAAACAACACACATCGTAACCTAATTGCTTTGTATTAATGGTTAGTTGAGTACCTGTGATGATCTCTGCATGTTTCATTTTTTCGATTCGCACATGAATTGTTCCTGCGCTTACACTAAAGCGTTTTGCTAATTCAGCATAAGGTGTACGCGCATTATCCATTAATGCATGCAGAATCTGTTTATCAAGATTATCGATTTGATAATTTTCCATAGATTTAACCGTCTTTAATTATGGTATTAGTTATTTTTATACCACTTTTTTAATGGTTTTAATATCGTAAAGCTATTTTTATTATGGGATATTGAATTAAATAGTTTAATTGTTACGATAACCTCATTGAAGCGTGATTGTGCGCTAAGTAGTAAATACAATAACTGGGAATGAGGCCAATTATTATGAGTTCACATTATGTGCAGCAGCAGCAGCAAATAAGTAAAGTTAAGCAGTTCTTTTCGCAGCAATTAGAACAAAAACTGGGCTTAATTGAAGTTCAAGCGCCTATTTTAGCTAAAGTAGGCGACGGTACACAGGATAACTTAAGTGGGCACGAGAACGCCGTGGCTGTGAATATTAAAGCGATTGCAGATAGCCGTTACGAAGTGGTGCATTCTCTTGCTAAGTGGAAGCGTAAAACCTTGGGTGAATATGGCTTTTCACAAGGTGAGGGAATTTATACGCAAATGAAAGCGTTGCGACCTGATGAAGATTCATTAAGCCCAATCCATTCTGTTTATGTTGATCAATGGGATTGGGAGCAAGTTATTTGTGAAAGTACGCAACGTTCGCTATCTACTCTCAAGCAAACGGTTGAAACGATTTACCAAGGTATTAAAGCCACTGAACAATATGTTAGTGCAAGCTTTGGCTTAAGAGCATTTTTGCCAGCTAAAATTACTTTTGTACACAGTGAAGAACTGCGTAAAATGTACCCTGACTTTAGCGCTAAGCAGCGTGAGAAAGCGATTGCTCAAGAATATGGTGCTGTGTTTTTAATTGGTATTGGCGGAGCATTAAGTGATGGTAAAATTCATGATGTGAGAGCGCCAGATTACGACGATTGGTCAACACCAACATGTGATCAGTATATGGGATTAAATGGCGATATTTTAGTATGGAATCCAATTCTTGAAGATGCTTTCGAAATATCATCTATGGGAATTCGAGTGAGTCCTGAAGTTTTGCAAGCTCAATTGGGAATTACCGGTGACGAAGACCGTTTAGAGTTTGATTGGCATAAAGCATTGTTAGAAAGTAAATTTCCTCAAACAATTGGTGGTGGTATTGGTCAGTCTCGCTTGGCTATGCTGTTATTACAAAAACAACACATAGGGCAAGTGCAGGTAGGTGTGTGGCCAGCACAAACCTATGACAGTGTAGACGGCTTACTATAAAGAATAAGGGGCTGTTACTAACAGCCCCTTATAATTAAGTTTTAAACTCAATTTCTATTTTATTGTTTTCTAACTTAACATTACTTGGTGGAAAGTTACGAGTTGTTTTAAGTAACTTGTTGAATATATGGATTTCCACTCCAGAATGTAAAACGGTATTTACGGTTAAAATGGCTTCATCGAGCATGGTATTTAGTTTTTGCTCTAAACTCGCTATCTGCTTTTCTAGTTGTTCAGCTTGTTGACTATGATGTATCTGAGTTGATCCAATCTTATTCATGAGCTCGCTTTTTTTATGAGCATCTTTAATTAAATCTGCTTTTTCTAATGCAGCTTGTAAGCTATCAACCTGTTCATTTGCAGCTGTTAATTCACTAAAATATTTATCAATATCTTTGGTCATTTGAGTAGCTGAAGCGGCTAAATTAATTGCCATTTTAGCCCCTGATTCGTTACCAATTTCTCCGGCAATTAGTTTAGTGGCATCTAAAATTTCACCTCCAAATAACTTTCCTTTAGGTAGTTCTGATTGACCAATTTGAATTATATTTTTTGCTTTCATTGAGCTGTGGCTGGCTTGGCGGTCAAGCAATATGCTGTTAGCTTCAATGTAGCAATATTGAGAGTGTGAGGCATGCACATCACCTGCGCAAATTATTCTGCAAGAAAGTGATTTATCTTCAGGCTTTTGATGGCCAATCACCCCTTGTTTTACAAGTATATCGCCACCGGCGGTTAATTCTCCAGATTCGACTGTACCAAAAACGGTAATGTCACCTGTTGCATTTATCCGCATTCCAGGCTCTACATTTTTACTAACTATAACACTACCTTCAAAGTCGATATGGCCTGTTTTTACAGACACATCGTTAACAGTGAAAATATCGTCAACACGCATTCCGTTATTTATTTCAACAGGCACGCCGGCAATAGTTGAAAGTAATTCCATCGGGTTATTTTTTGATATTTCAGTACCCTCACCTGCAATTAGGGCATGAACTTGCCCTGGTTTGGCTGGTAAAACATCACCTATCACGGTAAACCCTTCTTGACCAGGAGTAGCAGGTTGCTGCTGGATTAGTAATTCACCCGGTTTAACACTTGCTAATTTACCAAAATCACGCATATCAACACTACCATCTTCTTTTAATTTGGGTGCTTTAAGGCGGTCCTTTAAGGTTTTAACCATGGCTTTAAATTTACTATCTTGGCCGTCAGTAGGTAAACGTCCTTTAGCGAGTGGTCCGCTAACTACAGAGCCCGGAGGAAGCTCAAATTGCTTTTGTAAAAGCTGCTCTAAAAATGCTTGTTTATAACCTCTAGCAACATGCGCTTTCACTAATTCTTTTTTAGCTTCATCAAAACTGAGTGTTGCGCCACCTTTGGCGAGAGTGAGCGTGCCAGTGGCTAGCATTTTATCATCGCTGATTTCAACGATTAAGGTTGCATCGTGGCGTGTTGCAACGACTAAGATTCGTTCAGGTGTTGCACTACTGAAATAGTTATTTATGGCGTCATGATCGATTTCACACTCGCTGTAAGGCGATTGTTCAATTGCTTCAATGATAAAAGCAGCACTGGTGGGTGCAGATTTACTCGTATCGAGCAATACATTGCCATTATGAGCAAGCTTAAACACAAGTTATCCTTTTCTACTACAAAAGTAAGGTTTAATAAAATAACGTGATTACAGAGTGCTAGAATTTTAGTTTTGAGTCAAGAATTCATCAAAGTGTAGCTATAGAATGGGATAAAAGCTATGAGCGGCGCTCATAGCTTATAGAGGTTAGTTTGTTGAAGGAAGTTCCATAATGCCGTCAATTTCTACTTGTACACCTTTAGGGAGTGCACGAACGCCAATAGCTGCACGCGCAGGGTAAGGCTGTTTAAAATATTGGCTCATAACTTCGTTCACAATGGCAAAGTTTGAAAGATCAGTAAGGTAAATATTAACTTTTACTAGGTCTTGAATAGAACCGCCAGCTTCCTCACAAACCGCACTGATATTTTTAAATACTTGATGTGTTTGCTCACTAAAGTCTTCAGAAATAACGTCCATTGTTTCTGGGACAAGTGGTATTTGCCCTGATAAATAAACAGCTGTACCCACTTTTACTGCTTGGCTATATGTACCAATTGCTGCAGGTGCTTTATCCGTTGATATAAATGCTTTATTCATGATGTTCCTATTTTATTTTTTACGATAGACTTTTTGTACATCGGGCATAACACGTATGCGGCGCATAATATTGGCGACATGAATACGGTTTTTAACTGTGATCCCTAAGTCTATCACGTATAAATTACTTTCTTTTTCATCGGTAGCTATTTCTACAATATTGGCCTGCGTAGTGGCGACCACATTGGTTAATTTAGCCAGCGCACCTTGGTGGTTAATGATTTCTACTCTTAAAGTCGCTATATATTCTTTTTCAGGATTATCATCCCATTTTACGACTAGGTATTTCGAACGATCATTTTCCCAACCACGAATATTTTTACACTCTTGGCGATGAACGGTTAAACCTTTACCTTGGCTAACATGGGCAGTAATAGCGTCTCCAGGTACAGGACGACAACATTTAGAATAATTAACCAACATACCTTCGGTACCAATAATAGTTGCCTTGGCACGCTTTGCGATGTCGTTTAAATCATCATTGTCGTTTTGTAACAAGCGTTTAGCAATCAGCATACTCATTAAGTTACCTGAGCCAATCTCTACTAGCAGTTCTAAGGTAGAGGAAAGCTCATGCTCTTCAAGCACTCGGGTAATATTTTCAGCTGGCAGGTTATCAAATTTGTTTTCCCCTAGCGCTGAGTCAAGTAAGCGACGACCAAGTAATAACGCTTCTTCATGCTGTTGACTTTTAAGGTAGTTGCGTACGCCCAAGCGTGCTTTGCCAGTAACAATAAAGTTAAGCCATGTTGCGTTAGGGTGAGCGCCTGAACTGGTAATAATTTCTATTGTTTGCCCTGTATCAATGGCTTTACTTAAAGGATAAGGCTTGCGGTTCACACGTGCACCGACACAAGTATTACCTACATCAGTATGAACGGCATAAGCAAAATCAACCGCCGTTGCACCCATAGGAAGTTCAATAATCCGACCATCTGGGGTAAAGACATAAATTTCTTCTGGGAATAGCTCTGTTTTTACATTCTCTACAAATTCAAACGAGGAACCTGCACTTTGTTGTAATTCCAATAAGCTTTGCATCCATTGGCGTGCGCGCTGTTGTGCAGTATGACCCGCATTGTCACCCGACTTTTTATACATCCAGTGAGCTGCGACCCCTTTATCAGCCATGTGATCCATATCTAAAGTACGAATTTGAATTTCTACAGGAATACCATGCGGGCCAACTAAAGAAGTATGTAATGATTGGTAACCATTAGTTTTTGGTACAGCAATATAGTCTTTAAAACGGGTTTCGATTGGCTTATATAAGTTATGAGCTACACCAAGTACGCGATAACAGGTATCCATAGAGTCTACTGCAATACGAAATGCGTAAATATCCATGACTTCGTTAAACAGCAGCTCTTTATTGAGCATTTTTTTATAAATACTATATAGATGCTTTTCACGGCCTGATACGGTCGCTTTTATGCCAGATTCTTCAAGGCGAGCTTCAATTTCAGTTTGAATATTTGAAATAACTTCTTTGCGATTACCACGCGCTTTAGCCACTTCCGATTTAAGTGCACGATGACGCATAGGGTACAGTGCTTGAAAACCTAAATCTTCTAGCTCATTTTTTATATCATGAATACCTAAGCGATTAGCAATTGGTGCATAAATCTCAAGGGTTTCACGAGCAATACGGCGGCGCTTATCAGGACGAAGTGCGCCTAGTGTACGCATGTTGTGTGTTCTATCAGCTAGCTTGATTAAAATAACCCGAATATCTTGGGTCATTGCCATAATCATTTTTCGATAGTTTTCAGCTTGGAACTCTTTTTTATCTTTGAAGCTCAATTTATCAAGCTTGCTCACACCCTCTACGAGTTCTGCCACCGTTTCACCAAATATTTCAGCTAAATCTTGTTGGCTAAAATCGGTATCTTCAATCACATCATGCATGAGTGCTGCCATGAGCGTTTCATGGTCAAGATGCATGCTTGCTAATATTTGAGTGACTTCAACGGGGTGAGTAATGTAAGGCTCGCCACTTGAACGAGTTTGACCCTCATGAGCCTCTCGGGCTACCACGTAGGCTTTTTGAACTAGCTCAACATCGTCTGCTGGCAAGTATTTTGAGATTTTCTTTTTAAGACCTTCAAAAAGATACATTCACACTCCAATGTTCTCGTGAAGCAAATAAGTTAGGATAAGTTACGAATATACGATGAAAACAAAGGATTGCCAACGGCTATAGTTGAAAAACTATGCCGTTAGCTAAATCAGACCGGGCGGTTGATTATTGGTTGCCACCAACAATGGCAGCAACAGCAGCTAGTTCTGCCGCTTCTTGATGTTGTTGTTCTTCACGGTCAATAACATCCATTGAAGAATTATCAACTAAACCAAGTTCGATTTCACGTAAAGCAACAACTGTCGGCTTATCGTTCTCAGGATCTACTAGTGGATCTTTACCACCAACAGCAATTTGGCGGGCACGACGGGCCGCAACTAAAATTAAGTCAAAACGATTACCAATTGCATCTACTGCATCTTCAACTGTTACGCGAGCCATCTTAGCACTCCAAAATAATTTAAAAGCAAAGGCGTAGTTTACTGCACGCAGCAAGTTTCGCCAATAGCCAGTGGTTAATTTTTATCTATTTTAAGCCATGAACCGAAAATTAATCGTAATTTAGATTACTTGAGCAGCTCATTAATTAAAGTTTGATGACGTGTTGTTTGTGCTTTTAGCGTTAATCGCTGTGCAATTACTATGGTTTCTAAATCGCGTAGAGCAGTATCAAAATCATCATTCACTACAACATAGTCGTATTCGTTGTAATGAGAGGTTTCTGATTGAGCTTGCGCCATTCGACCTGCAATAATTTCAGCAGAGTCTTGGCCGCGATTATTTAAACGTTGTTCTAGCTCTTGTTTTGATGGCGGTAAAATAAAGATAGTTTTTACGTCGTCCATTATTTCTCGAACTTGGCGAGCGCCTTGCCAGTCAATATCTAAAAATACATCAATACCTGCGGCGAGTTGCTCTTCAATCGCTTGCTTAGAAGTACCATAATAGTTATCAAATACTTGTGCCCATTCAAAAAAATCATCTTTGGCAATCAGCGCTTTAAACTCATCAACTGATACAAAGTGGTAATGTTCTGCATTATTTTCACCAGGGCGCGGTGCGCGAGTGGTGTGCGATACCGATACTTTCATATCAGCATGCTTTTTCAGTAGTGCATTTATTAAGCTAGATTTACCTGCCCCAGAAGGTGCCGATAAAATGAATAAGTTTCCGCGAGAGTGTGCCATGATTTTTTACCTAAAATGAACAAGCACAGCCGTTAAAAAGGCCTGCCTTAATTTTACTATTGTACTTTATTTAATGAAGCTTACTCAACTGCTGCATACTTAGAGCAAATAGCCCGTGTCTAAGAGCATAGATACAGAGAGTTTGTGAAGGTGATTTTTACTCTCGCATAATGCAAAGACATGTGTTGCAACTTGCATATCTAAGTGATGTAATTTTTTATTATTATTTAAATTCAATAGGTTAAAGTTTGGAATAAAGTCTGCATTAGTTCAACTATGTAACTATAGAGGGCTTACGTATGAAATTAACCCATCTCGGAAAAGTTTGCTGTGTATTGTGGCCTTGCACCGTTCTTAGTCAGCCATTTGAGAATTGTCCAAGTCAGGCTTTTTTAATGCAAGATGCCAAAGCACAGTTATACGGTATAGATTTAGTATCAGCTAAACCAACGGTGTTAGCCGCGGCTTTAACGTTTACTACTGAGGCAAACAATGAGAGCGTAAACGCCATTGGCTTTAATTATAAAGATCAGTACTTGTATGGCTTTAGCCGCCAAGCACCAAAAAGTGTGGTGCAAATAGACAGTAACTACCAAATGGCTCGCTTAAATATCACAGGGCTGCCAGATACTAATTTTTATGTAGGTGACATTCAGGTAACAGGCGATGCAGCAAATCAGCGCGCTTCATATTATGTTTATACTCCTCGGTTTGGCCTTTACGAAATCGATTTAAACTCAGATCTAACCGCTGAGATTACTGCGCAGCTTTTACCTAATAGTGCTAACTGGAATTTAGGGATTTATGATTTTGCCTTTCATCCACAAAGTAATTTACTTTATGCAGTTGAATCAAATGGTGATTTGCATGAAATTAACGTTGCTAATAATACTTCTAAATTTATAACTCAGCTCGACATTGGTGATGATACGGGCGCATTTGGTGCCGCTTACTTTGACATTGACGGTCAGTTTTACTTTAGTAATAACAAAAGCGGAAAAATACATAAAGTTGATTTAAGTATTAGCCCCGTAGTTGACTACACACCAACAGCAAACGTATTTACCTCAGGACCTAAATCTAGTCAAAATGATGGTGCGCGATGCGCTATTGCAGAAGTTGCAGTTACCGATAGTTCTATCGATTTTGGTGATGCTCCTCGCCCATATAACACGAGTCTTGAGCAAAGTGGCGCTCGACACTTATTTGATCCTAATAGTACTGGTAGTAATCTTATTTACTTGGGTGAAACGGTCGATGGTGAAAACATCAATACGAATGATGATTTAATCAAGAATCCCATTGATGACTCCGATGACGGGGTTAGTTTTGTAACCGCGATTGCTGCAGGACAAGATAGCCAAATTATTGTTAACGCGTCAGCTGATAGCTTTTTATATGCTTGGTTTGACTGGGATCAAAATGGTGGCTTTAGTGAATCTGAGCGCATGGTAACTAAGTATCCGCTTAACAAAGGCGATAATAGTATTTTAGTTAGCGTACCGAGCAATGTTAAAGCAGGGCAAACATGGGCTCGCTTTCGAGTTACTGATGGCTCCGAGGCATCATTAATTACTGCCACGGGTGGGGTGCTAGGTGGCGAAGTGGAAGATTATCCAATAACCACATTTGCTAGCGCTGTTTATCCTGGTGAAAACGATTGGGTTACGCTTGCCTATGAAGATAAATGGCCGTTCTCAGGCGATTACGACTTTAATGATGTCGTTGTAAATTATCGTACTACGCAGCTGATTGAAGGAAGCAATGTGGTTGGCTATAAAATTGATGGTCAACTTGTTGGAGTGGGCGCAACTTATCACAATGGTTTTGCTGTAAGGCTTACAGAAACTACTAATAGCACAACCAATGCTATTTTAAGTAGTGAAATTGATGAGCAAAATATCATTTACACTATCAATGGAGAGCCGCAACTAGACTCGCCATTAGAAGCAAACCGTGAGCAGGCAATTTTGATTTTCATGCAGGACACTTGGCAACATATTACGAAGCAAGCCGGCTGTGATTACTTTAGAACCGAAAGCAATTGTGACGTAAACAGTAAAGTAACGTTTAGTATGACTATTCCATTAAAAGCAGCTAAAGCGCTAGCGAATGCACCTGGTACACTTCTCGATCCGTTCATTTTTGGTAGCGAAGGATTTTATCATGGTGACTTTTTAGTTGGTAAAAATGCAAGAAGCTGGGAGGTTCATCTAAAAAACCAAGCGCCAACAGAGGCTTTCGATAGTAGTTTATTCGCTGTTAATGGTGCAGATGATGCCACTCAGCAAGCCTCTGAGTTATTTTTTCAAACTGAAAATGGCCTTCCCTGGGCGATTGAAGTCGGTATGCAGTGGCTACATCCACTTGAAGGGGTGGATATCACCAATGCTTATGATCGTTTTGCTAATTTTGCACAGTCGTCAGGTCAGCAAGCGCCGCAGTGGTTTAACAGTTACAACGCACCGAGTGTGGTTGTTAAAGGAGAACAGTAATGAATAAATTAACCGTTATCTTATGCTCATTATCACTGTTAACAGCCTGCGGGGGCGGAGGCGATGAAGGTGCAGCACCTGCACCGACCAATGTCGCTCCACCGGTTGCAGATCCTGTAACAGTTGAGCCTCAAAGTATGGCAAGTTTAGTTATAAATAATGACTTTAACTTATCAACAAAATTTAATTTAGCTATTGATGTAGCGCTTTCTAGAGGCGATGAAAGAGCGTATCTAAATATTTGTCAGAAAAAATTGAATACAGAACGAGCAGATTACAATAACTGCTTATTCAGAGCCCCTCTAACGCAAGGGGCACTCACAACCACACTTGCGATGAGCAGACAAGATATTGAGCTAGTAGCGGAAATTTGGTTTTACGATACCAGCACCCAACCACTTGCTTTTACTTGGCAGTTTGATGCTCAAACACAAAACCAAATGTTTGAGATTAGATAACATCAGGTTATGTCGAGTTCTGGTTAAGTTTTATCGGCTTAATTGATAAAACTCAAAGTTAAGATAAAGAATATACTCAGGTATATTCTTTTTTTATTGTTAAAAGGGGCGTTCATGTTCAAGGTTATTTCGAGTAGGCGGTGTAATTCAAAAAGAGGTTATAGCATTGCTGTTATCGCAGTAATTGCCTTGCTGCTAATTGTTGCCGCATTTAATCCGTGGCAGTTTTATTACGCTGATTTATTAATATCCTTTCGGTTTCCTTTGTTAGCTGCTGCGTTGTTTTTTGCATTGTTACTGCTTGCGCTAAAAAAACTATGGCTAGGGGGAGTGATTGCGATTATTTGTATTATCAATTTAAGTTCACTTTTACCGCTGCATTCATTAGAAGTCATTCCCTCGAAGGCTGCGATAACGGTTAAGCAAATTAACCTCAATTACAATAATCCCTATGTAGACATGCATCTAAAGAACTTACAAAACCAGCAATGGGATGTGCTTGTTTTGCAGGAGTTTAGCGATTTAAACCGGCATTTGCTTAAACCGTTTTTAAATAAAGCTAGTTTGTTTGGTTATCGCGAAGTCGAAGGGATCCCCTACGGCATTGTGGTTATTTCGCGTTTACCGATTATACACAGACAGCAAGTTAAATTAGATGGCGACCGATTAGGTTATATTAAGCTTAAGCTGTTATTAGATAAACATCCTATTACCGCTTTTATTGCCCATCCACCTTCACCAAGAACTGCTACTCATTGGCATAATCGTAATCGGTTATTATCAGCAATGAACGAGGCGAGTACAAAAGAGATAGATCCTTGGTTTATTGCGGGAGATTTAAATATTGTTCCCTGGTCGAGCTATTTTAATTGGTTTAATGCGCAAAGTTGTTATGCAGCTGCAAATGCATATACCAGCTTTGCACCTACTGCAATAAAACACACTTTAATGACAGGCTTGCCAATTGACCATTGTATTTTCAATCAAGAGTTTAATTTATCTTCTCTGGAAGTGAGTGAGTTTAAAGGCAGCGATCATAAAATATTAAGTTATACATTAAATTTAAAAAGTTAGGTGAAGTATTTACTTTAGGCCAATACAAAACAAATAGCTTAAACGCTATTTGCTGTGTATTGGCGAAGTATTTATGATGCAGTAGTAAATGTGTTTTTTAAATCATGTAATAAATGGCGTAAATTACGTTTATGCGGGAATAACGTAAACGCGGCAGTTGTAGTCGATAACGCTTTAAATTTTGCGCCTATTTCTCGATAATACTCACCGTAGCATTCTAATATACGTGCCTGTGCTTTTATTTGTGCAATCATTCCAGCATCTCTTTTGCAGCGTGAAACAATTTCTTTCATCGCGTTGAGCCTATTTTTACGATTCGCAGTAATAGAGCCCGCTCTCATTAAGTAATCCATGGCTATGCGCGGTGAAAAAGCTACATCACCAATTCTTGCAAGTTTTAACCAGCAATCCCAATCACTTGCGCTGTTTAATACGTTATCAAATCGGCCGATATAATTAATGGCTGAGCGTTTAACCATAACTGAAGAGGTTCCTATTACATTAGCAAAAATAAGCAAGTCCATTGGCGACTTTAAATTTTGGTAGCCCATATTTTTCTTATCAACAAATTTTGAAAATTCAGGCCAAAAAGAAAAGCAATCCACAATAGGCTCATAGTCTTCATTTACATGCATATAGTTAGTAAAGCTTAAAACACATTCGGAGTTTTCTTTCATATAACCTAATTGCTCATACAGTTTATCATCACTCCAATAGTCGTCGGCATCTAAGAATGCAATATAGTCCCCTTTAGAAGCTGCAATAGCGCGGTTGCGTACATTAACTACACCGGTATTTTCTTGTTCTAAAATAACCAGCTGTGGAAATGTGTTCTGCGCTTTTCTCAACCATTCAACACTGCCATCGGTTGAGCCATCGTCTACAACGATAATTTCTAGATTGACATTTTTTTGAGCAATAACACTACTCAGTGCCTTTGCTAAATACTGTTTGCAATTGTAGTTTGGGATAATAACGCTTATTTCTATATTCATGAGCTGCACCCTGGCTTCTATTAATTAACTAGATAAGTGCTACGCAAGTTAAGCGCCAAGTATTTTTATAGCTTTGTGGAGTGTTTTTTGTCTAATGCTTTGCATTTTGCAATATATGTTCGCAAATTGACTTTAATCTAACCATTTTTAGTGCTTTTTAACTGGGCATGGTTCTTGCGAAATAACCATTAGAATCTTTTGGAGTATTTAGCATGAAACATATAGGCATTGTTGTACCAAGCTTCCATATCCCGTCAGAAACCTTTGTGGTGACAGAAATAAATGCACTTGTTAAAGCAGGTCATAAAGTAAGTGTTATTACCTTTGAGAATTTAAATACCAGTGCAAATCTCGATAGCAGTGTAAATGTAATTATCATTAAAAAGTCTTTTAGTGCTGCTGCTAAATTTGCAATGTCTAAGCCGCTAGTAGCTCTTAACGCTGCTAAAATTGCTTTTCGCTTTACCTCAATCTCAGCCATGTCGCTTCTAGGGTATGGGTTAAACATTGCAGAAATAATTAAGCGGCACGGTATCTCTCATATACATTGTCACTTTATGCATGCACCGTTGGCATACTCGATTGTTGCTAGCAAAATTGCGGGTATTAGTGTCTCATCAATCGGTCATGGCCATGATGTATATGTAAACGATACCGATCTCAAACTCAAGCTTTCGTTATGTGATTTCTCGGTTGCTGTGTGTAAAGACATGGCTCAAAAACTAAGTAATTACAAAGTTGGAAAAGTTGAGCTATTGCATTGTGGTGTTGATTTAAGTTTATTTAGCAGCACTCCAAATCGACTTCATGAGTCTGTTAAATTGTTATTCATTGGGCGCTTAGTTGAAAAAAAAGGACTGCAATTTCTATTACCCGCTATAAAAAAATTAAGTAAAAAATACGCCATATGTCTAGACATCGTGGGCGAAGGCCCATTAATGAATGATTTAAAGTTTTTGTGTGAAGAGCTTGGGCTTGATAAAGATGTTCGATTTTTAGGGCGTCGTACGCCTCTTTGGTTATCAAAAAATACCAGTAACTACTCAGCACTGGTTGCGCCATTTTGTGTATCTAGTAATGGTGACAGAGACACTGGGCCAGTAGTTCTTAAAGAAGCTATGGCCAGTGGTATTCCTGTGCTAACGACCAAGCTTATGGGGGCAAAAGAAATTGTAAATGATTCTGTTGGTTTTAAATGTGAGCCTTCAAGCATTATTGGTTTAGAGACTATCTTAACTCAATTCTGTGAGCTTAATCCCTATGAACGATATGCCAAAGGTATCAATGCTAAACGATTGGTAGCAAATAAATTTAATGCCAGCTCACAAGCTAAAAAGTTGTCATCTTGGGTGCAAAACTCATAAGGAATGAAGATGAACGGACTTAAGCAAATAGCCTATTTTGGACTATCAACATTATTGCTCAAAGGGCTTGGCTTTGCTTTACTCCCTATATCGACTCGTCTTTTAAGCCCTGCACAGTTTGGTGAACTTAATTTTTTAGTCTCTATTTCAGCCGTAATGTCTTTGTTGTTGTGCCTAGGCTTACCTGAGCTCCTTTTTAAACAGCAAATGAAAAGCGTTGTTTTTAAGCAGGCTTTATTTAGGGATGCGTTGATTTTATGTAGTGTGTTAAGCACTGCATTTGTAATTGCTGTTGTATTGTTTGCTGACCTTTTGCTGAATTTATTACCTATCTCTGTTAATCAAATAGATTTGCAATTATTAGCTGTTAACTTGGCATTTTCGTCGGTGTTGTCGATTGTATTTTGTTTTTTTAGGTATTACGAAATGGCTAAGCAGTTCTGCTATTTAGCTGTTTTACAAGGGGTCGGACAAACTCTACTGACCATCATCTTGCTATATCTAGGCTATGGTGTAACCGGCGTTATGCTATCTGGTGTGATAGCGAGTTTTATTGTACTGATACTGTCACTGTGGCAAATAGCACGCACGATTAATATTAGTTTTAAATGTATCGCATGGAATATTACGCCTAAAAATACGCTGTTTTTGTTAAGCATTATTGTCTCTTCACTCTTTGTGTACGCTAATAATGGCGCAGAAAACTGGTATATTGTAGCCAGTGTGGGCAAAGAAAAGCTCGCTCAATATTATGTCGCTCTGCAATTTGCAGTCATGACCTCGTTTACATTTGAACCAATCAGAATGTGGTGGTTTTCACGCCGTTTTGACGAGTTAACCTCAAGCCGCAACCACTATGTGTTTTTATGTGAATTAAGCCTTGAGATTGCGATTACCCTTTGCTGCATAATGCTACTTTTAGCGCCGCACTTATTCACCCTCGTTTTACCACAAAATTATTTACTTAATGCCTGGTTATTACCCAGTTTAATACTCATTGTTGTGCTGAGACACCATAGCGATTTACTTAATATTGGTTGTTATGTTCACTATAACGGCTTGTTTGTGACTATTATTAATGCAGTGAGTGCTACGAGCGTATTAATTGCATTAAGTTTTTTAGTGCCAAAATGGGGAATATTAGGTGCTGTTGTATCGTTAGCATTGGCGCAAACTTTAAAAACGCTACTGTTTGTAGTTATTAGTCAAAAGCTAGAGCATTTAGCATTTAAAGTACACAGTCTGCTCCCTAGCTGGCTGTGCTTTATTCTTGTGTTTTCGTTAAGTGTGACTCAAGTGTCTTACTACATTGTAGGACAGGTTGCTGTGTTGATATGTTTGTTTGCGTTGTTATTTAAAAAGTATAAACACCACATCACGGGAATATTGCAACGGCTTTTAGCAAGGAAGGCGCATGGTTAACTGGTATAAAGAGCATTACTTATTAATAAATGGCTTAGTGATAACGGCGCTTATTTTAAGCTTATATTCGTTATTTGGGCCCATAGCTGCTTTTGCTTTATTGTTACTGCCATTTGCTGGCGTATTAGCCGTGCGTATTAGTACTGTGTTTATTATCTTATTTATTTTATTTAGTTATTTTAGGATCCATGAGGCATTTGTATTTTTAATGCCGCTTAAAATCCCTAAACTCTTAGCGCTAGCCTCTTTACTGGCCATTTTCTGGCATTTATTTATTTCCAAAACATTAAAACCGCATTGGAGCTCAGCTCATCTTATTTTTGTCATTTGGTTTGTTTGGCTTACTGTGTGTGTGTTTTCGGCTTCAAACCGTGGCGTTGCTATTGAGTATTGGTCTGGAGTGTTGGTTAAAGTTTTTATTATGGTGTTTGTGATCAGCTGGTGGTTAACGCGATTTTCTCACTTTAGTTACGTAAGACTAGGAATTATGATTTCTGGTGTGGCCATTGCGCTGGTGGCACTGAATAACAAAATTAATGGTGTGGGGCTAGTTGAGGGCACCCGAGTCACTATTTCTCGAGAGTATCGTTCACAACTGGGCGATCCTAATGATTTATCTTTAGTGCTGATGTTTCCTGTGTCTTTTTTAGCTGCTGAATTATTTAATACATACAACAATCCATATCGACGATTATTTGCAGGCGTTGGTTTAATTTTGGCTATTTCAGGAGTGATAGCTACGCAAAGCCGAGGCGGCCTATTAGGTATTGCTGCTATTTTGAGTTTCTTTTTATATCAAAAGGTAAAAAATCCAGTGGT
This sequence comes from Pseudoalteromonas sp. Scap06, assembly GCF_013394165.1. NCBI lineage: Bacteria > Pseudomonadati > Pseudomonadota > Gammaproteobacteria > Alteromonadales > Pseudoalteromonadaceae > Pseudoalteromonas > Pseudoalteromonas sp. Scap06. Next base: position 3,093,391 of record NZ_CP041330.1, on the reverse strand, counting down.
TGTGGCTGCATGTGGGGCAGTTGCCATGCTTGCCATGATGGTCTTTGCGGGGATTTCAGATAGGCAAAGTGGTGGTGCTGCTGAAAGTGGAGTTGACGAGTCTGCTATGGGTCGAATATATGCTTGGCAAGCTGCAATAAACATGGCGCTTGCTAACCCGCTAACAGGAGTTGGGGTAAATAACTTCTTCGTAAACTATTACTTTTATAGCCCGCACTGGGATGGCAAGAATCATGCAGTGCATAGTACGTGGTTTCAGGTACTTGGTGAAACAGGCTTTGTTGGTATATGTATTTTTTTACTGGTTATCGCCAGTATTTATCGCAGCTTGTCTCGAGTATTTTGCATTAATAAGCTTAACTTTAATCCTGAAGTGACAGTGAATGCTAATGCGCTAAAAGCCGGTTTAATTGGTTTTATGGTTGCAGGTACGTTTTTAACTCAAGCTTTTACGTGGCCTTTGTATATCATTTTGTCCCTGACCATTGCCCTAGAAAAGCTGACTATCGATAGTAATAAGGATTCGTCTTATGGTGACCCAACTAAAGTATTGGCTAAAAAATAGTAACAGTCCCTCGGCAAAACGTTTGTTTAAATTTGCAAAGTCGCTGCGTAATCCACAGCTACCCGTTATTCCTCTACTACATAGTGGGCTTTATCATCTGCACCATTTTATAAAGCAGTTTGTTCATGAACTGCTGAGAATATTTTATTACACCCCATTATTTAAAAGCCAAATTCAAGGCAGTAAAAAACGTTTATATTTATATTCGGGTATGCCTCAGGTAATTGGTAAATTAAGGGTTGAATGTAAAAACGATGTCAGGATCTCGGGGATCAGCACTTTGTGTGGCCGTGTAAGTAATGAGCGTGAGCCTCTACTAAGTATTGGTAATAATGTTGATATTGGCTGGCAAAATGCGTTTTCGGTAGGACGAAAAATTGTACTTGAAGATGATGTAAGACTTGCGGGACGTGTTTTTTTAGCAGGCTTTCCTGGTCACCCAATTGATTGTGAACGTCGTGCGAACGGCCAAAGTGATGATGAGAGTCAAATTGGCGATATTATTATTAAGCGTGGAGCATGGATTGGGACCGGTGTTACGGTACTTGCTGGAGTAACCATAGGTAAAGGAGCCATTATAGGGGCGGGCAGTGTGGTAACCAAAGATATTCCCGATTTTACTATTGCCGCAGGTAATCCGGCTAAAGTAGTCAAAAACATAGTGGAGTGAGCGAATGAAATTTATTGTTTTTGCAGAAGATTGGGGGAGCCACCCTAGTAGTACTCAGCATTTATTTTCAGAGCTTGCAAAAAGACAGCAAGTGAATTGGGTTAATTCTGTGGGAATGCGTAAACCTAGCGTAAAGCTGCACGACATAAAACGTATTTTTAATAAATTTAAGCAGCTATTTCAACCCTCTAATAATAGTAAAATAGCCACGCCTAAAAATATGACGGTATATAAACTGCCTATTTTACCATGGCATGATAATGGCTTAGTGCGCTGTTATAACCGTTGGGTTTTCTCTCGTCATATTGGTGCTCATAAAACCAGTGAACCTATTGTATATTGGTTAAGTGTGCCAACGGCATGCTATCTGTTTGATAAAAGAGCCACCGACTCGCTAATTTATTATTGTGGTGACGATTTTAGTGCGCTGGCTGGGGTTGATCCTATGCTGATTGCGCCTTTTGAGCAGCAGCTGATTAAAAACGCAGATCTTATTTATGTGATCAGCGAGTTATTAAAAACTAAAATGCCTGCTGAAAAAACTAAGTTACTAACACATGGCGTGAGCTTTGATTTATTTACGAGTAATGTCGACAAAGCCGCAGAAATCAGCGCTATTGAAGCCCCCATTATTGGCTTTTATGGCAGTATCAATGCCTGGCTAGATATCCCTTTATTAATGGCGTTGGCCACTGCTAGGCCGCAATATCAATTGGTATTAGTTGGCGATATTACCACTCCCATTTCAGGGTTGTTGCAGTTTAAAAATGTAACGCATATTAGTGCGGTTGAGCATAAACGGTTGGTATCTTTCTCGGCTCATTGGGATGTATCTATTTTACCATTTGTCGATAATGAGCAAATTAGGGCTTGCGACCCGCTTAAATTAAAAGAATATTTAGCGGTAGGCAAACCGATAGTCGCAACCGATTTCGCGGCAGTGAATCATTATCACTCGCAAATTTTTATCGCTCAGTCACAGAATAACTTTATTGAAAAAATTGATCAGGCGTTGTCACTCAGTCAAGCAAAATTAAGTTTATTGCATGCAGTCCAAAAAAACATAGCGAAAGAGCATAGCTGGCCGGTAAAAGCTCTCACTGTGATCAACGATCTACAAATATTAAATCCCTCCGATTAAACCATAACTATAATATTGGCGCGCCCTGTGCAACTACTCCATTAAAGAAGGCTATTTACGCTGTAAATTTTTATTTTGCAAATAGCCGCAAAGTTTCGCATAGCAATATGCAAATCAATGGGTAGCGAATATGTTAGTTAGAGAGCAAATAAAAAGATTACTTTATTTAGCTTTGTACGCTGTTTACACCAGGGCAAAGTTATTTGTTTTGCCGTTGCTGATTGTACCCGTAGTAGTGATTGTACTCGCGGCAACGTCACAAAAACAATATACAAACCACGCCACTATTCTTATAGAAGAATCGGCGCTGCTTAATCCCTATTTAGATGATTTGTCGTTCTCGTTTGATTTATCAAATAGGATGGCAGCTTTGCGTACCTTAGTGATTAGCCGCAAAGTTCTGATTGCCGTGGCAAAAGAAACCAATTTAGTACCAAAGGATGCATCCCCCGCCAAAATAGAAAAAATACATCAAGAGCTTTCACAGGCGCTTTCCTTATCATTGGTGGGAGACGAGCTAGTTCGGGTTAACTTTATTTGGCATGACCAAACCCAAATGAAGGCGGTGCTTGAAAAAGTGGTAGAGAAATTTATAGAAAGTTTATTAGCCCCAACGAAAGCATCACTGGATACCTCTGAGCAATTTTTTTATCAGCAACTGGTAAGTTTAAGAGAAGAGTTGGAGATTTCTGAGGCTTCATTGGCAAGCTTTAAAGCAAAAAACAGTAATACCTTACCCGCTGTTTTACACAGTAATAGGCAAACTTTCGATAAGTTATTAAGTGATCAACAACAAAAGTCCATTGTGCTCTCAGGCGCTAATGCCAAGCTTGAGGCACTTACTACAAAAATGGGTCAAGCAAACCCGATTCTCGGTCGTATAGAAGAGAAAATAATTACTGCAGAATCAGAGCTCAGTTTTTTAAAAACCCGCTATACCGATAAACACAGCAAAGTGGTTTCAAAAAAGCGCGAACTACTCAGCATTAGAGCACGGCAACAAGCGTTAATTGAAAGTGGTAAAGGCCTTGATGCCACTAATATTGATCAGCTTTGGCAAATGGCTAATACCTTACCCAGTGGAAATGACAATGAAAGTAATGTGTTGGTGTCACAAATACTCGCTCTAGAAGAAGCTAAAAATAATGTTCTGCAGCATCAGCAAGAATACGACATGTTAGAAAAACAAGTCAATGCAGTGAGCGAGCGCTTACTAGTAACCAGTGATATAGAAAAACAACTTAGAAAGCTCGAGCGTGACTACGATGTTAAACAGTCATTATATAAAGACATGTTAGGGCGTTACGAAATGGCAAAAGTGACAGGCAAGCTGGTTAAGTATGAAGGCCCTGACAAAGTTAAAACCATTGAGCGAGCTTATAGTCCTACTCAACCAATTAATACTTCACTCGTGGTGGCAATTATTATGGGTATTGTTTTAGGCATATTTACCAGTGTCACCTGTGTGTTTGTTGCGACCTTATTCGACAGTCATTTAAAAGATATTCAAACCATTGAAAAACTATCGTCACTAGACGTGGTTACCATTTTACCCATTGTTGGTCACAGCACGTTACATGCTGGGGTTAGTCCATCAATGCACTTCCTTAGTGAGGGAAATTAACATGAACGTTTTACATTTAGTTCAACACTTTAAAATAGGTGGGCTGGAAAAAATGGCCGTGACTTTGATGCAAAAAAGTCGATTTGCAAACACCAGTATTCTTGTTTCTTTGGAAGGAACTGAAAGGGATGCAATAAATGAATGGCCAGCACTGTCAGCCTTTGAGCAAAAACTTATAAGCTTAAACAAAGCCCCTAAATTTGAACTAAGTGTAATTAAAAAGCTTAGTGAAATAATTAAAAAACATAATATTACAGTGATTCATAGCCATCACATTGGCCCAATGCTTTACGCTAGCCTCACCTGTTTAGTTAATCCAAGTATTAAACACGTATCGACAATTCATGATGCGTGGTATTTAAAAAACTTTAAACAGCGAGTGATCACAAAAGTATTGAATAAGCTGACTAAAATTCATTGGGTGGCCGATGCAAATGTGGTCGCTAATGAGTTTTTCAACGAAACCGCTATTAAAGCTGATAGTACTATTCTTAACGGCATTGATTTTCAACAGTTTATAGATACAGATGACGCTACTGCACGGATTAAGCTTAACTTGCCCCATGACAAAAAGCTCATTGGATGCTCTGCTCGTTTAGAGCCAGGTAAGGGGCATTTAGATTTAATTAAATTACTGCCTGCGCTACCCAAAGAGATTGAACTCGTATTTGCTGGTAATGGCAGTTTACGTTTTTCATTAATGAGTGCTGCAGTGTCACTAGGGGTGGTAGAGCGAGTACATTTCTTAGGAAATGTGCAGCATATGAAATTATTTTATTCTGCCATTAATGTGATGTGCTTGTACTCGCAACGAGAGGGCTTACCTCTGTCTATTTTAGAGTCGATGGCATGTGGCAAAGTAATAGTGGCAACTGATGTCGGTGGCATTAGTGAAGTTGTCAGTGATAAGCAGGGTATTTTAGTAAAACCTAATGATTCTTTTGGCTTAAAACTTGCCCTATTAAAAGCATTGGAAATGAAGCACGGGCAATGCATTCGAGAGTATATTCTCTCAATTGCGGATGCAAACAAAATGAGCGAAGCCTATGACCATTTTTATAATGGTTTAGCTTCATAAGGGGATTACAATGACTTTTTTACTGATTACATTGGCGATTTTGATTGTGTTGGTGTTGTACCATCATGTTGGTTACTTATTGCTATTAAAGCTTTTTAGTAACGATGAAGTGAACATCGAATTAAACGCTACCCCGGCAACCACGCGCTTTGGTATTTTAATGTGCGCCTACAACGAGCAAGAACATATTCGTGAAAAGCTCTATAACCTTGGCTCTATGTTATACAGCACAGAGCAGTATGCTATTCATGTTTATCTTGATGGCTGTACAGACAAAACCTATGACGAGGCGATGATTGCTCAATCGCATCTTGCAAAGCAAAATGTAGTGTGTCATTTGCATTTTAATAAGGTCAATAAAGGCAAGTCGTTTGGTGTTAATGAGTTAATAAAACTAACCAGGCCAAATTACGATGTATTGCTGTTTACCGATGTCAGCGCATTACTCAGCGTTGATGTACTAAATAAAATCGATGCTGATTTTAAAGACCCTCAGGTCAATGTGATCACGGGGGTGTACATATTAGATGACTTAGCCACCAAAGAGCAGCAACAGTATTGGCAGTATCAAAATAAAGTAAAAAGTATGGAGTCATCATTAGGCGCTGTTATTGGCGTACCGGGTGCCATGTTTGCTATACGCGCTGAATATGTTCAGTTATTAGATGCGAGCACTATAAACGATGATTTTATTTTGTCGATGAAAGCACTTAATAAAGGTGGCAAAGCGCTAGTAAATAACGAGATCAACATTGTTGAACGTGAATGCGATGAACAAAGCCATGATTATGCAAGAAGGGTAAGGTTAGGCGCTGGCAATTGGCAGCAAATTAAAATGCTGTCTGAGCTATTTAATCCAAAACTAGGCTGGGTAAGCTTTAATTATATTTCGCACAAGGTATTACGTGGCATTATGCCCATTATACTGGTACTGATTTATGGATTACTAATTTCTCTGGCGGTTTTCTCTAACGTGTTTTTAGCCAAAGTAGCCTGTATTACATTAGCCGCTATACATGGGCTGGGTGTATTAAAACAGCTTTTGAGCATAAAAGTTAAATGGCCGGTGATCGACAGTATTAACTATTTGGTTGCGGCATACTTGTGTGCTTTTTGGGGGATTATTAAATTTGAACGCGGTGATTATAGTAAGCATTGGCAGCGCGTTCACCAAACTAAGCAGTCTAATAATTTAATAATCAGAGCAGTAAAACGCAGTATTGATATTTTAGGCTCTGCTACTGGCTTAATTGTTCTGTTTCCTGTAATGCTCATGGTTGCATTGGTGATTAAGTTCAGCTCTAAAGGACCAGTGTTGTTTAAACAGTTAAGAGTAGGGCAAAGTGATGATGACTTTGTGGCACTTTTTAACGTATTAAAATTCCGTTCTATGGTGGTTGATGCTGAGGTTAAAAGTGGAGCCGTATGGGCAAGTAAAGATGATCCGCGTATTACCCCAGTAGGGCGCTTTATTCGTAAGACACGGTTAGATGAATTACCTCAGCTTTGGAACGTACTCATAGGTGATATGTCGTTGATAGGCCCTCGCCCTGAACGACCTGTTTTTTATTCAAAACTTGAAAAAGATATTCCGTATTTTTGTCAGCGTACTTATGGCATAAAGCCAGGTATATCTGGGTTAGCGCAAGTAATGAATGGCTATGATGAAACTATTGACGATGCACGTAATAAAATTGGTTGGGATTACGCCTATATGTTGAGCACTTCATCAGCTCGTAGCTGGTGTTATATGGAATTGACTATTTTCTTTAAAACATTGGTTGTTATTTTTACTGGTAAGGGCCAATAACCCGCTTCGCATAATGCAATTGTACACCCAAAAAGCAATTGCATTATGCACTTCTATTTCAAAAATTAATTAGTAAGCCATTAAAGCTTTTATATTTCAATGTCTTAAGTTTGGCATTCTTCTTGTAACTGTCTATTTGAGTTCATACTTTTAATAGGTGATTAAAATGAAAAATGTAGCCCACAAAACCGATCCAACCGTTATTACCATTCCTAATGACTTTTCAGGCTTTGCTGTCGATGAGCTAAAAGATCAGTTTGAGCTGCTCGTTGAGCAAGACTCTAATTTTGTTGTTTTAGACTTCTCTAAAACCGAATTTATCGACTCTTCGGGAATAGGTGCTATTGTTTTTCTATATAAAAGAATTGAAAAACAAAGTAATAAGCTATCTTTACTTAATGTCACCGGGCAGCCGTTTAAGTTAATGAACTTATTAAGAGTGGATAAAACCATTCCATTTATTGACGCTGTGTAGAGGTTATCAGGGAGAGTTTTATGAAGGCGAGCATAGCAATTTTCATTTTCATGTTTTTAGGCGGATGCGCTACTTGGCCAGATGAAGGGCAGGGAGGCTTGGCCGAAAAATACCAAAACTATCCATTAGATGATCAGCAGCTAGATGAAACATTTAATCAACCTGAGAGTATTGTAAGGAGCGAGTTTGAGCACTTAGAACTTAAGCTTGAATTATTAAAGTCGCAGGATATTAATGCCTGTATGCCGGCACAGTTATTAAAAGCCCAAATTTATGAGAATCGTATTCGTCGTTTAATCGCAGCTCAAATGTGGGAAGACGCGGAACATGACTTATTAATTCATTATCATGGCCTTAATCAATTAGCTAACCATTTTGATACTGTTAGAAAGTTGACTAATTGCGCTGCATCGATTGATGAACAACCCGCATTAGTTAATGTAAAAAAGCAAATAGCGGAGTTATTAAATAGCGATAACCAATTTGCATTTAATGCCTTTGAAATAACCCCTAAATATGCCGTACGAGTTGCTCAAGCAGCCGATTTAATCAAACAACTAGAAAGTATTAGTATTTTACTTATCGGGCATACTGACTCTGTAGGCAGTAAAAATAGTAATTACGAGCTGGCTTTAAAACGCGCAGATACTGTTAAGCATTGGTTGAGTGTTTATGGTGTGCCTACCTATAACATTACCACTTTAACCCAAGGCAGTTTAAAACCATTTAGTGAGTCGGAACAAAGTGAGCAAAAACGTCATTCAGATCGCCGAGTTGAGGCTATTATTTTAGATGCTAACGTGCAAAGTGAAGATAGCAAACAAGTAAAGTCACTAATGAATTGGACTAAAATTATTGAAAAGAGAAAGGAGTAATGTATGAGATTTATTTTTGCTGTCTTCGTTTTTTTCTTTTTAGTATCAAGCTCTGCGTTTGCTGAAAAAGCCGATGAGCCTATAGTGCAAGCAGGTAACAAGCTGTTTTTATATGTCCCAGGGGAAGTTGAATTTGAAACAACTTTTGAGGTCGATAAAAAAGGTCAAATTAACATACCTGAGGTGGGGCAATTTCAGGTCGGTAATAAAACGGTTACGCAAATAGAGGCAGAACTTAAACCTATTCTTGCAGAGTTGTTTGTTGCTATAAATGACTTTTATGTAGAGCTTAGAAGCAGAGACATATTTATTAATGTTTTAGGGTATGTGATCACGCCCTCACAGGTGAGTATTCCTGATGATGGCAATATTCAGATGGTGATAGCTAAGGCTAATGGTTTAAGACCTGGCGCACAGCTCGATCGTTTACAAATAAGACGCAAAGATGAAGTAATTGAATTTAATTACAAAGCATATTTAGACTCAGGCGACATAAATTTATTACCAAAGCTTAAAAGTGAAGATACTGTGTTTGTGCCTGTTTCTCCGCTCCTTGGTAACGTGCAAATTGATTTTGATGCACAAACACTTAGTGCGACAGGGGATGCAAGCGACAACAGTGCCATTACTATGCTTGGCGAAGTGCATAACCCTGGTAGTTTTTCGTTTAAAGAAAATATGACTCTTCTAGATGCACTGATGCGTGCGGAAGGGGTTACTCGCTATGCGGATGTAACTAAAATTAGAGTGATCGTTGATAAAGCTCCTGTTATTTTTGATTTAAAAGCATATTTAGATAAACCTACCGATAGCAACATGCCGCTACTAAAAGCAGGGTCAACCATATATGTGCCGATTATGGTGGATGATGTAAATACTACATCACGCACGGTTTATATTATGGGTGAGGTACAAAAGCCGGGGGCCTATGAGGCTGCTGACAGTACTAACTTTTTAGATATTTTAGCAAATGCAGGGGGCCCAACTCGCTTTGCAGAAACACGCCAAATAAAAATATTAACCCCTGCGGGAGAGAGCATACTTTTTGATTTACAGGGTTATAGTGAGGGATTAACCACCGCTAAAGTGCCCGATTTAAACCCCGGTGATGTAATATTTGTTCCTGAAAAAACAGATGTTAATGAAAAAAGTTGGTTAAAAATTCCGACAAAACGAGCGATTAAGATTATAGGTGCTATTCAATCTCCTGGTCGTTATGAGTGGAGTGACGAAATGGACTTTACTGATCTGTTAGCGCATGCTGGTGGCCCTACTAAAGGGGCTAACGTGAACGATATTAAAATTTTGCGAAATGGCGATGTCACCCAACGATTTGATCTAGAAAAATACACCATTACTAACGGTGAAATTGCGCTGCCGAGTTTAATTGCTGGCGATACTATTATTGTTGAGGAGTTACCAGTAGACCCCGGAGACAATAAATCGCAATGGATACGTCAAGAATCGAGCAAGTCTATTTATATCATGGGGCAAGTAGGTTCCCCTGGGCGCTATGCGTTCAATGACAATATGCATTTTATTGATATTTTGGCAGCAGCAGATGGTCCTAATGGTAGTGCGGATATTCGTAATATTAGAGTTACGCACCGTAATGGTAATCGCGCTCGAGTGAGCAAACTTGATTTAGCGATGTATTTTGAAACTGGTGATGAAACGTTATTTCCTCATGTGTCACCCGGCGACACAATATTTATTCCAGAAAAAGACAAAGATTGGTTACGTACCCCTAAAGAGCGAGTTGTTCGTATTATGGGGGCAGTGCAAAAGCCGGGTCGATATAACTTTGATGATACGATGTCTATTTTAGATGTGCTTGCTGAAGCTGGAGGGCCGTCAAGTTCAGCTCTCATTGACAAAATAGTGGTTGTTAACCATTCATGCTGTAAAGAACAATCTCGCGTGTTTAATCTTGAGGAATTTATAAAGTCTCCAAACTCGGCCAATATTCCGGTACTTAGAGCTGGAGATACGCTATATGTCCCTGATAAAGGTCAAGACCTAATTAGTCAATTTAAAGATAACTTCCTCGACTTTATAACCATAATTGCTTTGGTGATAAGCTTATGAACTTGATACCTGGGCAGTATCATGAACTAGAAACCATCTGTAACACCTTGATTGATGATGAAGCACGGTGCGTGACGTTTATTTCTTTGTACGGTGGCGAAGGTTCATCCACAGCCTGTATTAGTGTTGCTCAACGTTTAAAAAGTCAAAATAAGTCAGTACTCGTTATCGACCTTAACCCTATTAGTTCGTTTCGTTTAGACAAACAGCTGCCAACATTGACTAAGTTGTGGCGTTTTGATGATATTTCCTGTCAGCTCAGTGTTATGCCTTATCAAGGTATTGAAGTACTTACAATTCACAATTTAGAGTCAATTGATTCAGCAAAAAACAAACATGTTTTAAATGAAGCGGTACTGCGTTTAAAGCAAGAATATGATTATGTGTTGCTGGATATGTCGCCAGCATTAAAGTTAAATCGTAATAATGTACCACTGCATTCTTTAAGCTTATGTAGCGAGCTGACCTTGGTTACTATTGCGCTAGGTATTAATAATGAAGAGTCGTTATGTCAAGGCGTGGCAGAACTTAAGCAAGCGGGTCATAGCAATATAAAGTTACTGGTAAGTCAACATAGCTTTGCTCCTTTAGGGGAGCGCATGCTACTGCTCTTCCAACGACACTCTCCAAAATGGCCAAGGCTGTGCGCTTTTTTAACCAGCAAAATAAATAAACAAAAGTGGTTGTTTAAACATTACTGAGACTTTTATGGATATATTATTTGAGCGGCGTTTTGAATTATTATGGCCGACCTTAACTGAAATACGCCAAGTACTTAAGCATGTACTGGGCGCTTTATCGGTGACCCGAGATGAAGCGGATGCAGCAGGCTTAGTCGCAACCGAATACCTAACTAACTTAATTCGCCATAATGAGGGCGATGAGCAGCTTATAATGTTGCGTATTAACCAAATAAATCATGATACTTACCAATTAACTTTTATAGATGAACTTAAGCCTTATAATTTATTTAAACAAAACAACTCTTCATGGACATTAGCATCGGCTGAGCTGGTAGAAGGAGGGATGGGGGTTGAACTTATTCGCCATTACTTTGCGGATGCCACCTACGACACGCGAGCAGGAAAAAACTATTTTTCTTTTCCCTTAACTAACATTGATAAACGACCGAGTATTATTTATGTCGACGATGATGTCACTCAATTAGCATTAATGAGCGCCTACCTAAAAGATAAATTTAATGTCGTCACCTGTGAAAACATAGAGGCTGGCTGGCAAGCTATTTTAACCTCTGATGCTAGTATATTGTTACTTGATCATAAACTTAAACAAGGAACGTGTGAGCCATTACTGGAAAAGCTTAATAAATCGAATTTAAAATCTCAGTTATCGGTGGTGATGTTAACTGGCGATGATAGCGAAGAAGTGATCAGTAAAATTAATCGATTAGGGGTTGATGATTACTTAATAAAACCAGTTAAAAAAAATAAGTTATTACAAAGCATAGATCGAGTAACTCATCGATTTGCATACTTGTCCTATCAAAGTACATTCGGATTAACACCTTCTAAAGTGCTTTTAGGGCATGGTAAAACAGCGCATATTTTTGGCTCTATTAGTGTGGGTAATGGCGGTGACTTTTTTATGCCAATTAATGATGAAGGTACTGCTTTTATACTCGGTGATATGATGGGTCATGGCTTACAAGCGCTCAAAGAAAGCTTTGCTATAAAAGGTTTTATAAGTGGCTTTTTAGCGACCGGGTTAGCGTATCAAGAAATGCTCGTTGCGCTCAATAATGCGCTTTATAAACAGCAATTATGTAAATCAAGCTTAGTCACTTTAATGATTTGTTTTTTAGAAAATAATAAGTTGTATTGGCTCAATGCTGGTCATCCCGCACCGGTTATTATCAGTAAAAATGGTGAGCTATCTCAGCTAAATGGTACCGGACCATTGCTTGGGCTGTCTAATGATCATCAATATACTTTATATGAAGCCAAGCTTGATAATGTTGAACATATTATACTTTATACTGATGGTTGGACGGATAACCGCTTTACCGATAAAGACGAAATGACCGAATTAAAAAAAATCATCCCTATGCAAAGCTCCTCAGCAGAGGATTTTGCACACTCGTTATGGAAAAATTCTCAGGTTGCGCTTTCTAAAGAAGTGGATGATGCCTCATTAATAATCATTAATTGAATTTGATTTAATTAACTATGTATAGTTAACTTAATATCCATAAGTTAATATTTTTTCTCTAAATAATTCTTAGCGAGTCGCTAAAAGGAATGGGATTATGCCACCAACAATACTGATTGTAGAAGACACCCAGTCGCTTGCTATGATGTATCAGTCTTATCTTTTACCAACAGGTGTAAACACACTAGTGGCAAATGATGGGGCAACCGCTCTTGATATTATTAATAAAATAAAACCCGATCTGATCGTACTCGATGTGATGTTACCCGATATGAACGGGTTGGATATTCTTGCTCAGCTAGAACCTGATAATTTTCCGCAAGTTGTTGTATTAACTGGGCATGCTACCAAAGAAATGGCGATTCAAGCGATTAAGTTAGGCGCTAGTGATTTTTTAGAAAAGCCTGTAGAGGCAGAACGTTTTCGTATAACCATTAACAACACTCTCAAAATAAAAGATTTAAAACAAACGGTTACCAAGTATAAAAATATTTATGAAAACGGTCGTTACTTTGACTTGATTGGTAGCTCCAAGCAAATGCAATCGGTGTATCAAGTTATTAGCTCTGCTGCAGCGAGTAAAGCCACGGTATTTATTACCGGTGAAAGTGGTACTGGCAAAGAGCTTTGTGCACGAGCAGTTCATCAAGCCTCTAATCGTGCCGACAAGCCCTTTGTTGCACTTAATTGTGCTGCTATCCCCAAAGATTTGATTGAAAGTGAAATATTTGGCCATTTAAAAGGTGCTTTTACTGGAGCAATTGCAAACCGCTTGGGTGCCGCAGGGCAGGCGGATGGGGGGACATTGTTTTTAGATGAGTTATGTGAAATGGATATTAATTTACAAAGTAAATTACTTCGTTTTATTCAAACAGGTACTTATCAACAAGTCGGTAGCGAAAAACAAGTTAAGGTTGATGTGAGGTTTGTTTGTGCTACCAATAGAAACCCGCTTGCTGAGGTTGAGGCAGGTCGATTTAGAGAAGATTTGTATTACAGATTACATGTTATTCCTATTGAGTTGCCGCCACTTAGAGAGCGCGGCAGAGATATTATCGAAATAGCGCAAGCGCTATTTATTAAAATAGCCAAGGAAGAGCAACATCCTTATAAAGGGATAACCGATGATGTGAAGCACTTTTTAGCACAATACGATTGGCCTGGTAATGTTAGGCAGCTGGAAAATGTGATCCGTAATATTTTAGTGCTTAACCCACAAGAGTGGATTGATGTATCTATGCTACCAGCATTGCCACAAAGCCCGCAAAAAGAGTCAGGTAACGAGGGGCTGGTTAAAGAGCAACATACATCGTTACCAGTTCAAGAGTTTGAAGAGTTACCGCAGGTTGAAAGTGAGGTTAAGGCTTTGTGGATCGCCGAAAAAGAATATATAGAGCGGGTCATAAAAATATGCGCAACTAATATTCCCAAAGCTGCCGCTCTTTTAGATGTAAGCCCTTCAACCCTGTACCGAAAAATTAAAGGGTGGGAAGAAAATTTATAATAATGTTTTTGCTGTATAAGCACTTTGCAGCAAGTTAAATTGTTTTCTACCTGAAAAACGCTCTTCAAGCATAGTGTATGCTGAGTGTGCCATTTCACTTTTTTGTATTGCCGGCAAGGCAAGTAATGCTTCTATCGATTGTTGGCACTCTAGTGTATTTGCTGATTTCATTAAAAAGCCATTAATTCCATTGTTTATAATGCTAGGAATAGCGCCCACAGGGCTGCTGATAACAATTTTATAATGCGCCATACTTTCTAGAAGCGTCATAGGCAGGCCTTCTTCTCTTGAACAAATAAGTAGGGCATCTAAATGTTGCCAAATATCATCTCGGGGTGTTAAACCATGGTAATGAAGGTTGTCTAATTGTGGAATACGATCACGCATCGGGCCATCCCCAAAAAGGTGAAACTGTACCTGTTTATTAGTCTGCATACTTTCAGCTAACTCATAAAATATATCAGGGCCTTTTTCATAAGATAAGCGCCCAACAAACCCGACTCTAAGTAACGGTTGTGCAAAACCAGTGCTGGGAGGTTCGGCTATTGCGATGAAGTTTTCCAGTAATTGGGCGTTTTTAATTGTTTTACTAATTTTTTCAGACACTGCAAAGTTAGTTGATAACCAACTAAGCCATAAATCGAATTTGTTATACAGCCACATTTTTCCTGTACCAGCCTCTCCTGCATGGTAAGTGCTAACACAATGCTTATTTGTGATTTTACAAACCAAACGCCCTAAAATACCGGCTTTATAACCATGGGTGTGAATAACTGTATTGCGATCGTAACTGCGAAACCGCTTGATTAAACTAATGAGTGTACCTTGCAGAAAATCATACGGTATGCTTTGCTTATCAAGTAACTCATAAAATTCATTATTCCCATGATTCTTATAAAATAAAACCGAGCAACTAAGCTGGTTTTTGTTAAGCAGCTTGTATAACTCTATAATATGAGTTTCAATACCACCAATCATTGAAGAGTCTACAAACAATATAATCTGATTATTCACAATGAGCTCCAAAAGAAAATTATGATAGATACATCTGTAATAGAACAACTAAAGTATGATGTTGGTGATAGCACAGCCATTGAACTGATAAACGTTTTTGTTGATGAGTCTAAAAAGTTAGTGGCGCAAATGCTTTCCTCAACCGATGCCGCAGAAATTGAACTGTGCGCTCATAGCTTAAAAAGTAGCGGTTATAGTTTTGGTGCAACAAGATTAGCGCAAACGTGCCAGCTTATTGAGCAGCAAGTTAAGGTCAATGGTTTAAACACTGAGGTTGTAACCCTCTTAAAGTTAGCTGATGCACAAAGTAAAAAAACCTTCGAACATATGAGAGAACTTACCCAAAATCATTAAGCGTGTTTTTCAGTATTAAAAGAGCTTTTTAATAACTCTGAAAATACATTTTTTAGTTCATTAATATTATGTAAATGCTTGCCTGTTTCCTTATACTTCTCTCCCTGTTGTAAAATTTCAATAATGGCAGAAGGAGAAATACTTAAATCGTATACTTTAGTGGCGAGCTTCTTCTGTAACCAGTCAATGCCGGCAATTTTTGTATGTTGCATCACGCTGCTTTCTTGCGCTGTGTTTTCAATAAATACTCTACACGCAGAGGTTTTTTTTATTGCTTCAGTGATTTCTGTAATTAAAAAAGCAGGCATCACGCTAGTAATGATGCTACCTGGACCAATAATTATTAAATCGGCATCTAAAATAGCTTCAATAGTACCAGGTGCTGGCGGCACCGCTTTCGATAAGTAGATTGTACTTGGTAGTTCATTTAGAGCATCAATCGCGCATTCACCAAATACTTTTTCACCATTGTTTAGCTCGGCTACTAAATCTGTAGGTAGATCAGACATAGGCAAAACTGTCTCTTTATTTCCAAGCAAACGATTAAAAGCAGCAATAGCCTCAGTGGGAGACTGTGTTAGCTGGGTTAAACCCAATAGTGTTAAATTCCCTAAACTATGACCCGCCATATCGCCATGGATAAACCTATGCTCATACATAGCTTGGGCTTGCGTGCTTTCACCTGCAAGTTGAACACAGCAGCGCCTTATGTCACCTAAAGCGATACAATTTTGATCGGCTCTAATGCGACCGGTGCTACCACCATTATCGGTAGTTGCTACAATTGCTGTTAGGTTACTACATAAGGGTTTTATCGCACTTAACACTTGTGCTAATCCGTGACCACCACCAATACATACTATCTTCATGGTTATGCCTTTATGTATTTATTTATATTAATAAAGCAGAAATCATTCCACCCTGCCATAAAAATAACTCAATGATTTATATTAAATTTTGTTCTATATTAATTAGTCATAACATCGATTTTGGTATTTTTTTGCAAAACGCGATGCATTTTAGCTGAGGGAATGAGTATGCAACGTAATGAATTAATTACGCTTACGGAACTACAGAAGCAGTTAGCGTTATTGCATCAGTGTGATGATGAAATTGATATTTTAGCTACTATGTCAGCTTTACTGCAGCCATTACTTCAATACCAAGACTGCATTGTTTTAAAAAAAACACATCATCATTTTTTAACTATAGGCACAACTAACATCGATTTTTATGAGAAAACTTGGCCACCATGTGCTGCATTTATTCAGGCTTTAAAAAAAGGTTACTCATTTAGTTGCAATCCATTGCCAGAACAATTAGTTACTTTATCAGCAGAGGCAAATAATCAGAATAAAAATACAGCGCTGTTAATCGGGATTGATACGGGTAAAGAACAATGCTTATTTATTTTCACTCATGTGAGTAACAAAATTAACCATAATGTTTTAGCTTCACACTCAATAATTTTATTTCTTCAGCAAGTATTCCACGCTTTTCTCCAATTAAATAAGCTACATGAACAAACTCATCAATCTGTTTTACTACTTGATAAATTTTCTCAGCTTTCTACTTTATTTAAAGAATTAGCAAGTGAGTGGTTTTGGCGAACCGAGCCAGATATGACTTTTACCAGCGTTAACAATCTGGAAAGGGAAGATAATACCTATGCGAAAACATTTATTAATAAAACCATAGAGTCTTTGCGCACTAAAAATGAGCAAAGAAATACACTAAAATGGCAAGCTTTTGCTGCTTTAATAGCTGAGCATGAGGATTTTAATGGTTTTGAGTTTGAGGTTAAGGCATCGACACCTTTGTGGGTATCGCTTAATGGTAAGTCGCAATTTGACGAAAACGGAAATTTCATTGGCTATTTAGGTATTGCCAAAGATATCACAGTCTCAAAAGAGCGAGAGACTGCACTTGAAAATGAAAAGCTTAAAGCTGAGGAAGCCAGTAAAACAAAAACAAAATTTTTAACCATCATGTCGCATGAAATAAGGACCCCCATGAATGCGATTATGGGGATGATAGAGTTATTAATAGATACCGATTTAACTCAAGAGCAACGCCAATGGCTGAATTATGCAAACTCTAGTGCTGATATTCTTTATGGATTAATTACCGACGTATTAGATTTTTCAAAAATTGAATCAGGGACTGTATTAATCGCCAATAAACCGCTAAATGTAAAGCTGCTTATTGAGAATATTGTTGGGCAATTGCATATTATTGAAGACAGTGAAGATATTATTTTTTCAGTTTCGATTAATGACGATATCCCTACCTATATTATGGGTGATGAATTTAGGCTGGGGCAGATACTATTTAATCTCATTGGCAACGCATTCAAGTTTACTCACTCAGGACATATTGCATTATGTGTAAATATTGTAGATGACAAACTAAAATTTACTATCGAAGATTCAGGGGTAGGCATTGCAAAGAAAGATCTAAGCTTTATATTTCAGCCGTTTCGACAAGTTAACGAAGGTATAAACAGAAAAAATGAAGGAGTAGGGTTAGGCCTCAGTATTTCAAAAAATCTAATTGAACTTATGGGCGGCTCTATTAATGTTGAAACGCAGTTAGGGCTAGGTAGTACGTTTACTATTTTATTGCCATTTAAAGAAGCGATTATTGATGAAACTAAACCCGAGCTTTCATCAGAACAGCCTGTACTATCAGTTCTCGTTGCTGAAGATAATAAAACCAATCAAGTACTTATTAAGGCGTTTTTACAAAAGCTAAATCACAAAGTCACGATTGCTAATGATGGAGTAGAAGCAATTGAGTTTTTGAAACTCAAGCATTTCGATTTAATTTTAATGGATATCATGATGCCAACCATGGATGGATTAAGCGCCACGCAACATATACGCCATGAGCTGTTAAGTGATATTCCTATTTTTGCACTAACGGCCAATGCTTCAACCGATGACAAGGCATCGTGCTTCAAGGTCGGTATTAATAAAGTACTTACCAAGCCTATTAAGTTTGAAACCTTAAAAACCTCTCTAAGCACACTTTTATAAACAGGAATAAAAAAGGCCATAATTAGGAATAATCATGGCCTTTTCTAACGTTATAGTTTGTTATTCAATATTCTGAATTTGCTCACGCATTTGCTCTATCAATACTTTTAGCTCAACTGCAGCATTGGTGATGTCGCTGTTGATTGATTTAGAAGCTAGGGTATTTGCTTCACGGTTAAACTCTTGCATCATAAAATCTAAACGACGACCACAAGCACCACCTTTACTCAAAATTTTACGTGTTTCTTTAACGTGCGATTTTAAACGATCAAGTTCTTCTGCTACATCTTGCTTTTGTGCAAGATAAATCAGTTCTTGTTCAAGACGTGACTCATCAATATTTGTTGTTAAATCTTCAAGTTTTTGTACTAACTTTTCACGTTGCCATTTAGTAATTTCTGGCATGTGTGCTTCAACAATATCAACTTGCTCTAAAATGGCGGTTAATCGTGTAGTTATCATTTCTTCAAGGTTTGCACCTTCATCACCACGTGCAGATTTAAAGTCTTCAATTACTTGGTCAAGCCCAGTAATGAGTGCTGTATTTACACTATCCATATCAATTTCTTGCGCTTCCATCACGCCAGGCCAACGCAAAATGTCAACAGGATTGATATCACCATTGCTTTGTTGTTGTACCCACTTAGCACTATTAATTAGCTGCTCAGCAAGAGATTGATTAATTGATAATTCACCAACATGTGCAGGGTTTGCTACAAATTTTAAGAAAACTTCGACCTTACCACGCTGTAAGTGCTTACGCAGA